>JBBDJF010000011.1:0-47177 GCA_040880045.1 Sneathiella sp.
CCCTTGCCAAGGGAGCGAGCTCTCTTGCCATGATGCGGGAACTCCTGGGTCGGGAAGGCGGATGCTGCGGCGGTAAGGGCGGCTCCATGCATATTGCGGATTTCGATGTTGGCATGCTGGGCGCGAATGGTGTTGTCGGGGCAAACATTACAATTGCCGCCGGTGCGGCGCACGCCATAAAGCTGATGGGTGACAAGCGAATTGTCGTGGATATCTTTGGCGACGGGGCCATCAATCGCGGACCGTTTCTTGAAGGCATAAACTGGGCCGTGGTGTTCAAGCTGCCGATCCTGTTTGTATGTGAAGACAATCAATATTCCGCAACGACTAGGACATCAACCATGACGGCGGGTGAGGGAGCTGCGGCGCGGGCCGCCTCTCTGGGGATGCGCGCAACAGCTGTGGATGGAAATGATGCGGAAGCTGTTGCCGATACGATGGCGGAGATTGCGGCGCGCTTGCGTGCCGGCGGTCCGCCGGAGTTCCTCCATGCAAAAACATATCGCAGGACAGGACATACGTCTTTTGATCCTGCGGGCTACCGTCCGGCGGGCGAACCTGAGGATGAAGAGAGAAAAAATGATCCGATCGCGCGGCTGCGCGCTGTCCTTCGAAGCGAAGGCATGACGGAAGCGGATCTGGATTTGCTTCATGAAAACGCGCAGAGCGAAATGATTGAGGTACTTAAACAGGCTGCCGATACGCCCTTTCCGGCGAAGGAGACCGCATTTAAAGATGTGCAGGACATCGGCAGTCCCGCGGTGGAGGCTTATTAATGCCAAAGTTAAGTTATCGGGACGCAAGTGTTGCTGCTGTCCGGCATTCCATGCAAGCGGATCCTACCGTTTGGTGCGTTGGCGAGGATCTGGGCCGCGGTGGTGTTTTCGGACAGTATAAGGGCCTGCGCGAGGAATTTGGTGAAGCCCGCATTTCGGATGCACCTATCTCGGAGGCTGCCATCATGGGTGCCGCATTCGGTGCTGCAATGATTGGAACACGGCCAATTGTGGAAATGCGGTTTTCGGACTTTGCGCTGTGCGCAACGGATGAACTGGTCAATCAGATTGCAAAAGCGCGCTTTATGTTCGGTGGTCAATCGCGGGCACCGATGGTTGTGCGCAAACCCATGGGATTGTGGCGTTCCTCCGCGGCGCAGCATTCGCAGTCATTGGAAAGCTGGTATGCCCATATTCCAGGCCTTGTTGTCGCCTGTCCGGGAACGCCTCAGGACAATTACTCGATGCTGAAGGCGGCAATCGCGTGCGATGATCCCGTTGTATATCTGGAACATAAAGGTATCTGGGATAATGAGGGTGACGTCGATTTTGATGAAGTATATGAGTTTGGCAAGGTGCGCATGCGATGTGAAGGATCTGACGTAACCATTGTCAGCTGGTCCAATACGGCTAACCTTGCTGTTGAGGCGACAGAAGAGCTTTCCCGTGACGGCATTAGCGCGGAAGTTATCGACCTTCGCAGTCTCTGGCCCTGGGATAAGAAGGCGGTTCTGAACAGTGTCGCGAAAACCGGGCGCCTGGTCGTTGCGCATGAGGCAGTAGCGGTCGCCGGGTTCGGAGCGGAAGTCGTTGCGACCGTGGCTGAGCAGGCCGGTCACCAGCTGAAAGGGCCGATCCGCCGTTTGGGGGCACCGCGTTCGCTGGTTCCCTATGCACCCAATCTTGAAGACATGCTGCGTGTGACATCGGAAATGATTGTTGCCGCCGCGAAAGACACACTGGAAAAGGCAAGTAAATGATATCAAATGAAATGACAGGCGGTGAAGCGCTGGTGCGTATGTTACAGGCCCATAAGGCCGGGCCCATGTTCGGAATGGGCGGGTTTCAGTTGCTGCCATTCTATGATGCGGCGCGGCGCCTTGGTCTTAATCATAATCTGATCAATGATGAGCGTTGCGCAGTGTTTGCCGCCGATGCTTACGCTAAGGTATCCAACCGAGTCGGTTTGGTTGATGCGACGCTGGGCCCGGGTGCGACAAACCTCGTCACCGGACTGGTGGAGGCGTTGAATGCCGGAACACCAATGGTTGCCATTATCGGCGATGCGCATCGTGACCATGCGGGCAAAAATATGACGCAGGAAACGGATCAGGTGTCGATCCTGCGCCCGGCCTGCAAGGAATTTCTTAAAGTTGAAGCCATTCACCGTATTCCTGAAATCCTTCGTCGGGCATACGCCATTGCGACGTCCGGACGTCCGGGGCCGGTCGTTGTGAATGTGCCCGAAGATATCGCGCATGGAACCTATAATTTCGAACCGGAAGATTTTGAAGTCAACCCTGCTCATTCCGCGATCCCGGCGCTTCGCTGTCGTCCGGATGCCGATATGACGGCAAAGGCCGCAGAGCTTATTGCGAAGGCAAAACGGCCAATGATCCTTTGCGGGGGAGGTGTTCATCTTTCTGATGCGTGTGACGAAGTGACGAGGCTCGCAGAAAGTTGCAATATTCCTGTTTGCCATACATTAACCGGTAAAGGCGCAATTTCTTGTTCAAGCCCGCTAAGTGCGGGATTGTTTGGCCGGTATGACCGGATTGCAAATAATATGATTGCCGATAGTGACTGCCTGCTGGTTGTCGGGTGCAAGCTCGGTGAAATTGCCACCAAGCGATACACCATCCCTGAAGCAAACGGCCCGGTTATTCATCTGGATATCGTCGCAGAGGAAATGGGCCGAACGTACGAGCCTGTACTCAAGCTTTGGGGGGACGCAAAAGCCGGTTTGCGGGACCTGAATACGTTACTTGACGCAAGCGCGGCAGAGCAACGCTCAATGCGCGCGGCTTATGTCGCGGAAGTTCCCAAAAAGATGGATGCCTGGCGCGAAGATGTCTCGGAAAGACTAAACTCCGATGAAAGCCCCGTCCATATGGCGCGTTTGATTACGGAAGTAAACAAACTGCTGCCGGATGATGGATATCTCGTCGCTGATGGAGGATTCGCGGCGCATTGGGGCGGACTGTTGTTCGATACGAAAAAAGCCGGCCGCAGTTTTGTACCGGACAGGGGCTTTGCTTCGATCGGTTATGGACTACCAGGGGCCATGGGCGTACAGCTGGCGGCGCCGGATGCGGTGGTTGTCGGGCTTACCGGAGATGGTGGTTTCAACATGGTGATCGGGGAACTGGAAACAGCCCGGCGCATGAACCTTGGCGTGACAATTATTGTCGTCAACAATGCCGCCTCCGGATATGTTAAGGCTTTGCAGCATCTGATGTATGGTGAGGGAAATTATCAGTCATCGGAACTGTCGGAAACGAACTATGCTAATGTCGCAAACGCTATGGGATGTCACGGTGTCCGCGTTGAAAGTCCCGATCAGCTTGAAGCGGCGTTGCAAAGTGCGTTTGCTGAGAAAGGTCGCCCGAGTGTGATAGATGTCGTTGTTACGAGAGACCCCGCTAGGATGCTTCCTGCGGTGGATAACAGGACCGTTCAGGTCAAAAAAGGAGACCGCGTTGCGTAAAGCGCGGCTACAATAAAATAGGGAAGGATACAAAGATGAAACTTTATGCTTTGATTGCGTCTGCCTTGATAGGCGTCGCAAGTATTTCACCGTCTTTTGCGGCGGACTACAAATCTGAATACAAGGTCTCAACCGTTGTTCCGGCGCCATTTCCTTGGGGAATTGCAGCGGACAAATGGATTGAGCTTGTGCGGGAGAGGACAGATGGCCGTGTGAACATGAAAGCCTATCCGGGCACGCAGCTTGTTGCCGGTGAACAGACCAAGGAATTCACCGCGATACGCCGTGGCGCCATTGACATGTCCGTTAGTTCAACGATCAACTGGTCGCCCCAGATTCCGGAGATGAATGTCTTCGCATTGCCATTTCTTATTCCTGATTATGCGGCTATGGATGCCCTCACCGGCGGACCGGTTGGCGAAAAAATCTTCGAGATTGTCCGTTCGAATGGTGTGGAGCCTTTGGCATGGGCCGAAAACGGCTTCCGTGAACTCACTAACTCCAAGCAGGTAGTCCGCTCACCTGAAGATTTGAAGGGGATGAAAATTCGCGTGGTCGGGTCGCCGCTGTTTAACGACATTTTTACGGCGTTCGGCGCCAACCCGGCGCAAATGAGCTGGGCGGATGCCAAGCCGGCATTGACGACCGGTGCTGTTGACGGCCAGGAAAATCCACTGACAATTTTCACGATCGCTAAAATGCACCTGGTTGGTCAGAACTACGTCACGACCTGGGGATATGTTGCAGATCCGTTGATCTTTGCCGTAAGTCATGAAGTTTGGAATGACTTTACACCTGAAGATCAGGAAATTATTCGTCAGGCGGCGGTTGAGGCCGGTGCTTATGGAATTGAAGTTGCCCGCAAAGGTCTCACCAATGGGGATGATACTCTGTATAAGGAACTGGAAGGCCTTGGCGTAACGGTTACTCATCTGACAGACGCCGAACGGCAGCAGTTTATTGATGCGACGCGTGATGTCTATGCAAAATGGACGGAAATTATCGGTCCGGATCTGGTTAAGTCTGCGGAAGAAAGCGTTGCCAAGAAGTAATAGCATTCCGTAAATTCGATTAAACCGGAGGTTCCAGAAATTCCGAACGGGATTTTGAACCTCCGGTTCCTTCAAATGAGAACAGTCCCATGGAACAAGAACAGTCTGCCGAAACAGATGATAATGATCCGGTAAAGCCGCCTTTTCGAATTGAGGAGGCGGTTGGCGCCCTGGCCATGGGACTGATCTGCGTGATCAGTATATTAAATGTCGTCGTTCGCTATGCGACAGATGTGTCTTTTGCCTTTACCGAAGAATATTCCGTCGCCCTCCTGGTCATTGTGACCTTTGTCGGTGCGGGGCTTGCCTACACAAATAATGGCCATATAAGTATCGCAATTCTCGTCAACTGGCTTGGCGGACGCTGGGCAGTGGCCCTAAAAACAATCTCGTTTCTGGCGTCTGTTTCATTGTTTGCAATGCTGGTCTATTACGGCGGTGACCTGACATATGACGAATACCGATTTGAAGAAACCTCTCCGGCACTTGGTTATCCAACCTGGATATATACAATTTGGTTGCCGCTGTTATCAGTCGCGATACTGTTCCGGATAGTTCAGGTGGCCTGGATTGAGGCGAGGAAAAAAGGATGAGCCCGCATTTCATCCTTCTGGGCTCCCTCTTGGTTTTTTTGATTTCCGGCACGCCTATTTCCGTCGCGTTGGGCTTATCTGGCGTTATTGCTATCTTCTTCGGCCTCGACATGGATGCCGTCGCCAATATGAGCACGATTGCCTATGCCAGCATCGCCAAGTACCCCCTGATTGCAATCCCCCTGTTTATCCTGACGGGGATGATCTTTGAGCGATCCGGCGTGGCCGCGCGGCTGGTCGAGCTATCGCGAGCGATAGTTGGCCCCCGACGGGGCGGCCTTGCTCTTGTGGCAATTCTTGTTTGCCTGATAATGGGGGGGATGTCCGGCTCCGGTCCCGCAGATGCTGCCGCCGTGGCGACCGTCATGATTCCAAGCATGTTGAAGGAGGGCTATCCGCGTGCCTTTTCGGCCAGTATCATTGCGGCATCGGCCTCCACTGCCATACTCATTCCGCCTTCCATTGCCCTGATTGTTTACTCAATCATGGTGCCCGGCGTTGACTTGCGCGCCTTGTTTGCCGCAGGTCTGTTCCCGGGTCTCTTGGCGGGATTGGCGATTGCGGTGCCCGCACTCCTGATCAGCCGACGGCATGGCTTTGGCGCCGAGACTAATACTGACGGTCGACCGCCCCTTGGCAGGAGTTTTATCAGGGCGTTGCCCGGACTATTTGCGCCGGTCATTATTCTTGGCGGGCTAAGGAGCGGCCTTTTTACACCGACAGAAGCCGCGGCGGTTGCTGTCTTCTACGGGCTGATTGTTGGTTTGTTATTGCATCGCTCAATGGGTCCGCGGGATATCTATAATGTGCTTGCCGAATCCGCGCAAATCTCTGCCGTTGTCATGGTGATTATCTCGCTGGCCGGGATATTTGCCTTCGCCGGATCGATTCTCGGGACATTTGATGTAGCGGCCGGATATATACTCTCAATCTCGGATGAGCCAATGATTGTGCTGATTCTGGTAATGGTGTTTATCCTGCTGGCCGGGATGGTTTTGGATGGGGTTTCCATATACCTGATTGCCTTGCCTTTGTTGATGCCCATTATGGCGACCCTTGGTTGGAATCAGGTCTGGTTTGGTGTTCTGATGGCGATGAATGTAGCGATCGGTCAGTTTACCCCGCCGGTAGCCGTTAATCTGATGGTGACAGCCAGAATAGCGAATGTACCAATTGAAGCCACATTACGGTGGATTGTCTGGCCGATCATCGCCATGATCACGTCTGTGGGACTTGTTATTACTTTCCCGTCAATTGCGTTATGGTTGCCCACCGTTCTTGGATACAAGGTTTAGTTTTGTGCGTCGCGTGCCGGTTCTTGTCAGCCAGCAATCGTCCTTTGATGACAATGCCTCTGGAGAATGACATTATTGCAAATGGCTTTGCGGGAAGTGCAGTCCATATAGTTGCGGTTAGCCTCTGCTTGACGCCCTAGCGGGCTGCAAAAGCAAGCGACGGGCGCGATCGTACCGGATTCCTTTACCCATGGATCTTCCGCGCAACGCGTAAGATGGTTTAAGGCTGGTTTCAATGACGGAAATATGCGTAGCTGCGATACCTTTGCTACGAATGACCTGTAGAGAAATTATCCGGTGCGGAAGCTTTTAACCCCGCACCGGATTATTTTTACTGAAACAGGTAATTGGGCAGCCACAGGGCAATTGCCGGGAACAGCACAATCAGGAACAGTCCCGCCAGTTCAACCACGGTATAGGGTCCAACAGACCAGTAGATGTCCTTCATCGTGACTTCCGGCGGTGCGACGGAACGTAAGTAGAAAAGGTTGAACCCAAAGGGCGGCGTCATATAGCTGATTTCCATCATGACGACGAAAAGGATACCGAACCAGACCGGGTCAAAACCGTGGCTTGCAACTAGCGGCAGGAATACCGGCAGGGTAATCAGCATAATGCCGACGGGATCCAGAACCATCCCCAGAATGAATAGCACGAACATCATGAAGCCAAGCGCGCCCCATTTCCCCCCCGGGATCTGCTCGGTCAGGTGGGTGATGAATTGTTCGGCTCCCATTGCGGTATAGGCCATCGAATAAGCATGAGCGGCGAAGACAATCCAGGTAATGATGGTCGTAAGCCGGAAGGTGCGAAGTGAGGATTGCGAAATAACCTTCCATGTCAATTTTCGGTTTATCGCGCTGGCAAGCAGTGCCCCGAAAACGCCGACTGCTGCGGCTTCAGTGACAGTTGCGTAGCCGCCAAATATGGCACCAAGAACAATGAAGATGATGAAAATAGGCAAAAAGACCGAGCGCAACGCCCCGATCTTTTCGCTCCAGCTCGCACGTTCTTCAGGCGGGAGTGCTGGACCCATATGTGGTTGAATCCAGCAACGTACGCCGATATAGATCGAGACCAACGCGAATAGAAGCAGGCCGGGGAAAACACCCGCCGCAAATAGCTTGCCTACCGATACCTCGGTAATCAAGGCATATAGCACCATCAGGATCGAGGGCGGTATCAATATGCCCCAACCGCCGCCGGCGTTGATAGCACCCAACGCTAGCTGTTTATCATAGCCCCGCTTCAACATTTGCGGGAGAGCGATCGTCCCCATCGTGACTACCGCGGCGCCGGAAATGCCGGACATGGCCGCGAATATTGTGCAGATGCCGACAGTTCCAATGGCCAGGCCACCACGCACACCGCCCCACCATAAATGCATCATTCGATAGAGGTCATGCGCCACACCGCTACGTTCAAGAAGCATCGCCATAAACACATAAAGCGGGATCGCTATGAGGGAGGATGTTTCCATCAGATCCCACATTTTTGACGCTATCAGATAAAAGGCGATTGGACCTTGTTCAAAATAGAGAAAAATAACGGACAGGCCACCCAGGACGAATGCCAGCGGTACGCCCAGCATGATGAACAAAAACAGGAGGCCGAAGAAAAGGAGGGTAAGAACCTCGATACTCAGGAACTCATACATTATACGGACTCCTTCTCGCCGACTTCGTCATCAACTACCGGTCCAAAGGCACTCTCATCGACCTCATAGCCTAACAATATCATGATGTCCGCAATCAATTTCACGATCCCTTGTAACAGCAATAATATCGCCGCAACGAAAATCATGGACTTGGAGGGCCAGATCGGGGGGCGCCACGTTGTTTCATAACTAACTTCAAGCCGCGATATACTGTCATACGCCATCGAATAGCTCTCACTTATAAGGACGCCAAGGAACAGAAAGAACAGGAAGGAAGTCGCAATGTCAGTCAGCGCCTTTTTCCGCGCCGAGAAATGAGTATAAAACAAATCGACATTGACGTGATCCCGCCTGGCCAGCAGATAACCGCCGCCGATGATTGCATAGACACCAAAGATCATTTTTGACGCCAATGCGGACCAGGATATCGGGCTTTGCGTTACGTAACGCATGATCACGTCGCTCATAAGTAGAAGGAACAAGATGAGGACGACATAACTCACGAGCCGTCCGATCCAGACATTTGTCGTCGTAACTGCGCGGGCGAATGCGGTTAGGGCAACCATGAAATTCTCCAGTTCAACTTGACTAAAGGCGCATTTTCAGACATCGGCAAAAGCGCGACCAATCATTTCGCGGTCGTGTTACTCCTCACTCTTCGCAGAACCTTCTGCAGGCGACTGCAAAAGGTTCCGAAAGAGTGAGTTAGCTAGTTTTTGCCGAGAGATTGACAGAATCAGGCGTTCTTAGACGTACCCCATTCCTTTAAGAAAGCCGACGAGCATTTCAGTTGCTTTCGTCGCATTTCCGCCCTTGGCGCTTTCTTCTGCAAGGATCGTCGTAGATGCTTCAGAGAACTTCGCGAGCACGTCCGGCGGGAACTGTGCCACCGTGATGTTTTGCTCCGCCAGGCCCTTCGAAAGTGCCAGTTTTTCCTTATATTGATACTCCGTCGTACGCTTCCAAAAACGCATGTCCAGAAGGTTGAAAAATTCCTTGCGAAGGTCAGGAGAAAGATTGTCAACAGCCTGCTGATTCATAATCAGCGTATCCATGGCAAGCCCCAGTGTCGGTTTCATATGATACTTGGCAACTTCCCACAGGCTCATGGACATGGCGCCTTGCGCCGCGCCCCAATGAGCGCCGTCCACGACGCCACTGGCCAGACTTGAGTATAATTCGGGTCCGGCAACGTTCTGGGTTGACGCGCCTGCCGCTTCTAGGAATTTCAGATAACTACCAGACGACCGAAGCTTCAATGCGGAAAAATCTTCAATTGAATTGACTGGTTTTGAGACGACCAGCTCCGTCGGGTAGATTTTTTCGGCCCGGCTGACAACACCATGGACAGCCAGGTCTTCATTAAACATGTCTTCAAACCCCATGTTCTTGAGGTAGTGTGCAAACTCCCATGGTTCACGGAAAGTGCCCGGAACACCGAGAGCCAGTCCGGCAGTGGAAGCTTCACCCAGAACATAACCGGGGGAAATGGTCCCCATTTCGACCACGCCCTTGCGTACGATGTTAAAAATCTCTCCGCCTTTGGCAAACTCACCCGCGCCAAAAAGCTGTAATTCAAACTGTCCGTCTGTGTTTGCCTTCAACTCATCGGCAATTATCGCAAGGCTATCGCCATAAGACGATGATGCTTTTGGCCAATGCGATTGCACTTTCCATGTTACCTTTTCGGCAGCCGTGGCTTTACCGATAAATGCTGGCGCAGCGAGAGCGGCTGCGCCACCGGCCAGCGCACCGCGCCGACTAATAAGTGTCGTTTCTTTTGTCATGATGTTCCTCCCGTTGTGCGATTGTACTGAACCATCAATACATTCATATTTTTCGTTAGTTTTTATACCGCAGCAATTTTTTTAGTTTTGGGATTATGCACTGGAGCAAGGGCCGCTTCAACTGGATTTCTGCTTGATGCTTATTTATTGTTACGCCCAATCTCAGCACATTCCACCTAGATGATATAATAAAGGCTCGTGATTTACAAGCCCGCGGCCGGGAACAAACTGTTCGTTTTCTCATCAGGATCTATCTACTACAGGCGGGATTGGCGAAACGCGGAGCCGTGCTCGCCAGAAAATGTCACAGTTACTATTTCGCACGGGAGGGCCCGCCTCAGATTCCCTGGTACGGCGATAGCGCGCTGTGTGCGTAAGGAATCAGATGGCAATGAGATGCAGTTGGGAGCCAGATTTTTCAACTTTCTTATACAACTCGAATCAACGCTATGGTAACAGCAGGGTGTGCTGAATGTGCAGGTCACGGGCGTCGGTGAAATGTAATATAAAACTTGTATCGATAAAATAATCTATGATAGTTAGATCAGTGTATTATTAATATCTATGATAGTTAGATCAGTGTATCATCAATATAGTATGGAAGAGTAAATTAATGCGGGTTGCGATTGTACAGTCAAATTATATTCCTTGGAAAGGCTACTTCGACCTTATTGCTTCTGTAGACCGTTTTGTTCTTTATGATGACATGCAGTTCACGCGCCGGGATTGGCGCAACCGGAATAAAATCAAAACTCCTCAGGGATTAGCTTGGCTAACTGTGCCGGTTTTATCAAAAGGCAAGTATTTTCAGACTATCAAAGATACTCAAATAGATGGAGCCGCATGGGCTGCAAAACACTGGAAATCAATTGAAATAAATTATGCTCGTGCGCCATATTTCGAAATGATGGCTGAATTTTTCAGGCCAACATACGAAGGAGAGATGCCGACCTTTCTTTCTGAACTCAACACTCAACTAATTCGTAATGTCTGTGAATTTTTGAATATCGACGCAATCGTGGAAAACTCCGCCGATTATGATTTGGTTGAGGGGCAAAGCGAGCGTCTGGTAGATCTTTGCAAGCAACTGGGCGCAGATGTTTATGTTTCAGGTCCGTTGGCGCGCGATTATCTGGATACGGCACTTTTTTTGTCGGAGGGCATTAAGGTTGAATGGTTTGATTACTCGGGATATCCGGTTTATGATCAACTATGGGGTGGTTTTGAGCACGGGGTAAGTATATTGGATTTAATAGCAAATACAGGTTTGAATGCCCCGAACTATATGAAGAACGTTTAATCTCATGAAGCTTTCAATCGTTGCCACTCTCTATAGAAGCTCCTCGTATATCAGAGAGTTTTATGAGCGTTGCGTCGTTGCTGCCAGCGAGCTTTTCGGCGATGACTTTGAGATCATTTTAGTAAATGACGGATCCCCGGATGATAGCCTGTCTCACGCAATTACTTTGCATAAAGAGGATAAACGCGTCAAAGTTGTGGATCTATCCAGAAATTTCGGCCACCATAAAGCAATGATGGCAGGGCTGAATTTCGCCAGAGGGGAGTTTGTTTATTTATTAGATTCCGATCTGGAAGAACAACCTGAATGGCTGCAACTATTTTATAACACCTTGATACAGGAAACCGGTATCAATGCCGTGGATGTCGTGTATGGAGTTCAAGATGCTCGTAAAGGCGGATGGGTTGAAAAGGCCACCGGCGCCATATTTTTCAAGGTTTTTAGCTATTTGTCAGAGGCCGAAATTCCCAAAAATCTGGTCACAGCGCGATTGATGCGCAAACGCTATGTGAATGCGCTTCTCATGCATAACGAACGAGAATTCTTTATATCCGGCCTTTGGTCAATTACCGGATTCAATCAAAAACCGATTAAAGTGAACAAGCTTTCTAAAAGTTCGTCAAACTACAGCTTTGGGAAAAAACTAGCACTTGCGGTCCATCATGTTATTTGTTTCAGCACAGTCCCGCTCAAACTGATCTGCTTTTTCGGTTTTTTTATTGCGTGCATATCCGCAATTCTGGCGATCTGGGTCATTCTCCAGCATATTTTTGGAACGCTTGCCGAGGGCTGGCCGTCGATCGTAGTCGCTATTTGTTTTTTCGGCGGGTTGAATTTCTTTGGTATTGGGATATTGGGGCTATACCTTGGAAAAGTTTTTTCAGAAGTGAAACAGCGCCCAAATGCTATATATAGGCAGATTTATGATTGATCCTAAATCCCAAATGCTCGGCAACGTCGCGGAATACTATAGTAAGCGGCTTAAAAAATTCGGAGCAACGGCAAAAGGTGTCGACTGGAACGATCCAAAAGGCCAGTTTTTACGTTTCGAGCAGCTTGGAAAGATTATTCTGGAATCCATGCTGACAACAAAAATTATATCGATTGCCGATTACGGGTGCGGTTACGGCGCGTTCCTGGACTATATCCGTCAGAGCCTCCCCAAAGATGTTGAGTATGATTTTTTGGGATTGGATATCTCCGCAGATATGATTGAGGCCAGTTGCCAACGATGGCAGAACGATGAAAGAGCACGGTTCATTATGGGTCATCAACCTGACCAGAAGACCGACTTTGCCGTCGCAAGCGGGATATTTAACGTTTGTCTCGATGCTGATCATGCACAATGGCAGGAGTATATTCTCGAAACTTTGGCGACCATGGCGCGGTTTTCAAACAGAGGTTTCGCATTCAATTGTCTGACGTCCTATTCGGATGAAGACAGGAAATCCGACCATTTGTTTTATGCAGATCCGTGCTATATTTTTGACTACTGCAAAATGAACTTCTCCCGCAACGTAGCTCTACTGCATGATTACGAACTATATGAGTTCACTATCCTGGTACGCCAATAATGACGAAAAAGCTGATCATTTTCGGAAACAGCGAAATAGCGGAACTCGCTAAATACTACTTCGAAAAAGACACGGAGTACGAGGTTGCCGGTTTCTGCGTAGATCCCGAGTTTATCGAAGGAAATACTTTTTGCGATAAACCGATAGTTTCTTTCGATGATGTCCAGTCTGTCTTTTCTCCCAAGGAATATTCATTTTTTGTTGCCCTGAGTTATACGAAATTGAATGAATTGCGACGTGAGAAGTTCGAAGCGGCTAAGGCTTTGGGCTATGAGCTTGTAAGTTATATAAGCCCGTATGCCACCGTGTTAAATGACGGAAAGATAGGGGAGAACTGCTTTATTCTGGAAGATAACACCGTTCAGCCCTTCGTCTACATTGGCGATAATGTTACATTATGGAGCGGCAACCACATCGGCCATCATTCTACAATCAAAAGTCATTGTTTTATTTCCTCTCATGTCGTCGTCTCTGGAGGCGTTACAATAGAAGAACAATGCTTTCTCGGGGTTAACTCGACATTGCGAGACGGCATTACAATAGGGGAGAAAAGTGTTATCGGAGCTGGTGCCATTATTCTTGGGAATGTCGATCCAAATGGTGTCTATATCGCGGGAAAAACGGAACGTTCACGGCTTCCAAGTAATAAGCTGCGTGGTATATGACGGCACCTGCTTACAGTTGGGAAAAGAAAGGGTGTATTTATACGCCTAAGGGACGTCATCCTAAATTGCTTAGCCATGCGGCAAATCCGCTGGCAATGCCGTTGTCCAAGGATGTCTTTCGAATTTTCTATTCTGGTCGTGATGCGAAGAAACGATCATCCGTCGGCGCCTTTGACTACGATATGGCGGCGTCGCAGGTGATCGCGGATTATGAGGAACCATTCTTTAGTTCTGGATGCCCGGGCAGCTTTTACGAAGATGGTGTGAGTATCGGCAATTGCTATAGCGTTGGCACACAGACTTATATGCTGTTTATGGCCTGGCGGAATCCGGAAAATACTCACTGGTTTGGTGACATTGGTCGGCTTATTGTGAAAGACGATATGACATTGTCATTGGATCAGGATACGCCGTTCATTTCCTGCAAAATGTTTAATTCAATCAGCCTCTCTTATCCCTGGGTGCATTCCATTGGTCCGGAAGGGTTTGAAATGTGGTATGGGACGACTGAAACATGGGATGCCGGTAACAATGAAATGTTGCATGTTCTCAGGAACGCGATATCTGCGGACGGGCAAGGCTGGAAACAAACGGACAAAGTAATTCCATTCGAGATAGGAACGGCCCAGGCTTTTTCTCGGCCAACTATCTTGAAGAATTCGGATGGGACTCAAGACATGTGGTTTTCTTACCGTTCGGGAACCGGCGCATCCTATAGAATTGGACATAGCCGATTTTCAGATGGAGAATGGTCGCAAACGCCCGGGCATCCCGGAATTGATGTGTCGCGAGGTGGTTGGGACAGTGAGATGATCGAATACCCGTTTGTATTTGAATATCAGAGCAGAGTATTCATGCTGTACAACGGAAATGGTTACGGCAAAACAGGTATAGGTTTGGCGGAGCTTCAAAGATGATTTCTCGCATTTCGAATTTGTGGGGAAAAGGCTGGCGGTTCATTGTGACAGGAGTTTTGTCGAATGCCCTGTTCTACTGTTTCTTTCTTGTATTGCTCTGGTTAACTGTTCCATATCAGATTGCGCTTACCGTTGTTTACATATCGGGAATGATTTTTGGGTATCTTGTGAATAAATACTGGTCTTGGAAGGATAAGAGCCCTATTTTTCGATCCGCTGCTGCGTATGTTTTGATATATGGTATTGTCTATATTTGCCATCTTGGGTTCGTATCATATCTGGTAGAGATTCAATCACTTAAACCGGCTTTGGCGACATTGATTTCATTTATCTGCTTGACAATTCCACTGTTTATTTTACTCGACAAGCTGGTATACCGCCTGCCCAAAAGCATTCATTAAAGGACATTAGCTTGGAGCAGGTTGAGATATTCAAGAATGAGCAACAAAAAGCGCGTCTCAGGGCGGAAGCTAAGTTTGGCCAGCGTGAAATCCTGCCTTTTCTTGAGAAACAGAAAGTGCCTGGTTCAGTTCTAGAGGTTGGGTGTGGTACCGGATTTCTGTTGTCGCAGTTCGCTGATAAATTTAAAGACATTTGCTTTTCAGGCGTTGAGCCTATTGGGCCGGGCTTTTCTCAGTTTGTAGACACGTTGAATACTATTGAGGCGCAGTACACAAATATTACGTTTATTCGCAAGCGTATTGAGGACATTAAGAGTGATAGAAAATATGACCTGATATACTCAATCAATGTGTTCGAGCATCTGGATGACTGGCGGGAAGCCATCGACATATGTGTTTCAATGCTGAATACAAAGGGTCATTTGGTCGTTTTGTGTCCGAATTACTGGATACCGTATGAATCTCATTTTTCGCTTCCCATTATCGGGACTAAATCTTTGACCTATAAAATATTTTCCAGGAAAATTTTACAGATGGAAGACGCTTTCGATGCGCATGGGTTATGGAAATCATTGAATTTCGTTACGGCACCGCAAATACAAAGTTATTGTAATGCAAATGGATATAACCTGGAGTTTGATACGGCGATTATGGCTCGCATGCTTGATCGGTTAGATGACGATCCGGAATTTAAAAAACGACAGAAAGCGCTGGCGACATTGGCACGTATCGCTAAACGGTGTGGCGCAGGATTAATGTTCCGTAATCTGCCCGCGCGATGGAGCGCTTATATGAAAGTAATTATTCGCGCATAGAAAACTTAGAGTTTAGAACCAAAGGGTCTCTTAGATGATAGTGTTGCAATTTTTCCAGTTCAATGAAATACAGCCTTTAAATGTCTGAAATGTTATTTTTAAACAAGGTTTTCATAAGCGGCCAAGAGGCGGTTTATATGCAACAAGCTGTAGAGGGTTCCCAGTCTGGCGGCATTCTTTCCGGCGATGGCAGTTTTACACGGCAGGTCAGCACTTTTTTGGAAACGAAGTTTAATACTCATCGTGCTCTGCTGACACATTCCTGCACAGCGGCGTTGGAAATGGCGGCTATCTTGGCGGATATACAGCCTGGCGATGAAGTCATTATGCCTTCCTTTACATTCGTTTCGACGGCAAATGCGTTTGTACTGAGGGGCGGCGTGCCGGTGTTTGTCGATGTACGACCGGATACCCTTAATATAGATGAAACTCTCATTGAAGCGGCGATTACAAAAAAAACGAAGGCAATCGTCCCTGTCCATTACGCCGGCGCAGCTTGCGAAATGGACACAATAATGGAAATCGCAGCCAGACATGACCTTCTAGTCATAGAAGATGCGGCTCAGGCCATTTTCTCTACGTACAAGGGTCGCCCGCTCGGAACAATTGGTGATCTTGGATGTTTCAGTTTTCATGAAACCAAAAATATTGTCTGCGGTGAAGGCGGGGCGCTTTTTATAAACCGGAAGAAATTTGAGGCCCGCGCCGAGATTATCAGGGAAAAAGGGACGGATCGAAGCGCCTTCATGCGGGGCGATTCCAGAAAATATACCTGGCGGGATGTTGGCTCCAGTTTTTTACCCTCCGATATGTCGGCGGCATTTCTGCTCGCCCAGCTGGAAAATGGTGAAGAAATAACAAGCCGCCGCCGGAACGCATGGGCGCGTTATGATCGGCGCTTTCGCGGTTCCAACTATTTGCAAGTCCCGTCATATGACAATGATGTTGTTGTAAATGGCCATATGTACTTTGGATTGCTTAACGACGCCTCACAACGTAATCCGTTCATTGATGAAATGCGACATGGCGGCGTTCAAACGTTAAGTCACTATGTGCCGCTGCACTCGTCTCCGGCGGGATTGCGCTATTGCCGCGTTTCAGGGACGATGGAACATACGGATTCATGTTCTGCGCGACTGGTGAGATTTCCAATGTATTGTGAAGTAGAAAGCAGCGTCGATATGATTGCTGATCTTGCCCTGAAGGCCTTGTCGAAAACGACTGCTTCTACCTAAGCAGAGAGTGGATAATTCGCTGTTTAATTATCGGGACCGTTTGCGGGCAATAACCCAATATTTGGTTTTGCCTATGATGCGATACCCTGCGGCCCGTACCAGATTTCTTTGAAATTCTTCCGCAGCCGAATGTATACCGGCATAATTAGCCGGGTGTACACCCTTACCTCCACGGGGGCGAAGATTATAATCGAATACAATTACGGGGGACTTAAGTTGCCGCAGCGGTGCCAACAGAATATTGCGTCTTTCCTCATTATGGGCAGAGAAAAAGGGCGCCTTTTGGTCCAACGTCGGCTGCATTCCGGTGAGGCGCGTCAAGTTAAGTGACAGTTCGCTAATCCACGCTAGGCCGGGATATTCGTTGGCTAGTTGCTCCAATTCCGCCGCTTTTTCAAGCGTATAGTTACAAAGCCTGTCTGAGGCGGTTATGCCATCCAGGCAAGGGGCTAATCGATTTCTGAACTTGTCGGAAACAGTGGTAACAAAATCTTTTGACCATATTCTCTGTATTGGGTTCCCGAATATAAAGGGAAGGATAAATACGATTAGAGTAAAGGACCAAACAACACGGTCCGCTTTTGGGTCGGCGGTGAATTTCGGCAGGACAAGAAGGGTATATAACAGAAGAGGTACCAACATATTATGTGTAGAAAAGCGGTTCATGACATAGGGCCCGACCGCAATAATCATCCCCACGATGACGATGTTTTGAAACTCAAGTGGTGTCAGTCGGCTCTGATCCTTGATAGACAGTAGATACCGGGAAAACAGAACGAATGTATGGAGCATAACCCATAAAAATGGCAGAAAGAAATAAGCGGATAGGCCCGCAAAACCGCTTGTCCCACTTTCTATTTTTATTTCCGAGAGCTGGGCCAATTTTGCGACATTTTCGCCTAGAGATCCGTCAAACAATGTGAGCATCAAGATGACGCCTGATAACAGAAAACTCACCGCAAAAGTAGTACCCGACATGATAACGCTCGCGGTTCCCTTCCTTGCACTCTCAATAAAAAACGCGAACCCCATTGCAAGGATGCAGTAAAAACTGGTTTCAAAGTTATAGAAAAAGAGCACGGGTGAAATCAGCCCAAAAATCACGACGCCGCTGCCCCCTTTTCGGTCAGCCAGATAGTAGGCAAGAATAACGGTTACCGGGATCATGAGGATTCGAATTGGTAACTGGTTAGGGGTGTCAAAGGTTTCGGCAACCCCTGAAATCCGCGCCGAGAATACAATCAGGATCAGAAGGGCCGTTGCCCATATCATCCTTATATTACTCATCCCGAGGCGCTGAAAAATAATGGCGATAATCAGTCCGGTGAAAACCAGATTGACGAATTTTAGAAATGTCACCGTTCCCCCTAATGTTTCGAACAGCGGGATTAAGCGGGAGCTTGCGATGAGTTTGTTGAGCAAGACGCCATAATTGGAAAATGCCGCCCAATCCGATCCGGTGAAGGGGGGCGTGTATAATCCATCCCCGAGAACGGCAGACCAGTGAATATCCATATTGAATAATCGCGCCTCGGCCACTTCATAGGGGAGTGCGAGCGGGAGAATGTAAATTATTAGAAATACCGAAAGCAGGACAATTGCAATAGTCCTTGTCCTGAACCGACCTTTTATGGTCTCCGCCATCAAATATGCGGTTGCAAGGGCAAGCAGAAAATCACGCCCTTTTAGCCCAGCTTGCAAATAAGCAGTTCCGCTTTGTTTATATATAAGAACATAGATGGTCCAAAAGGTGATGGCCAACCACGGTAAAGCCCATTTTGGAATTACTGACGAGAACTGCCACCCCGAATTATCAGAATGTTGGAATAATTTCGGGCTGAATAGCCCTGCGAATAAAAAAAAGCCAAAAATTAGAACGCAATAAAAACTGTAGAATGTGGACTGTAAACGAGTGTCAGGTGAGGTGAGGTAGGCTACTTGCTCGGGATTTAATTCAGTGATTGGCGGTGACAGTTGAACCCAGACATGTGAGATACCAAGGGTAAGTGCCGATAGTAAAAGCAATACAGTTAAAATCTTAAAATCTATTAACTGTATAATACGATCGATGAGTAAGAATGTCTTTTCGTGGAAATGCAAAAAACTATTTGAGGTTTTTTCTTTCAAAATGATGTGTCTTTTGCGACCAATTAGTGAAATTGTTTTTTCATTGAAATAAGAAAATCCGTCTGAAATTTTTTCTTTCAAAAAGTCATATTTTTCAGTACTCATTTCGAAATTATACTCTTTTGGTAAAGCTGCTGTTTGGGGGTGCAAACCATGTCTTTTGAAATTACAAGTATATGCTGAATTTAAAAATACTGAAACTACTTTTCATTGATTTTTCGCTACTGTGGCGCGGCGGCATTATTATTACTTGCCAGCTCTTTTGGAAAGATAATCGGAAACTGAAGCGGGTTCTGTATAGTTAAATCCCAAAATATCTTTTGCTTCATCTGAAAGGTCTGCACTTTCAATGTTACTCGGAATGTTAATCTGCTGTTTAAAGTAGGGAATATTGAACACGTGATTCACAGCCCGCCGGGCAGACTTCGTTTTATTATATCCGCCAGCGTGAAATAACATGCAGTCCAGCACAAGAAAAGAACCCGCTTTCGCTTCCACCTGGATCGCGTTATTTGTAATGAATTTATCGGATGGGAAGGCTTCGGATTTGTGGCTGGCCGGCAATACAAATGTCGCCCCATTTTCATATGTAAAATCATCAACGCAGAAAAGGGCATTTATGGCAAGTGGCTTTGTCGATACGAAATGCTGATAGGGGAGGTCCCGATGCCAGGCGTCCTGATTATAGGCTTCCTGCGGCGGGTTGATGATGCCGTTTTGTTGATTAAGAATGAACTTTCCGGGAATCAGTTTTCTAACCAGTGATAGCAGGTTTTCATTGAGGGCGAGATTGAGGAAAGATTTCTCCCGGGTAAGGGGGGAGCGGATCGTGTAGTACTCATCCGCGCTTCGCAGGTTGCTTTCGCCATATGTTTTCACATAAAGGCAATGCGTGCGATCAAATTCTTCTGACAGATCAAGCAGCTCGGCTGCTGTGTAACCTGCGTCCAATACGCTATACCCAATATTCAAAACTTGTTCGGCGGTTTCGTCAATTGCGGTCGTTGGGGCCTCTCGCTGAAGGACACCGTAAGATTTTGAGGGGATAGGGTTCATACTGGAACATCCTTCGATGGAAAATCTGGCTTTTTACAGAATGTATATTGTTGGTCTAGTGTTGCCGAAAATTGTAGTGAGTATTTTTCTTTTAAACACTTTGTGCTGGTATTGTAGCTTTTCCTTCTGTGATTCCTAAAGTGTTTTTTGTGGAGAGAGAGGCTGCGGAATTTGTATTGATGAAAGCATAGACAATAAATTTTAATTTAAATCTATACCGCTATTCCGGAAATGCCCAGGTGGGGACGTTTCTGATCAATTTGGTGAGTAACCGGTTCAGCTCCTTGTTTTCTTTCGGGCTGAGCGGAGACATCATTACCTTCATCCGTGCGACGGCAACCGGCACAACCCGATCCAATAATGCGCGACCCTGATCCGTTTCCTGCAATATTTTTCGCCGTCTGTCGTCCTCACTTACCGAATAGGTAATCAGTTTCATTTTACGTAATCGGGCGACGGCACGGCTGACCGAGTTGCGAGGCCGGCCTGTTGCAAGGCAGATTTCGCGTGCCGTAATCCCCTGGCGACTATTCAGGCAGAATAAAACCAGGAACTCAGAGCGGGAGATCCCCTCATTCTCCTCCATTGTTTTATAAAAGGGCTCATTATAAAAATTCGCCAGAAAACTGATCCGCCAGAGGTCGAGTATCGGGTTCTTTTCCAGAAGACTTCGAGACAAAACGCCGAAGGACATTTCGATCTGATCGAGCGCCTCCGGTCCGGATTCAGGCGATATTCCGGCGTTGCTTGAGCTTTGCGGCAGGTCATTTTCCATTATCATTTATTACCAACATCCGGGGCAGAAAGAAACATACTTTACAAATACTCCCATTTGGGACTATATAGCCATATCGCTGGAGCTTAAAATAAAATCAATAAGGTTATAGCGGATCAAACAAGAATAAACACAGCTACTGTTGGAGGAAACATGATGCACCATATTCTGAAAGCCGGGGTTGCCGCAGTGGCGATGATCTCAATACCGGCACTATCGAACGCGACTGAACTCCGCATGATAGGCGGATTTCCTGATAACTTCATTTGGACAACTGAAATTGCCAAGCCATTTATGGCGCTCGTTCAGGACAAATCGAATGGAGAAATCACCGTTTCGTTGCAAGGCCCTGATGTTATTCCCACCTTTGAGCAGCTGGAACCGGTTCAGGCCGGGGTTTATGATTTGCTGTTTACACATCCGGCCTATCATTCGGGCGTTTCCGCAGTTGGCCTATCCATAGACGCCATTTCGCCTGATCCGGTAGAGCGCAGAGACGCGGGCGTGATTGAGTTCATTGATCAGCATTACCAGAAACTTGGCTTAAAGCTTATTTCGGCTCCTGCTACGGGATCACTTGGCTTTCGTTATTTCCTTAAACAGCCTATCACGGGAACACCGGGACTCGACGGGCGAAAAATTCGCGGCACTGTTAGTTATCATCCTATGATCAAGGCGCTGGGCGGTTCCCCGGTGGTTTTGCCCGGAGGTGAGGTGTATTCCGCATTGCAGAATAGTGTGATTGATGGTGCGGCGTGGGGCCTGACCGGCGCGAAGGACTATAAATGGTATGAAGTCGCCTCCTATCTCGCTGATCCCACATTTGGACAGGTGGGTCTGATGGTCTTTATGAACCTGGATACATGGAACAGCCTGAATGATGAAGAACGTGCCATGTTTGAAGTTGTCGGCAAGCAACTTGAGGTCGACACCATCGTGCGGTTCAATAAGCTGGCCGCAGAAGAAAAGGAAGCTCTGTTGGGCCTGGGTATGAAAATGACTCAATTTGCCGAGAGCGAGGGAAAGCAGTTTGAGGCGCTATGGGCGAATGGCGTATGGGAAGTCGCTATCGAGAAAACCCCCGAAGACGCCGCCAAATTACGGGCAATTGCCCAAAAGGCCGGCCTGACTCCTTGAGATGTCTGGCCTGATCAGGGAGACTTATGCCTTGACACACAGCTTTAAGAAACTGGACAGGGGGTTGCGCTTGCTGACACAGCTCTCTTTCCAGATTGGCGCAATTGCTCTTGCGGGTATGGTAACTCTATATGTTTACGAGGTATTCGTAAGATACGCGTTGAATGCACCCACGACATGGACGCTGGAAGTTGTCGGGTATCTTCTGTGCGTCATGATCTTCATGACCGCTCCGGAAGTTACCCGCAAGGGTAGCCACATCGTCATTGATATCCTGATTGCAAACCTTCCGAGTTCGAAAGCGAATATCGTCTTCAAAGGCCTGACTATTGTCTCGGCAATCGTTTGCCTCTTTACTGCATATATTGCAGCGAACGAAACCATAACACAGTTCACACGCGGTGTTATGACAAATGCCGGGCATCCAATTCCAAAAGGACTTGTCAGCATTTTTATTGCCTACGGCGTTGGGGTTTGCGGGCTTCTGTTTTTGCGACAGGCAATAGAAAGAACCCGTCTTCAACCTTTGCAGGGTGAAAGCGATAACGAGAAAGAAGGAGTCCTGAATTGACGTGGCCTTTTGCCTTGGGAGGCGCCATCAGTCTTCTCTTGTCAACCCTGATGATCGGGGCTCCGGTTTTTGTGGGCTTCCTGATACTGAACCTTGCCGGAGTCATGGTTTTGATTGGAGAGCGGGGTTTTGGGCTGTTCACGAACAGCCTGCTGGAAACAGCAACATCACCGACGCTCGCAACAATCGCAATTTTTGTCCTGATGGGGGAGATCCTGTTCCGAAGCGGCGCTGTAGCGGTCTTGTTTGATTCCGTTGATCGTCTGGTTGGTCGATTGCCGGGTCGGCTTTATATCGTGACGGTATTGTTATCTACCGTTTTCGGCGCCCTGTCCGGCTCCGCCGTCGCAGTTGCGGCCATGCTTGGGCGTGCTTTGATGCCGATGATGATAGCGCGCGGTTACAGCAAGGTGTTGTCTGCCTCGACAATTCTTTCCGGCGCCAGCCTCGCGCCCATAATCCCGCCAAGCCTGTTTGCCATTATTATCGGCTCTCTTGCAGACGTATCCATTGCCGGGCTTCTGGTTGCAGGCATTATTCCCGGAATTATCCTAGCATTGATAACGCTCATGTTCGTTGTGCTTCGCGTATTTCGCGGGGCAGAGGCGGGCAATGTAACACATCATCAGAATAACGCCGTAATCCGGGACTCCTCACCCTCCATGAGTGAAGCGCACTCAGGAATAAACAAGCCTCAATCAGTCCTTCATGCGCTCCTGAATATGGCTCCCTTCGGTATTGTTGTCTTTTCCGTGATGGGTTTGATCCTGCTCGGGATTGCAACCCCTTCCGAGTCTGCGGCGACCGGTGTCGTCGGTGCATGTGTGACAGCAATAATTTTCCGTCGTTTTAGCCGTAAAATGATCTATGAATCACTATTATCCGCCGCCGCCATTAGCACGGGAATACTGCTGATTGTATGTTCCGCCAAGCTGTTCAGTCAGCTTCTTTCCTTTACGGGCGCCACCCGAGGAATCGTGGAAACTGTGACGATGCTGGGCCTCGGTCCTGAGGCGACGTTCCTGATTATGATGCTCATTCCATTTATCCTATGCATGTTTATTGATCAGGTTGCTTTCATGCTGATGGCTATTCCAATATACGTTCCAATAGTTGCGGCGGTTGGTTTCGATCCGATCTGGTTCTGGACATTGTTTCTAATAAACCTGACAATCGGCAGCCTCACACCTCCCTTTGGTTATACACTTTTTGCACTAAAAGGCGCCTCTCCCGAACTTTCTACGGGGGAAGTCTTTCGTGCAGCCTGGCCGATTGTTTGCATTTACCTGGCGGGTATCGCGCTGTTCTGGGCGTTTCCGGGTTTGGTGACATGGATCCCAAGCCTGCTTTTCTCGTGAGAGAGGGAATGATGACATATCCAGATCATGCGTATGGAGAAGTGCCACCAGCGGAGACGTTTTATATTGATCAGCCGATGGTGGAGGGGCTAAAAATATTCATACGCCATCGCCCGGCTGTAAGGAAGCAATACTCTATCCCCATTCTGTTTGTGCATGGTGCTACCTTCAGTAGCCCGATTTTCGATTCAGTGACGGCCGATGCCAACTGGATGTATTGGGCTGCACAGAGAGGGTTTCCGGCTTATGCGCTGGATATTCGCGGATATGGTTACTCCCGGTCTGCGGCGATGCGGGAAATGAAGAAGCCCTTTTGCCAATCGGAAGAGGCTATTCAGGATATTGATCTCGCTGTTCAGGAAATCTGCAAACGAGAGAATACGTCAAGCGTTCATCTAATAGGGGGGTCATGGGGAAGCATCACGACCTCGAAATACGCGGGTGGCGCCGGGAAAGATAAGGTCCGCAGTCTTTTGCTCTACGCGCCTCTATATGGTGCCTATAATCCGGCATGGATTGATATGATCGGTGATCCTATGTCCCTTGAGGCCTATCGTAAAATGGACGCGGTATCTTTAAAATCGCGCTGGGATGAAGAAATTCGCTTCGATGATCCGGCAACCTGGCGTGATGATATCGTAATGAATGGATTGATGGCGGAATCGGCGAACGCCTGTCAGTCTTCTAATAATGATGGAACCCCATCTTTCCTTGCTCCGAATGGGACGCTTCTGGATCTATGGGAGGTATTCAACGGCCGACCAATCATAGATCCTTCCAGCATTGAATGTCCTGTAATGCTTATCCGGGGCGATAGCGATACAACCTCTACCCGGGGTGATGCGCTAAACCTCTTTGATCAGCTTTCCAGTATTCATCGGCGTTATGTCGAAATTTATCAGGGGACGCATTATGCAAATCTTGAGAAAATCGCCTGGCAGATATTTAGTGAGAGCCTTGAGTTTTTTGCCCAGGTTGAAAGCCGGAGCCCGAAATAGCGGATAGTAGCTAGCTTGATTCCCGACATCTATTAAGTATGAATTTATAAAACTATATGTTCCCACGATATAATCTTGTCTCGCGATAAAGAATGAATAATCCGGCACCGACAACCAGGGTGGCGCCTGCGAACTTCATCGGTCCCGGGATATCTCCCCAGATCAAATATCCGATAATGGCCGACCATATGAGGGAAAGGTACTTCAAGGGGGCGACAATAACACCCGCAGCGAGTTGGAACGCCATAACGACGAAGAGATGGGCAAATGTCACGAGAATGCCACCCAGAATGAACCACCCCCATTGCTGCAGTGTCGGCCAATGGGTGCCGAAGGGCAGGGTCACCGCGCCGGCAAGTAACGCGACGACGCTGGTATAGAACATTACCGTCACGGCACTGTCTGCCGTGCCGAGCCGTCGGGTGATGATATCCCGGGATGCGGAGCAGACAGCCGCCAACATGGCAAATACGACCCAGCTATTGAAACCTTCGACCCCGGGCTGGATCATTATCAGGACACCTGCAAAACCAATAAGAACAGCTATCCAGCGATGCCATCCGACCGGCTCACGCAGCAAAAATGGTGATACGGCTGTTAATAACAGGGGGGCCGTAAAAACCAGCGCCATGGTCTCCGCCAGCGGTAAGTTAATCAAGGAGATTGTGACGAAAAGGCTGGCGCCCAGCGCTGCAAGGCTGCGAAGCAGGACTCCTTTCGGCTGGTTCAATCGCAATATTGTCACGCCGCCGTTCATATGGATTAACAGGGCGAGAACCGGGAACATCCAGATCCCCCGATAGAAAAGAATTTCTCCGGCGTGGAAATCTGTCGTCAGCCACTTCGTGATGGCATCCTGAGTTGTCAGCAGGAACGTACCGGCGATCATGCACAGCATGCCTTTGGCTGCGTTGCTATCAGATGACAATGCCGTCACGGAGTGAGGCCGCCGGTCGTTGAAACAGGTTTTTGTGAAAACAAAATATACGACTCCCAATGCAGTTATATTATCCTAGTGCTTCAGGAACTCAAGCCTCGTCGTTACCTAAGATGGGGGGCGAGCAAATTGTGAAATGACACGGAATTTGCTCGAATTATCAACCCGGCCAATGCTGAGTTATTACCATTGATTATAGGACAAGACTTTCCTGTCATCTTGATCTCTATTTTGTCTACTTTTTTCGTAGGGAACCTTTTCGAGGACTAAGAAATTCCTCAGCCACACCTACAGCCCGAGAGGATGACGGCTGTAAAAGGATGCGCTTAGCATCGAAATCCCGATGGCAAGTAGTAGCCCGCCGCCGGTCAGTGCAACGCCATTTGCGAGAATCCGCCAGAACGGCCCTTTCCCGGCCGTCAGTGCCACCGCCTTTTGCCGCGCCTTTACCGCGAGGACAGCCAGCAGGGCGACGGCCATGCCGGTTCCCGCCGACATCGCGGCAACGGCGCCAACCCCCGCGAGCGGAAGGGCTAATGCCCTGGCCAGCACCAGCACCAGCACGGCGCCAGTGCAGGGCCGGAGCCCGATCGCCAGCACCACACCGATCGCGGAGCGAAGATCCCTGACCTGCTCCAACTGTTCCCCGCTCGGCATATGGGTATGTCCACAATTTTCACCGTCTTCATGATGATGGGAATGAAGGAGTATCGCCCGCTTTTTGGGGAAAAGCCGATTGAGAACTTGCCGGACGGTCCGCAAAATCAGCAGCGCGCCAATAGCCGCCACGAGAAAGTAACTGAGCCGCTCGCTCCAGGCGACTGCTGAACCAGTCTCCCGGGGAACCCATCCGGCGAGATAGATCAGGCCGTAAACAAGGATTATCGCGACCAGCCCCTGACAAAAGGCGCTGGCGGCGGCTATGCTCACGCCGCGGCCGATCCTATGGGGGTGGGTCAGTAGATAAGTTGTCAGAACCGCCTTGCCGTGCCCTGGCCCGGCCGCGTGAAATATTCCATACAGAAAACTCCCGAGGATAAGGCTCCAGGCCGCGGTCGTCCCGCCTCCGGCGGTCAGCGCCTTTAAAGCCGTGACAAGCTCTTCATGGAAGGCCCGCTGCTGCGCCATTACCCAGCTCACGCTGTGCGCCCAGACGGTTGGCTCCAGAGCGCCGCTCGCCGCAAACGCCCAGGGGCTGACCAGAACCAGCAAGACAAGCGCGCAAAGCCCGACGCTTGAAGAAGTTGTTATTCTACGGGGCATGTCAGATTGACCCGCTCGGCGAAGAAGGACCCCAGGCCTGTCTCCCCGCGCATCGATGCATCCAGCATGGCTGCCTGTGCAACCGCGTTCGGGTCCGGGTTGGGCGGTATCAGTTTGTATGTGCAGCCGTCCGGGGCTCCGGACAGGGTAACCGGGGTTTCCGTCTCCGCATGGAGCATTTCGACATAGTATGTCGGGTCAAAAATGGCATAGGAAAAGCTGTTTCCTGCCACGGAAACGGGCTCCTCGAAGGGGGTTGCAAAGGACATCTCCAGCCGTTCGTCCAGCATCCTGGTCGACATATCGGTAACGGGTTTAAGCGTGAGAACCTTATCCTTGAACTTCGCTTCGGTGAAATAGCCATACTCCTTGAGATGCGCCATATTCACTCCCATGATTTCCTCCAGCTTTTCCGGATCGGGGCTCCCATCGCCGTCCAGATCTGTCCCCTCTACCGCGTAAGCCGTGTAGTAATCATCGAACAGCCAGGTTTGATGCAGGCCCGTGACTTTGCCCGTATCATCAAACAGAATTTTGATTGTTATATCCGTCCAGACATGGGGGTGGGCCAAAGCAGGCTGCAACGGGGATAAAAGGAAAATACTGCAAGCAATAATAAACGAACGCATGAACAATTCCCAGTGTGAGGACGGTTGGCGTATCAGATGACGCCTTTCCCTCTAGATAGAGCAACCGCCCGCTTTCTACAATAGTAGGCGACAGGACCGGAAGAAGGGGCCTGTGCCGTTCATGGGAATATAATCCGGTTTTGAAAGCTTAAAAAGCCAGAGAATAACCAACGAGAGCACCGATCCGGTGATTTTTCTCCCCTTCTTCCTCCTGATATTTATAGCCTGCGCCCACGGTTATGCCGTTCATGAAGCGATAACCAAGAGACGCCTGAAAGACTTCCCCGTCCTGCGCCTCATCCGCGTCGTCCGGGTTCTTATTGCGGACGTAGGTATAAGTTGTTCCCAGATCCCATTGACGATAGCTCAGCTCGGCACCGATCGTATTATAGGTCCGGTCATGGGGCGCCTCTCCGTTCAGGTGATTGATATGGATGATTTCACCCAGAATTCGGCCTTTGAGGTCAGCAGTGAAGTTATGCTGATACTGACCCGAAAAGGTATATCGATCCTCGCTCGTCTCATCCCCTTCACCAGCGGCCTGATGTGCAAAACCGATACGGTATGAAAGGCCTTCGGGGATATCACTTTTCAGGGAATAAAAATCCGATCCGCCCAGCGAAATGGCGAAAGAGGAGAAATCTTCCGTGTTTGAAACACCTCCATCGCTCTTGTGGTTAACTCCGCGCTTATAGAGAATGGAGTTGCTCAGGAAGGTCGTGTCCGCAAAAAAGGTGCTCACATCAAGCCGGTGGGTTCCGAAATCGCCGGCCTTCAACCGGGCATAACCGCCGACACCTATTTTCTCCCGCACCGTATATTCATCAACGATCTGATAGCCGTAAATACCCGGCATGAGATGCTGATCAAAGCTGATAACCGGATCGAATTTTCCGGCATAGGCGCCAAAATAATCCTTGTCGTAATTTACGGTGAGATCCCGCACAAATAATGGCTCGTCCTCGAAATACCGGTTGCTGCCGTCCAGCGTTGCGCCCCCGCCGCCATGATCGTGACCGGCAGGCTCGCCTTCCAGTTCGATATTCGTATTTACGGAAAATCCGTTGCCAAACCGGTATCCCATTTCGAGATGCGAATGGGTATAGGCCTCGTCTATCTCTTCATCGGATTCTCCCGCCTTGTAGACATGATCGTATAAAATCTTGATATCCAGATGCCCGTAAAAGCCGACTGTTCCATGATCGTGATTATGATCGTGGTGGTGGTCATCGGCTGCGGAAGAAACGGCGGGAAGCAGAAAAAGGGTCAGGGAGGGAAGTAGGCTGATAAGTCTCATTCGTCATTGCTTTCTTGATATGAAATGTTATAACATAACAATATCAAAAAGACGAAGCTGTCAAGAGACGATGCGGGGCGATAAAGATTTTGCAGAAAATCCCGGCGACGACAGACGGCGTCGGTCAGAAAACTGAAAACGGACAGGTGATAAATGAGAAAAACTATGCTGGCTATCGGATTGATATTCGTTCTTTCCGTACGAGCTTATGCGGTTCCTGCATCTGAAGTCGTTGCAACGATTGCTCCCCTCCATTCCCTTGTACAGGGAGTCATGGGAGACACGGGCGAAGCCAGACTGCTGGTGACGGGAAATGCGTCCCCACATGATTTTCAGCTAAAGCCTTCTCAAATGGCCCTGCTTCACCAGGCAAGATTCGTGTTTTACATCGGAGGAAATCTTGAAGCCTTTTTGACGAGGACGTTGGAATCCCTGCCTGGCAATGTCCGCAAAGTGGCCATGACAGATCAACAAGGCATCACAGTTTTTGAAGTAAGAGAAGGCGGAGAATGGGAACATCATGACCATTCAGCCCACGACCATCAAAAGGAGGATGTGCATCACCACCATGAGCATGGAGAGCCGGTCGATCCGCATATCTGGCTGGATCCGGTGAATGCCGTCGCGATGGTAAAGGCCATTACGCGCGAGCTTTCAGACGCTTTTCCGGAAAAGCGTTCAATTTACAAGACGAATGCCTTGTCGATGATATCAAAGATTGAGGAGAGCGATGAAAAAGTAAAGTCCATGCTTACCCCTGTTAAGGACACGCCCTTTATTGTCTTTCATGACGCCTATCAATATTTTGAAAAACGTTATGGTCTGACAGCCGTTGGGTCGATTGTCCTGGATCCCGGAGAAGCCGCGTCGGTGCAGCGGATAGCCGTTTTGCGGCAAAAGGTGCAGGATGCCGGCGCTGTGTGTATTTTCCGTGAGCCGCAGTTTTCGGATAAACTTTCTCTTGTAGTTGCAGAGGGAACGCCGGTAAAATTGGGAGTCATCGATCCAGTGGGCGGTAACCTAAAGCCGGGCTCCAGCCTTTATCCTCAACTGTTGAGGGGCGTTGCGGAGGGCTTGGTCTCCTGCCTGGAATAAGGACTGTACTCATAGGGAGAAATTATGTTTGGAGATGTGAATGTGAGATTTTGTAAAGATTCAGGGGTCTATCAAGCCCAATTTGAGTACCTGAATTGGAAAAAACACTGCATTACCTAACGTCTTTATCTGTATCTATGTGAGGCACCCCGTAGGCGATAATTCTATATTTTGACTCTTTGCGTAAATCCATATAAGAACAAATCATGAACAAAAGAGAGCTGGCATGCGGCTTGACTTGCTAAAAGAACAAATTATTGCACTGGAATTGGGGAGAAGCGAGCGGCGGGTTCTGCCTCTTGGTCTTCCGGCAATTGACGATGCATTACAGGGTGGCCTGGACCTTGGGGGAATGCATGAAATCGCAGGGCCTGCGGCTGTTCTTTTTACCCAGGTGGTTATGCAGAAAAAAGGCGGAGTAATGTTCTGGCTGGCGACAGAAAACTCGAATGAAGAATATTATCCCCACGGGTTGATCCAGCATGGGGGACATCCGGAGCACTTTATTATCATCCACCCACAAAGCACCCGTGATTTGCTGAAGGCTGCCTATGAAGTGTTGGCATCAAACACGGCGGGTTGTGTGCTGCTTGAGACGGAAAAGCCTCTTACACAGACAGACATGAGAAAACTTCAGATCGCTGTACAGAACACCGATACTTTGGGCCTTGTCACCAGGCCTGATTATAGGGGGGCCGATTCATGGAAAAGCAAAAGCCTGCTCAGTTCAGCCCTGACCCGCTGGCATGTGGTGATCTTAGACTGGGCATCTGAGAAAACACAGATAGACCTTCATCTAACCAAGAACCGGCGTGGATCTCCATGCCGCTGGATTGTGGAGATTGACCATGCAACGCATCATCTGCATCTGGTTTCCTTTTCTGGAGAGTGAAAGATTGATCCGGAAAAACCCTGACCTTGCGCAAAAGCCCTTTGTTCTGGTTACACGTGAGGCAAACCGGGTCTTTATATCCGCAGTGAGTGAGGCGGCAGGCAGTATGCGTTTCATACCCGAAATGAGTCTGGTGGACGCCCGCGCTGCAACGCCAGATATACTTTATTATGACGCAAACCCTGCGCAGGATATTCGATGCCTGCAAGGATTGCTGCGGTGGGTCAGCCGACTTACACCCCGCGTGGCGCGGGAGGGGGGCAACAATCTGTATCTCGATATTGCCGGTGCCAGTCATTTATTTGGCGGAGAGGCGCCTCTCCTGCAAAGCATCCAATCCCAATTGAAGGCGCTTGGTTTTACGGCTCATCTCGCCCTTGCCGATAATAAGGCGGCGGCGTGGGGATTTGCCCATTACGGAAAAAACAAGAGCAATATTACCGGCGATGCCTTGCGGGATGCATCGAAGGACCTGTCAATTGAAGCCCTGCGGATGTCCTACTCATCCACAATACTTTGTCAGAGATTGGGGCTGAAAAAGATAGGAAATCTTCTTGATCTACCTCGTGCGGCGCTGGCCGGTAGAATTGGTCTGGAAGACATAAAGCGGGTTGACCAGTTTTATGGACGTACAGCCGAGGCGACGCAATTTTCCCGTCACCGGGAGCGATTGGTCGAAGAAATGCAGTTTTTTGATCCTCTGGCCACAAACGCCGGTGTGGAAGCGGTACTGGATAAATTGCTTGAAAAATTATGCCTGCGACTGACGCCTATGCAGCAGGGGTTTCGCAAAGCAAGCCTGCGGTTGGAAAGAGCGGATCATGAGACGTTGTCTTTCTCTATCCAGCTCACGCAGCCGAGCGTCAGCATTAATACCCTGAAGCGATTGTTCTCTTATCATTTTGAACAGCTGGATGTTGGATTTGGTGTTGACCGCATGATACTGGCGGCTGAGCAGATAGCGCCATTATTACGTCATCAACTGGGGTTGGAAGATTCAAAAAGGCAAAGCCATGACGAAAGCTTGAGCAAGTTGATTAATGAACTTTCAAACATGTTTGGTGATCGGCATGTCCGGCAATTCTCCCCCGCCGACAGTCATATTCCCGAGCGTGCATTCATTCGAGACGCCGCCCATTATCCCACAAGGCCGCGAAACTGGATTAGACCCTCGGCCACGCGCCCTTTGCGTCTTCTTAAAAAGCCGGTGTCTGTTTTAGTTCGCGATGGCAGGGATAGAAAGCTGCCTGAAACAATTTATTGGCACAGCAAGGAATGTCATCTGACCGCTTTGGCAGGGCCAGAACGGATAGAACCAAACTGGTGGCGCGATGATCTCGATTGGCAAAGCGGTCCGCGGGATTACTGGTGGGCGAAAACCCAGTTTGGAATAGTCGTTTGGGTTTACGGTGTCTCCAAAGGACTGAAAACCCAATGGTTTGTTCATGGGCTTGGAAGTTAAAAGATGCTCCAGTTTGCCGAGTTGCATACAATAACGAACTTCACTTTCCTGGAGGGCGCTTCTCATCCGGAGGAATATGTACGCCGGGCAAAAGAACTGGGGCTGGAGGCAGTCGCCATCACGGATCGAAACTCTCTGGCAGGAGTTGTCCGCGCCTATGCGGAAGCAAGAAAAATCGGGCAGCGTATCATCATTGGATCAGAGCTGGTTCTTTCAGACGGGCAATGTCTGATCGCCCTGCCGAAGGACCGAACGGCTTATGGCCGTTTGTGCCGTTTGATAAGCCTTGGCCGACAGCGGGCAGAGAAAGGGCAATGCCTGATTCATAAGGAAGACGTGATCGAATGGAGCGACGGGATCATTTTTATCATTATCGCCCCTGAAATAATAGCCCCTGTGTTTGAAGAGAGAGTACAGTATTGGGCAGCCCGGTTACGGAGAAATTTCTATATGGCGGCGGAAAACCTGTTGCAAGGCCATGATGACCTTCGTTTGACCCGGCTGCATGAGATTGCGTCGGTTTGTGATGTAAAATTGGTCGCAACCAATCATGCCCTCATGCATGTGCCGGATAACCACAAGGTTGCAGATATTTTGACGTGCATTCGCGAGCATTGCACGATTGAGGAAGCTGGGACACGCCTGCAGAAGAATGCAGAGAGGCACCTAAAGGGCCCCCAGGAAATGCTGGAGCTTTTTGCCGGTTATGAAGAAGCTGTCTGGCAAAGTCAGGCAATCAGCCAACAGATTAATTTCTGCCTCAGCGAATTAAAGTATGAATATCCGGATGAGGTTTCAAATGGACAGAATCCGCAAACGGAACTCGAACGGTTGGTTGCTCGCCGTTTGCCAGAACGATATCCGGCGTATTTATTTCCCCACGGTGTCCCGGAAAAAGTTCTGAAGCAGATTGAGCATGAACTGACCACCATCAATGAGTTGAAATATGCCCCATATTTCCTGACCATTTATGACATTGTCAGATTTGCGACAGAACAGAAGATACTTTGTCAGGGACGGGGATCTGCCGCCAATTCCGTCATTTGCTATATTCTCGGCATTACATCCATTTCACCAGAACGGCTTGATATGGTCTTTGAGCGGTTCATTTCCGCCGAGCGTAACGAGCCGCCGGATATTGATGTGGACTTCGAACATGAACGCCGTGAAGAGGTGATCCAGTATATTTACGGGAAATATGGAAGGCATCGTGCAGGTTTATCGGCAACGGTAATTTGCTATCGCGCCCGTTCGGCTATTCGCGAAGTCGGGAAGGCGTTGGGTTTGTCACAGGATACCCTATCCTCGATGACAGGCCTCATATGGGGATGGTCAGATTCGGATCAAACAACAAGCCGCTCTCATATAAGGTCTGCGGGCCTTGATCCGAATGATAAGCGATTAGGGCTTTGTGCGGAACTTGCCCGGAAAATTATGGGTTATCCACGCCATCTTTCTCAGCATGTCGGTGGGTTTGTTATCACTAAATCACGCCTTGATGACATTGTCCCTGTCGAAAATGCGGCAATGGAAAATCGTACTGTTATTGAGTGGGACAAGGATGATATTGATACGCTGGGGATATTAAAGGTTGATGTGCTGGGCCTTGGAATGCTCACCTGCATTCGCAAGGCTTTCTCGATTCTGAAAACCCACTATGGCGTTTCCCATACGCTGGCTTCATTGCCAGAAGGAGATGGCGCTGTTTATAACATGCTGGGGCAGGCAGACAGCATCGGTGTCTTTCAGGTTGAAAGCCGGGCGCAGATGTCTTTCCTGCCGCGTATGAAGCCGCGTGACTTTTATGATCTGGTGATTGAAGTAGCAATTGTCCGCCCCGGTCCCATTCAGGGGGGTATGGTTCATCCTTATATTCGCCGGAGAAATGGCGAAGAAAAGCCTGTCTATCCCTCGAAAGAGCTGGAAGGTGTTTTAAGCAAAACACTTGGTGTTCCGCTTTTTCAGGAGCAAGCGATGCGAATTGCGATTGTTGGGGCGGGTTTCAGTCCCGGTGAGGCTGATCAGCTACGCCGGGCTATGGCGACCTTTCGCAAGATGGGCACGATTAACTCCTTCCGGGACAGGTTTGTCCAGGGGATGGAGCGGAACGGATATGATGTCGAGTTTGCAGAACGATGTTTTAAACAGATTGAAGGGTTTGGTGAGTATGGTTTTCCTGAAAGTCATGCGGCTTCCTTTGCCTTGCTTGTTTATGTGTCTGCCTGGCTGAAATGCCATCATCCTGATGTGTTTGCCTGCGCCCTTCTGAATTCCCAACCCATGGGGTTTTATGCCCCCGCACAAATTATCCGTGATGCCCGGGAACATGGCGTGACGGTGAGGCCGCCGGATGTTAATTATTCGAGCTGGGACAGTATCCTGGAACCCGGTGAAAGCGGGTTGGTTTTACGCTTGGGCCTGCGACAAATCAAGGGAATGAACGAGGAGGATGCGGACTGGATAGCGGCGGCCCGGCAGAACGGGTATGTCACAGTGCGTGATTTATGGTTTCGGGCGGGGATACGGCCTGCGGTCCTCAAACGGCTCGCGAATGCGGATGCGTTCGCCTCTCTTCATTTAGATCGGCGGGAGGCGCTTTGGCAGGCCAGCGGGATCAAAGGCGAGAAACCCCTCCCATTGTTTTCCTACGCCAGAGAGGACGAGCAGGGATTAGACCCTGAGGTGACTTTGCCTGAAATACATACTGGCGAGAATATTCTGCAGGATTACCGTTCTCTTCGTCTAAGTTTACGAAATCATCCTCTGAAGTTACTCCGCCCACAGTTTCCTGGAACGGTGAAAGCCAAATCCCTGCTTGAAGCCCCACACAAGAAGCGGATAACTGTTGCGGGCCTCGTTCTGGCTCGTCAGCGTCCCGGTACTTCCAAGGGTGTGGTTTTCATGACTTTGGAGGATGAAGAAGGAAGTATTAACGTTGTCGTGTGGCGAAAAGTGTTTGAGCGATACCGCCGGATAGTTATGACCGGACGACTGGTCAGAATATCGGGGGTTCTGGAGCGAAAAGATATTGTTACTCACTTGATTGCCGACCGGATTACTGATTTTTCTCATTATCTTGAAAAGCTGGATGATGCGGATTTTCTGGCACATCCTCCTAATAAGACATCGGTGTTTGATCGCGCCCATCAAACACCAATAAATCCACAAAGGCACCCACGAGATATGATCAAAGCTCTTTTCCCGTCACGGGATTTTCATTGATGCACAGCATGTTTCATGCCCTGTAGCCTGCTCCCTTGGAAACATCAGGTCAAGATTTAGTCTTCCGCAATAGATATCGTCGTATTTCTCATGCCTATGCTTTATTAAAAGAGGTAGTATCGACTTTATCTCCATGAAGAGCGTTGTCTATCAGGGCGCGGAACAAGGCCTGCTGATGCTTGTCAAAAACGAGAAATTCAGGATGCCACTGCACACCAAGGAAAAAACGCTTGTCATTATATTCCAGCGCCTGAACGAAATCGCCCCGGTCGCGCCCTGATATGGTGACACCCTTGCCAAGCTTGTCTACAGCCTGATGGTGAAGGCTGTTTACGCGCACTATGTCCTGGCCAAGAATTTCACGCACCCTGGAGCCCTGTTCCAAGGTTACAATCTTTCGAGCTAGAATGGTGCGAATATTCGTTTTCTCACGTGGCATCGCACGAATGTCGCTATACAATGTTCCGCCTAAAAACACATTCATCATTTGTGCACCTCGGCAGATTCCCAGAACCGGCAAGTCCCTGTCGATGACAAAGCGTAGCAACTTCAATTCCAGCGTATCGCGTTCGGGATCAATGCGAACATCTATGTTGATTTCGCCGCCATACATGTCGGCGCCGATGTCATCTCCGCCGCCAATGATCAGACCGTCTAAACGTTCGGGGGGAAAAGTGCGCCCCGGAGTTAAGAATACAACTCTTCCTCCGGCGCGCCATACCGCCAGCCAGTCAAAGAAGCACATGATTTTACTTTTATAGCGAGAAACCGTAATACCGATTATGGGTTTGTGAGATTTTTGAGCCATAGGCGCACCTTCTTCAACCACTCTGCTATGGGGCTTTTTGTTTTGGCGAGATATCGGTCCGCCAAACGCCGGAGATTGTCCTTATCTGCAGCCAGTGATTCCACGGCAACCCAACGGTTCCATTCCTGAGTAATGCTCCAGTCCGGGTCGGAAAGACACATATTTGGCAGCCGGTAATGGAAAGTGGGCCGCGCCTTTATACGTTCATCATCGGTGAGGCGCGCCAAGGTCTCGGGCGCTAAATGTTTAAACAGCGGCAGCATATCAAGGTCACGGTTGCGCGTCGGATTCATCGCAAAATAGTCGTTAACCAGCGCTTCAAGATCTGGAGCATAATCAGCCGCCAATATCTTGATGGCAAAGTTTTGGGGGAACGGGTCGATATGCGGTAAAATTTTCCGCGTGAAGTCGATGTGAATTTGATCACGTAGCCAATCCGAAAGCAAAACATAGGCGCGCAAGATGGCCAGCAGGTAATCGACATCCTCTCGGGCGACTTCGGGATTGAGGTGAACTCCAAAACTGTATACGAGACTGGCATCCGTACCCTTGGCGTCGTGCGCGCGCAGGGCTTCTATCAAGCTCGCCAGTTCTCCCAGTTCATTCCAGGGTATGGGCGGACAGACGATTTCCGTGGGCACCACGCCTGTCAAGGCCTTTCCGACCCATTGCTGCCTGACATAGGTGTTTACATCGCGGGCGGCTTGCACATCTTGCTCGCTCACAGGCAGGCCGCTTTCTTCGAGTGTATCACCGAGATCTTTTTCCGGGTGAACGAATTGCGTATCGAGTTCGATACGAAAATCTCCCCATTTGGTATCCTCCACGGAAAACACGAACGGTAGTTCGACCGGTTTCACAACACCGCCGAAACATTCAGCCACCAGCTTCGCGGCCTGTTCTGAAGACAGACCGGCGAACTCTATTTCGACACCGACACGACGGACGGCACCCGTCGTGTTATGAGGAGCCGGTGGTATATGGATGTCTTGGGGTTTATCTTTCAAGATCATTCTCCAGCAAAAAGATACCTGTCAGTGTGCACAAAAACTCCGCGCCTTGGCAAGGCGTCAAGAAAGGACGCTCACTGATGGCCCTCTCTCACACATTTCAGCCGTCCTGGAGCAAAATTTTTGCTATCGGTCGTAGTTAAAAATATGTTAAAATTCATATACTTATATTTTTTTACCATATCGCGTATTAGTTTTTTCTTCTGTAGTATAAAAAACGCTTGACGATACCCCGGATCGTTCATAACTATGCAAGTGTTCGGGAGTGTGGCGACAGAATCGACGATTGTCGCGCGACGGCCCCTCTTGACATAGAGAACCATCTTAAGATGAACTCACCAGTAGCTGGCCAAGCGGCGAAGGAGGCCGCTGAGCCTCCCAGTCTAGGCTTCTTTCAAAGCACTGACTTTAAACCCTTCCCTTACATCATTGCCGATAATATCGCGCATGCGGATAAGTCTGTATTTCCGATATCGGAGCGATCTCGCGCCTTCAGGGACCGGTTCTTTCCCGTCGCAACCGACGCGGAATGGCTGGACTGGCGGTGGCAGCTCAGAAACCGGATCAGATCCCTTGCGGGACTTGAGCGGATATTTGATCTGACAGCCGACGAGCGCGATGCGGTGTCGCGGCAATCGGGATCACTGCCGATGGGTATTACGCCCTATTATGCGAGTTTGATGAGCCTGGATAATCCATCCGAGGGCCTCAGGCGCACGCATATTCCGGTCGGGAATGAATTCATCAAGATGCCGGGAGAGGCCGACGATCCGCTTGGCGAGGACCATGACGCGGCGGTGCCGGGCCTTGTCCATCGCTATCCCGACCGGGTGCTGTTTTTGGCAACAGGTTTCTGCTCTACCTATTGCCGCTATTGCACAAGATCGCGCATGGTCGGCGAGGCGGGGGGTGAGTATGAGTTTTCGAAATCCCAGTGGGAGAAGGCGTTCGACTATATCGCCTCGCATCCGGAAATCCGCGATGTGCTGATTTCAGGCGGCGATCCGCTGACCCTGTCTGATGACCGGCTCGATTATCTGCTGACGCGGCTCCGGGCGATCGAGCATGTGGAGTTTATCCGCATCGGCTCGAAGATCCCGGTAGTGATGCCGATGCGGATCACCAAGTCGCTGACGGATATGCTGAAAAAGCATCATCCGCTGTGGATGAGCATTCACTTCACTCATCCGGATGAGCTGACGCCGGAGGTAACCGAGTCAACCGCGCGTCTTGCCGATGCCGGTATTCCGCTTGGCAGCCAGACGGTATTGCTGAAAGGTATCAATGACGATATCTCAATCATTAAACCCCTGATGCATGGCCTGCTCAAACGCCGGGTGAAACCTTATTACCTCTACCAATGTGATCCGATCACCGGGTCTTCGCATTTCCGCACGCCGGTTGCCAAGGGTCTTGAAATTATTGAGGGTCTGCGTGGTCACACAACGGGCTATGCCATCCCGACCTATGTCATCGACGCCCCGGGCGGCGGCGGTAAAATTCCTCTCCTTCCGGATTATGTGGTTGGCCGTGATGGGGAGGATCTGATCCTCCGCAACTTCGAAGGCGGAACCTATCGTTATCACGATCCGGGCGGGGTGATCGGAACCGAACCCTGTCATCAGGAGGCAGCAGAATGAAGCTCGGCCTCGTCTATGATCTCCGCGATGACTATCTCGCCCTCGGGTTTTCGGAAGAAGAAACGGCGGAATTCGACTCTCGGGCCACCATCGACGCATTGAGCAGCGCGCTTGGCCGGCTTGGATGGGATGTCCATCTCGTCGGACGCGGGCAGGAGCTTGCACGGTCGTTGGTGTCGGGAGAGAGATTCGATCTCGTTTTTTCCATTGCTGAAGGTGTGCATGGACGATCCCGCGAGGCGCAGGTTCCGGCACTTTGCGAGATGTTTGATCAGCCGTATGCTTTTTCCGATCCGCTGACTATGGCGGTGACGCTCGATAAGCCAGTGGCCAAACGCATCGTCCGCGACAGCGGCATTCCGACGGCGGATTTCGTCATTCTTGAGACTGCGGCGAAGAAAATGCCGGAGATCCCCTTTCCTGCGTTCCTGAAGCCGATCGCGGAAGGGACTGGCAAAGGATGCGGCGGACGCTCCAAAGTGTCGAATAAGGCGGAACTGAAACGCGAAACTGCGCGGCTGATTGGGAAATTCCATCAGCCGGTGATTGCGGAAAGCTATCTCGCGGGCCGGGAATTTACGGTCGGTATCGTCGGCAACGGCACGGACGCCCGGGTTATCGCAGTAATGGAAATTGTCGTTCGACCAGACGCGGACAGCGGGATCTATTCTTATGAAATCAAGGAAAACTGGGAACCGTTCGTGACCCTGTCGATTGTGGATGATGCCGAAGCGCAGCTTGCCGGAACACGGGCGCTGGCCGCCTATCACATGCTCGGCTGTCGCGATGCGGCGCGGGTCGATCTTAAATCTGACGGATATGGCTCGCCGCAGTTTCTGGAGGTGAATCCGATCGCGGGATTGCATCCGACCCATTCGGATCTACCGATCCTGACGACGAAAGCGGGTTTCAGCTACGACTGGCTGATTAGTGAAATCATCGCGTCTGGTTGTGCGCGCTACGGACTGTCCTTCCCGGCAGCGGGAATCAGGGCGGCCTGAGAAGTCGATGACAGACTACATTCCGGTCCTGCACGGAGGCACTGACCTCCGCGCGGACGAGCTGGATACCATTGAATGCGCGAAAACTATTGCTGGCGCACTGGAAAAGCTTGGATACCGAAGCGAGATTATTGCGCTGGATATTGATTTCACCGTGGTCGAGACAATTGCCCGGGCTAAACCGCTTGCCGTCTTTAATCTTGTCGAGAGCATTCGCGGCGACGGCCGACTTGGCCATCTTGCCTGCGCCCTGCTGGAACATTTCAAGCTTCCCTACACCGGCGCCGGGGGGACGGCCTTTTTTCAGAGCAATTCGAAACGGCTATCGAAATCGCTGCTGCGGGTCGCGAACCTGCCGACTCCGCGGGAATGGACGAATACGGCGTCAGCGGACCAGAAAGTGATTATCAAGTCCGTCAACGAGCATGCCTCCTTCGGGATGGACCAACAGTCGATCGTTGAGGGGCATGAGGCGGAAGACGAGATTGCCCGTCGGGAAAAGCAGTTTGGCGGGCGCTTTTTCGCAGAAGCCTATATTCCAGGACGTGAATTCAATATCTCGATTGTGGAAACGAAGAAGGGGCCAATGGTGCTGCCGATCGCTGAAATGAGTTTTGACGGGCTGCCAGAGGGGACCTATCCGATTGTCGATTACGCTGCGAAATGGGATGAGGGGAGCGACGTCTATCATCACACCCGGCGCGTCTTCGGCCTCGAGGGGCGTGAACCTGACCTTGCGTCAGAGCTCGCCCGGATATGCATCGATTGCTGGTATGCGGCGGACCTCGCGGGCTACGCCCGGATCGACTTTCGCGTTGATGTCTCGGGGCGGATATATATCTTGGAATACAATGCCAATCCCTGCCTTGCACCGGATGCCGGCTTTGCGGCCGCGCTGGCGGAGGCGGGATTGGATTATGAAGAAGGTATTCAAATGATTGTCGACGCGGCCCTCGCGAGAGATGAGAACTGATGTTCCGTATCCGAACCCTCACAGATGCTTCGGCGCCCGCCAACCAGAAAGCCATCGCGGAGATTCAGACGATTATCCGCGATCAGTTTACGGACATGACCGAGCAGGACATCGCCAAGCTGCCGGACCAGATTTCCGATCCGATCACCCATCAGTTCGTCGCGAAGGTATCCGTCGCCGAAGACGGGCGCGGACGTATTCGCGGGTTTTCCCTGCTGCTTGTCGATCCGCAACTCAATTTCGGCTATCTTGAGCTGATTGCCACAACGAAAAGCGGTTCAGGCAGTGGTGTTGGCGCGGCACTTTATGAGCAAATTCAGCAGCGCGCGCGCGAAAAGGGACTGCGAGGCCTTTATTTTGAATGCCTGCCCGATGATCCGACGCTGAGCCCCAACCCGTTTATCCGCAAGCAAAATGAGGACCGGCTCCGCTTCTATGAGGTGTTTAACGCTTATCCAATTATGGGGACGGACTACGAGACGCCCGTCACGCCGGGGACATTCGATAGCCCTTATTTGGTATTCGATGGCCTTGGAGAATTTATGTTGCCGCCCGCGGTGACCTTGCGCCGGATCATTCGCGCGATCCTGGAGCGGAAATATGCCGATCTCTGCCCGCCGGAATATGTCCAGCGTGTCGTGGAGTCGGTGAAGGACAATAAATTCGCCATCCGGCTACCGCGCTATGGCAGAAAAATGCCCGAAGTAAAACAACAGGCTGTCGCCACGAAAATCCCGCTCATCGTCAATGATCGACATGATATCCATCATATTCGTGAGCGTGGTTATGTCGAGGCGCCAGTCCGCATCAAGTCGATCCTGAAGGAGCTGGAGCCGACCGGCCTTTTCGATGTGACCGCGCCGAAACATTACGGCGACCGACATATCAAGGCCGTGCATGACACCCGGCTTGTCGATTATATCGAGCGGGCCTGCGCTGACGCACCCGAGGGAAAATCGATTTATCCTTACGTTTTCCCGATCCGCAACGCAGAGCGGATGCCGAAGGACCGCTCCGTGCTTGCGGGATACTGGTGCATTGATACCTTCACGCCGCTAAACCGCAATGCCTATCCTGCGGCACGGCGAGCGGTCGATTGTACACTCACGGCAACGGAGGCGGTTCTGGATGGCGCCCGCGCCGCCTATGCGCTGGTGCGTCCGCCCGGGCATCATGCGGAAGCAAAGGCCTTCGGCGGCTTCTGCTATTTCAACAATGCTGCCATCGCGGCGCAGTATCTGTCGCGCTATGGGAGCGTTGCGGTGCTCGACGTCGATTATCATCATGGGAACGGCACTCAGGATATTTTTTATGAGCGCGGCGATGTTCTCACCGTCTCTATCCATGGCGACCCTTCTTTCGCCTATCCCTATTTTACGGGCTTTCGTAATGAGACCGGGCGCGGGGCGGGGGCGGGCTGCAATCTCAATATTCCGCTTCCAGAGATGATCACGGCCGAGGATCATCGAGAGGCACTGAAGCGGGCATCCACGCGCATTAGGGATCATGCTCCGGCCTATCTGGTGGTCGCGCTGGGCCTGGATGCCGCCAAGGGGGACCCGACTGGCACCTGGCCCTACCGCGCTGTCGATTTCTTCAAGATGGGCGCGTTGATCGCAGGGATAGGGTTGCCCACGGTTTTCGTGCAGGAGGGCGGCTATCGCATCCGCAATCTTGGTGTCAACGCCCGGCGTTTCTTCGACGGCGTGGTGAGCGTTGCGAAGGCGCCGGACTTGACCTGGGAGTTGAAACGCAAAGGCGGTAACGGCAGGAATGAGCCAATGAAATGGCGGATGTCGGTTATTCCGGCAGACGTTGCCGAAATCCGCCGTATCGTTATGGCGACAAATGCCTTTTCCGGCGAGGAGATCGATATCGCGGCGGAACTGGCGGAAGAGCGGATCGCCAAGGGGCGGGACTCCGGCTATGAATTTATCCTTGCGACACAAAACGGAAGGCTTGCCGGATATGCCTGCTACGGCAAGACCCCTGGCAGCGAGCAGGCCTATGATCTTTACTGGCTTGCGGTCGATCCCGACCGTCAGCGCAGCGGGCTCGGCGGGCAAATTCTTGAAAGGGTCGAGGCGCGGATCAGGGAAGCAGGCGGCGCCTTTTCAATTGCTGAAACCTCCTCAACCACTGCCTATGAAAAGGCCCGTGCTTTCTATGAACGGGTCGGGTTCGAGAAACTTGTCGAAATCAAGGATTTCTACCGTCCGGGCGACAACAAGGTCATTTACCGGAAAAATATTCCGCTGATAGACTAGAAAGGCTAGCGACGGCAGAGGCGCAGGCGCCGCACCGTTTGATCGAGGTCGCGAAAGACCGAAGGAGCTTTCAGTTTCTATGATCAACTCAGACATTCAAGCCACTCCATTCAGAGAGATGAGCATCCAACGTTTCATGAAAATGGACAATCGCCTTTTCGAAATGCCCGAAGGTGAAGTGACTGTTGGCTTTGGAGTTTAGGCCAGCTTGAATGGAGCACGCGGCATCTCGATCCTCCTCAATGCCTGAGCTTTTGACGAAGACGGCATCACGCCTCGCAAGGTCTAAGTCGACAGGTTTCCCGTCAGCATTCAGATTGCGCATGCGATACACAATTGACCGGGTCTCGGTTGGAGAAATCGGTTCCAGCACGATCAACTGCGTATGGTTGGATAGAACCGAGAGATGAGAGTTAGGAAACAGTTGATATACATAAGTCGCCATTCCGTTAATACGTCGTTCTTCGCGCGGAATGCTTCGCAGTTTATTTATCCGGCGGAATGGAAAAATAATGCGGGAATTGGTTCCGAAATTTTCCACGACATTTATGTTGTCCAGGCCATAGGGGTAGAATGTGCGGTTATGCAGGCTCTTGATATGATACCCCTCCATGGAGGTTTCGGCGATGAGCTTCCAATTGGCGTCATCGTCAATTTCACTCTGATCGAAAAGGTCCTGCCGCGGATCGAGCAGGTCCGGCAGCGCATCCAAAGCCCCGTTGGAAATTGGCGGCTCCTGAGTGACAAAAACAAGGCCTCCACGTTCTTCGGCCTGAACAGGCACCAACCCGTGCTCAGCCATATTTATATTGGGAAACCCCTCCTTTCCGGGAATGTGTTTGAGATTGCCATCCAATCCATAGGTCCAGGAATGGTAGGGGCAAACAAACGCTCGTGTGCAGCCGTTTCCCTCGGCGACCGCCATGCCGCGGTGCCGACAACTGTTGCGGAACGCGCGCACGATACCATCGTCTCCTCGCACTGCCACAATTGGCGTTAGCGCAGCCGTGCGTGCAACAAAAGAGCCCTTTTCCGACAACGCTGCGGATGGGCAGAAGGGCACTGGCAGGTGACGCAGTACTTCGATTTCCGCTTGAAACCGTTCTTCTGAGTTGTAATTTTCGACCGGTTCTCGCCAGACGCTTTCGCCCAAATCGGTGGTTTTGGCATCGATGTGAGAAAAAACTCGATCAATTACCTCGGTATCATTCAGAATCATAGTCATGGTTAAACTCTTCTTATTTTTATTTTCGGAATCGATAGTATCCTCTTTGCCGGGCTTTTGTCGATCCAGTTGATTGATCGTCACTGTCATAATCAATATTGCGGCGATGTATAAAGAGAATGCTCTCGTTTCGCCGTGGCCGTTAAGGAGCGAAAATGAGGCAGGAAATAGGGAATGGAATGATATAAAAACCGAATATCTGGCAAATAGCGCCTAGGAGTCATAGAAAACTACCTATACGTGGGTTATAGGTTTTGTGGTTTTGGTTAATCTATAACAACTTTGGTCTGGACGGTTTGGTGCTGCAGTTCCATATGACCAAAGCCGTTTAAAAAGGCAACTTCGGCGGCATCAAGCCCCACCCCGATACGGGCTATCTCATTTGCCTCTGCCATGCCGGATGCGTCAACAAGATGCCAGATTCCCGCCAAGTAAACTTCCGCTACCGCATGAAAGTCAGGCGGTGTTACTCCCGGTGCATAAACGCTGGCAAAGCGTGCAGGAATACCGGAAGCGCGCGACAGTGTGATCATTAGATGAGCAAAATCGCGACAGACGCCCTGGCGCTGCACGAAGGTATCGAAAGCAGTCGTTTGACCATTGCTGGATCCCGAAACATATTGCACCTTCTCTATAATCCAATCCCGCATTATCGCGATGCGCGCACCGCCTTCGAATTCACCAAACTCGGCGGCGGCAAAGGATTGAAACTCAGCCGCAGGACAATATCGCGATGGCATTAAATATTTGACTGTGTCGCCTGGCAGGAGATGCGGTGGTACGGCGTCCAAGCCCGCAAGATTGAGGACGGGGCGATCTATAGAGACGCGCGCTGTATAGTGACATTTAAACGCGTCATTCATGCGGAGCCAAATGCGATCTCCAATCCCTTCCTCGGCTGCAACGCGGGCGAAATGTTCATAGTTGGCTAGCTCAAGTCTTGTGTTCAAGACTTGTTGATCGGGCAGATTGGCAATCTCGATCTGCATCAAAATATCGGTCGGCTCCTCCAGGCGATAGTGTAGTTCAACATCGATATCTAATAGCATGGGTGTTCCTAAAGAGATTCTGCATGGTTGTCGCAGGCACTGCATCCGACATGGAGGAAAGGGCGACAGCCTGTAAGCGTAAGAAATAAATATCAACGGGTCTCTTGTCGTGTCATCGAACGAAGCGGACCTATAACCCATCCCCAACAACCCTCCAACGACGTAAAAGATTGGGGCACAGTTTATAAGACTAAATCATTTAGCCGTACATGTCTTGCGTTGTTCATGATATCGAAAAAGGGTGCATAGGGGTGGATTTGAACCACCGGCGCGCGGATTTCAGTGCGAGCGTACTCTCAACAACATGATCCGCGTGATGTATTAAATCAGGCTATGACGAACTTTGGCCGATACCCATTCGCTGATCATCACTGTCGCAAGGATCACGATGAAGATCGTTGTCACCTGGCCCCAGGCAAGGACATTAATCGATGCCTGGAGCTTAAGGCCAAGGCCGCCTGCTCCGACCAGTCCCAGTACGGTGGATTCCCGTATATTGATGTCCCATCGAAATACCGTGATCCCGGCAAATGCGGGCATGATCTGCGGCGCGATGCCATAATCGAGGCGTTGCAGTGCCGACGCTCCGGTGGCGTTAATCGCCTCGATCTGGGTTTCGTCGATTTCCTCAATGGCTTCATATAACAGTTTGGCAATAAACCCGATGGAGCGCAGGGCAATGGCAATGACCCCGGCAAATACCCCCGGGCCAATCACAGCCACCAGCAAAAGCCCCCAGATCAAAGCATTTATTGACCGCGAGGAAACAATGATGAATAGCGCGATGGGCCGTACGAAACGTATACTCGGTGTCGTGTTGCGTGCCGCAAGAAACGCCACCGGTACTGCCATGATAATTGCAAGAAGCGTGCCCAGCGTCGCGATATTGATAGTGTCCCACAGCGGCCACCACAGTTCAGTCATATAGTCCCATTTTGGCGGGAACATTCGCGACCCAATGTCGGCGGCCTGACGCGGCGCGTCATAGACAAAAAACCATATCGTGTCCTGGGTCATCACCTGCCAGCAGAAGATGAACAATGCGACAAGCGCCAACCAGCCGACCCACATTACAAGCCTGGCTTTCGGCGTTCGGTGAATCCAGACGGGCGCCCCAGTTTCGGTTTTGCTTATCGGCATACTATTGCACCCATTTTCGCACATAACCCGAACTGTATTCCGCCACCATCACAATCAGGATGATGACAATCAGGATCGCGCCAGCGGTATCGTATTCGTAACGGTCGATTGCGGTATTGAGCGTCGCGCCAATCCCGCCAGCGCCGACGATCCCGATCACAGCGGATTCTCGGAAATTGATGTCCAGACGATACAATGAAAGCCCGATCAGACGCGGCATCACCTGCGGCTGAATAGCGTAATTGACGATCTGCCACCATCCGCCGCCAGTAGCCCGGACGGCCTCCGTTTGGGATTCATCGATATCCTCGATATCCTCGGCCAGCAGTTTGGAGAGGAAGCCGATGGTTGCAAAGCTAAGCGTGAGAAAGCCTGCAAACGGGCCAAAGCCAAACATGGCAACGAAGAGGATTGCAATGATGATTTCCTGAAAACTGCGTGATAATGTGATAATCCCGCGGCAGATCGCAT
>JBBDJF010000012.1:0-46418 GCA_040880045.1 Sneathiella sp.
AGCAGGCGCCGCCGCAGGAATTCTTCGAAAACCCGCAAAGCGAACGCACCCAGCTGTTCCTCAGCCAGATCCTGCACAACGGCTGATAACCCCTTCAAGAATAAGAAAAAGCCCGGTGGAAAACGCCGGGCTTTTTTCCAGATTAAGAAAATGTAATGAATATTCTATCGATGAATTATAAATTTCTACTGCTTTTGTTTCCGTTACTCGTATCGTGTAATACGACAGGCGTCATGGTCGTTCCTAAGGCACTACCTGCTCAAATCGCTTCCGTTAACACACCTGTTTCGCAACAGTCGTCGTTTGTTTTGCAGAAGGTGGTGGCTAATATCAAGCGCGGAACAATAATTGGTCACTTCCCGGCTGCGGGTAATATGGATGCAGTGGGTGTAGATGGCTACCTGTGCAACGATAGTCATTCAGATAAGTCCACTATGGAATGGGGGGCCGGCTCGTCTGTTCTAGGAAATTGGAGTACAGAACTCGGGGAAATTTTTTATGAAGTTTTGAGCACGAATGGTTTCAATGTCGCGGGAGACCCCAAAGACTTGTTTGGTCAAGATAAGTCAGTTTCTTCAGCGGAATATTTAGTTGGCGCTAGCATCACGCAGATAAGTAGTAATTTTTGCCAGGTTCATCACTGGTGGGATGGTCGTCCGTTGGATGAGTATAGTGGGGAAATGTTTGTACATGTGAATTGGACCGTATTCTCGACGCTTACTCAAAGGGAGGTTATGAAAGTTGGAACGAGCGGGTATTACAAACAAGTTGATCCTAAGAAAGATACAGTAATTCTAGCCTTTCATAATGCTTTTGCAGGGGCGGTTGAGTCTTTCATCGCCTCAAGCAAGTTCAAAGAAGTGGCGTTAAAAGGGGAAGACTCGGCTTCAATGTTACAGGGCTTTCAAGGAAAGGCGCTGCCGTTAAGCCTTCCTGACATTTCAGCCGATCCAATAGAAAACAGGTTAAACACCGTGTTTTCAGCAGTCGTTACCGTCCGTTCAGGTATGGGGCATGGTTCTGGATTTATTATCAATGAGGATGGATATGTTTTGACCAATGCTCACGTTGTGAATGAATCTTCTAAAGTCACAATTATTTTAAATAATGGGCTAGAGGTATTGGGCGACGTGGTCAGGGTAAGTGAACGGCGCGACGTAGCGCTCATTAAAGCTCCGTTGCGGATACCTACACCTTTGCCTATTCGCAAAAAACAGGCCGAAAATCTTGAAAAAGTATATGTTATTGGGAGTCCACTTAAAGAAGAACTTCAATCTTCAGTTACCTCGGGGATCGTGAGTGCGCTTAGAAACTCAACTGATCCTAATTCATCTTATATCCAGTCTGACGCTGCTATTTCTCCCGGTAATAGCGGTGGGCCTCTTTTGGATCAATTTGGCAATGTTGTGGGTATAAGTGTTTCTAAACTTACAGGAAATTCAGCGGAAGGAATTAATTTGTTTATTCCTATTTTAAGTGCGTTGGATGCCCTGAAAATTACTTCTCAACAAGAATAATGCGAGCTTAACTGACTTCCCCCCTAGCTCCCCGCGTCCAGCGCTTTCCAGTATTCGGTGTTGAGTTTGCCGATCAGGCGGTCGTGCCAGCTGCCGAGACACTGGCGGAAGCTGAGGCTGCCCGCGATGGTGCGATCATAGCATTCCCTGACCACGGCGCTGGCGTTATCCCTGGCGCCACTGGCGAAGCCGGAGCTGCGGGTGATATCCTGAAAGCTGGAACGCGCGGCAACCCGTGTCGCGTCTGTCGCGCGGCCGCGTTCGGGCAGGCGGTTGATCGCCTGGCTGATCAGTTCCGCCGCGCCCTTCTTGTTCGTATCCCGGTCGACCATCTTTGTTGCAAGATCGCGCAAGGGGCCGGTCGCCAGCAGGATATCCTCCTCCGTCTGCGGTGTCAGGTCGTTCCTGATCGGCAGCGGGACGAGCGAGAGATTCTCCGGCACCGCAATGCTCACCGCGAGCGGGCCGTATTTTTTCAACGCCGTCTCCCGGAACGCGAGGCGGACGGCGTTATGGCCGCGGGCCGCGGTTATCGTCACCGGCAGATGGGCGAGGGAAATCTCCTGCCCCGCGGGCGTTGTGCCGGTCAGGTCGAAAAAGCGGTCGCCATGCACATAATATCCGGCGCCGGGATTGGGGGAGGCGCGATGCTCCTGCAGGCAGATGGTGGTCAGCTCAACGGTACATTCCCCGGCGTTGCAGATGACGGGCAGCGCGAGGTCCGTCTGGGCGACCGCGAGAATCTGCGGCGCCGCGAGGGCGGGGAGGGCGGCGAACATCGCGCCGCCAAGCGTTGCGGTGGTGAGGAGAGCGGTGCGTAATCGATCATTCAGTGCTGCCATGGAAAACCTCCGAGACTGAAATGCGGGACCGGATATATATAAGTATAATCTGATACGCGGCGGCGGTCAATCTCCCCGGTTGACTATGCGGCTATTCTTCCTCGATCGGGTCAATCTCGATATCCCGGCGCTGGACCGGCTCGAACCCGGCCTGCTGGTACATCGACAGGGCCTTGGGATGATCCAGCGTACAGGTGTTGATCGTGACCTTTTCCGGCTCCTTGAGCCAGGCCTGCTCCAGCGCCCAGTTAAAGAACCAGGGGCCCATCCCACGGCCGATGAATTCCGGCATGATCCCGAAATAGGCGATGTCGACCGCCTCCGGCAAACCGGCGCTGTTGATCTCGACGAAGCCCGCGGGCACGCCTTCGTGATAGAGGACATAGAGTTCCGTTCCCTCATGGGCGAGAATCTCCGCCAGCTCGGCGTCGGAGACTTTCTTGCGATCAACCCAGCCCCAGTCCCGCCCGACCGTGTCGTAAAGATAGCGGTAGAAGGAAATCGTCGGTTTTTCCGCCCGCATGATCGCATGGGCGGTGGCGGGCGGCGGTGGCGGCGCGGCGGCGGTCGGCCGCTCCGTCATTTCAAGAAAGGTGATCGTCACAGGCCATTTGCCCGCAGGGGTCGGCTGGGGAGGGCGTTTGAGGGGCATTGCTACTTTCCGGTATCGACAGGCTGCTCTTCGTCAAGGGCCCATTCCGTCCAGGAGCCGTCATAGACGGCAACCCGGCGATGCCCCAGTAAATGCAGGCCGAAAGCAAGAACGCATGCCGTTATGCCTGATCCGCAGGATGTAATCACCGGTTTCTTTAAATCAAGGCCTGTTCTATCAAAAGCGGCATGAATATCCTCGGCGCTGCGAAATGTGCCGTCTTCGCTGTTGAGCAGTTCGGTGAAGGGAAGGTTTCTGGAGCCCGGAATATGGCCGCCGCGCAACCCCTCGCGTGGCTCCGGGTCGGTTCCGGCGAAGCGCCCGGCGGAGCGGGCATCGAGGACCTGCTCGCGCTCCAGCGTGATATTGCGGGCGATCTGGTCCTTCTCGCGCAGCAGGAAACTGTTGATCCGGGCGGTGAAATGCCGCTCCGCCGGTTTGACGGGCGTATCGCTGACCGGGCGCCCCTCCGCCTTCCATTTGGGCAGGCCGCCGTCGAGGATGGCGACATCCTGATGGCCGAACAGGCGCAGCAGCCACCAGGCGCGCGCCGCACTGACGATGCCGAGGGTGTCATAGATCACGATGCGGTTGCCGTCGCCGAGGCCGAGCTTGCGCATCCGGCTTGAGAATTTCTCCGGGCTTGGCACCATATGCGGGAGGGGGTTGTCGGTGTCGGCGATTTCATCGATATCGAAGAAGACGGCGCCCGGAATATGTTCCGCGTCATATTCGGCGCGAGGGTCGCGTTTCGTCGCGGGCATGTGCCAGGAGGCATCAACAAGGCGCACATCCGGGGCATCCATATGCTCCGCCAGCCAGTCGGTGGAGACGAGAGAGGTTGGGTTTACATATGACATTTTGTGCTTTCCACTCTTTTTGCGGGGACCCGGCCCGGGACTCAGTTCCTGTTACTGTTCGACGAATTCTAGCGACACCCGCCGGTTTTGCCGACCTTTCTTTTCAATTTTTCTCACCCGCACGGCACCGATCTCGGCGGTATGACGCACATGGGTGCCGCCGCAGGGCTGCAAATCGACCCCGGCAACCCTGATCAGCCGAATTTTTCCAGCCCCGCGCGGCGGCTGGACCGACATGGTTTTCACAAGCTCGGGCTGGGCGTCAAGCTCCTCCTCGCTGATCCAGTCACTGGTCAGCGTATGGTTTTCACGGATAATCCGGTTGAGTTCCGTGGTGATCTCCTCCTTGTCGAGGGTGGCTTCGGGCAAGTCGAAATCGAGCCGCCCCTTGCCATCGGAAACCTGCCCGCCGGTCACGGGATAAGGGAGCACGGCGGAGAGGAGATGCAGGCAGCTATGCATCCGCATGAGGCGATGACGGGTTTCCCAGTCAATCTCGGCGGTGACTTGGGCGCCGATCTCGGGGAGGGGGCTGCCGTCCGCCGGGACATGGACAATCTCGTCCGCCGCGTCGCCCTTGACCGCGGTCGCGATCTCGATCGTTGTGCCATCCGCGAGGATCAGGCGGCCCTTGTCGCCGGGCTGGCCACCGCCGGTGGGGTAGAAGACGGTCCTCTCGAGAAGGATGCCGCCCTGTTCATTCACGCCGGTCACCACCGCCGCCGTTCGGGTCAGATAGGCGTCGTCACGAAAAAGCGGTACTGTCATTGGTTGGCTCCGGGTCGTTGGTTAGCTCGCGCCGGACAGCCAGGGGGCAACCGGCAGGTTCTTTTCTTTCAGCATATCAATGTCCATCAATTTGCTAAAGTATTTTTGCGCCGTATCGCACAGAACCGTGACAATCGTATGTCCGGGCCCCATGTCTTTCGCCATGCGAATCGCCCCGGCGACATTGATCCCGCTTGACAGGCCGAGTTGCAGCCCCTCATGGATATTGAGGTCATAGAGGACATTGAGCGCCTCGACATCGTCGAACTGATAGGGGTAATCGATTTCCAGCCCTTCCAGGTTGGCGGTGATGCGACCCTGGCCGATGCCTTCGGTGATGGAGCTGCCTTCGGACTTCATCTCGCCGTTCTTGTAGTAGTTATAGAGCGCCGCGCCCATCGGGTCGGCGAGGCCGATCTTGACGGCGGGGTTTTTCGCTCTCAGCGCCGTCGCGACCCCGGCGAGGGTGCCGCCGCTGCCGACCGCGCAGATGAAGCCATCGACCTTGCCGTCGGTCTGTTCCCAGATTTCCGGGCCCGTGGTGTCGATATGGCCCTGACGATTGGCGATATTGTCAAACTGGTTGGCCCAGATGACCCCGGCGGGATGGGTTTTCGCCAGTTCCTCCGCCAGTCGGCCGGAATATTTGATGTAGTTGTCCGGGTCCTTGTAGGGCTTGGCCGGGACCAGCCGCAAATCGACGCCGCAATAACGCAGCAGCGCCTTTTTCTCCTCGGTCTGGGTTTCGGGCATGACGATGACCGTCTTGTAGCCCTTGGCATTGGCAACCAGCGCGAGGCCGATCCCAGTATTGCCCGCCGTCCCCTCGACGATCATACCGCCGGGCTTGAGCAGGCCCTTTTCCTCGGCGTCCTTGACGATGGCAAGGGCCGCGCGGTCCTTGACCGACCCGCCGGGATTGAGAAACTCGGCCTTGCCGTAAATGTCGCAACCCGTCGCCTCGGAAGCGGCGGTGAGGCGGATGAGCGGCGTATTGCCGATGCTGTCGATAAAGTCTTTGCGGATTTCCATGATGCCGATCTGTGGTTCTTGAGGATTACCAGTGTATTACTGTTAATCTGGCGATATACCATCGGCGCGTCAAGACACGACGCGGAAATAAAAGAAAGAAGCGCGAGACCGCGTCCGGCGTCAGGATTTCAGCAACACAGGTAGAATATTGACGGAATTATATCAATCAACTATAATATAAGTAGCATTTATAAAATTTTAAGTTTCATAAATCACTATGCCCCCAACCCGTTTTACCTGATTCCGGCATCCGAACTTTCTCCCTGGCAGGATTTCTCCCCTTTCTAGAAACATGACATACCGCGAAGACCCGGAACAGGTGCAATTGATTTTCCGACTATCCAGGCGGCTGCACGGGATTGGCAGAAGGCGTCCCCTCCGCTGGATAATAATCAAAAGAATACTCAGGTTTTAGGATTGAGAGGTAATATGACAGTCGAAGATACCGGATCCCGCAACTTGCGGGAAGACCATTTCCTGCCGAAGGTGCCGGTTCGTCCGCCAGCACCGGCACCCACCCACCCATTGAAGGCGCGCGGCGCCTGTCACCGCACCGCACCGCCGGACCGGGACAGGCCGTGTCGGCAGCGGTCGTGCGAGTCCCGATTCTTTTCCATGCTGACGGACGAGCAGATGCGAACGGCGGAGCTGATTGCCCTCGGGTTCCAGTTTCGCACGTCCGGTATCGGGATGAGAACCCAGACTTTTTCCACGCTGCCGCCCTCCACCGGCAATATCGAGGAGCGGCAATCCGAACTGGTGCGGCGGTTTATGTGCTGGGCCGTCGCGACGCAGAAGCAAGGCATTTCGGTGGCCGCTGTTCTGGATATAATTGTATTCGGAAAAAGCTGCCGCGCCGTTGACCGGGAACGGCGGAAACGGAACGGTTTTGCCCGCTCGCAGCTTATCGGCAGTCTTGATCTTTACAATAAAATCTAGGAAAAAACCCTCAAGGATAGAAAATATATTGACATATGGGGAACATTAGGTTAAACTGTTTCTCATAGTCGGGAATTGGGCCCGCGGAAATTAAAGTGTTTCCGCGGGCCTTTTTATTTCAGTTATCGCACTGCGATACATGGTAAAATTATCTTAACCGTCACAAGCGCGAATTCAGGCGCTGATTTAAATTTGAGATATATGATCCGGGAAAAGGGGGTTTTTCTCCTGAAATACACACTTATAAAGTGTGTAAATTAAGATACTGTGTAAATCATAAGGCGCATCGAATGAATACCCTGGAACTGATGAAATCCGCCCTCAACAACAAGATATGGCGGCGAACGACGGCGCTTCCCTTGCTGGAAGAGATCAAGAAAGCGGGACGGATCAACGATATCGTGGCGTTGCTCGGCTCTGTCTTTCTACGTAAGGAGGAGGAGACCATCCGCCGTTTCGTCGCCGATGTCTTCGCCGGGGAAATCCTCGAGATCGCCGACAGCGCCAATGACAATGCGGTGACGCCGGGCGAGGTGAAGGAGGATGTCTCGCGATCGAAGCTGCGGATCGATACCCGTAAATGGCTGATGGCGCATTTGGCTCCGGCGCAATATGGCGACGGCGCGGCGGCGAATGACAAGGGCAAGGGCGGCTTTTTTGCACCGCGTTTGTACATACCGGAAAATGGACGAGATTAAACCGCAGCCGGGCCCGCAGGAGATGTTCCTCTCCAGCCCCGCGGATATCGCCATCTATGGCGGCGCGGCGGGCGGCGGCAAGAGTTTCGCCCTGCTGCTGGAACCGCTCCGTCATGTGGCGAAGCCCGGGTTCAGCGCCGTGATCTTTCGCCGCACTTCGAAACAGGTGCGCAATGAGGGCGGGCTCTGGGATGCGTCCTGCGGGCTTTACGGCGCCCTCGGCGCGAAGGCGAAGGAGAGCGAGCTCAGCTGGAAATTCCCGAGCGGCTCCTCCATCAGCTTTGGCCATCTGGAGCATGAGAAGAACAAATATGACTGGCAGGGCTCGGAGCTGGCCTATCTCGGCTTTGACGAGCTGACCCATTTCACCGAGAGCCAGTTCTTCTACCTGTTGAGCCGGAACCGCTCCGTCGGCGGTGCCGCGCCCTATGTGCGGGCGACCTGCAATCCCGACGCGGACAGCTGGGTTGCGGATTTCATCCGCTGGTGGATCGATCCGGAAACCGGTTATCCGGTCCCGGGCCGGTCGGGGAAGCTGCGCTGGTTTGTGCGCGAGGACGACAATCTTGTCTGGGACGATGACAGGGCAGCGCTGGAGAAGGCGCATCCGGGGAAAATTGCCAAGTCCGCGACCTTCATCGCCGCCCGGATCGAGGACAACAAGGTCCTGATGGAGCGGGACCCGGGCTATCGCGCCAATCTCGCGGCACTCTCGACGGTCGACCGGGAGCGGTTGTTGAGCGGCAACTGGAAAATCCGGCCGGCGGCGGGCGCCTATTTCCGGCGCGGCTGGTTCCCGGTTGTCATGACCGCCCCGGCGGAGACGCGGCGGGTGCGCGGTTGGGATCTGGCGGGCAGCCATGCCGAGCCGGGCGCGCATCCCGACTGGACCGCTGGCGTGCGGCTCGCCCGGGATCGCGACGGCATCTTCTATGTCGAGCATGTGGAACGGTTGCAGGGCACCCCGAATGAGGTTGACCGCGCCATCTATAATCTCGCGGGCAGCGACGGGCGCGAGACGACCATCGCCCTGCCGCAGGACCCCGGTCAGGCGGGCAAGTCGCAGGCGCTGGCGCTGGTCCGGCTGCTCGCCGGGTTCCGGGTGAAGAGCCAGCCGGTGACCGGCAGCAAGATCGTCCGGGCGATGCCATTCTCGTCGCAATGCGAGGCGGGCAATGTGAAGCTGGTGGCGGGGCCGTGGAATGCGGAGTTCCTCTCCGAGCTTGAGAATTTCCCGACGGGCCGCCATGACGACCAGGTCGATGCGGTCTGCGAGGCGTTTAACATGCTCACCCAATATAGTCAGAAATCACAACGGGATATGTACTCATGATGGATCCGTCCAAAACCTCCCCGCTCTATGATGGCATGGCGGCGAAATGGTTGCTGCCGCAGACGCTGATGGGCGGCACCCTCGCCCTGCAGGCGGCGGGCACGCGTTTCCTGCCGCGCCACCCGGCGGAAAACAGCGCGATCTATGCGGAGCGGGCGAGCCGGTCAACCTTACGCAACTATTTCCGCCGCACGGTGCAGAAACTGGTCGGGCGGGTGTTTGCCGAACCGCTGATCATTTCGGAGGATATGCCCGACGAACTTGTCGGCATCCTGCGTAATATCGATCTGGTCGGACGCGGCCTCAATGTCTTCGCCCGCGACTGGTTCGAGGATGCGATGGTTTCCGGCCTGTCCCATGTGCTGGTGGATTTTCCAAGCGCGGCAGGCGGCGCCTCGCTGGCCGAGGAACGGGAGAACGGCGCCCGGCCCTATGCGGTGCATATCCGCGCCGATCAGTTGATCGCGGCGCAATGGGATAGCCGCGGCGGCGACAGGGTACTCACGCAAATCCGTATCCGCGAGAAGGCGGTCCGCTATCACGGGTTCGAGGAAGTGGAGCAAGAGCAGATCCGCGTGATCGAGCCCGATAACTGGCGGCTCTACCGGCAGGACAAGGCCGGGAAATGGATCGAGGCCGAGGCAGGCGATAACAGCCTTGGCCGTATCCCGCTGGTCACCCTCTATACGGCGCGAAAAGGGTTCCTGCTGGCCGATCCGCCGCTTGAGGACCTGGCGTTCCTCAATCTGGAGCATTACCAGATTCGCTCCGATCAGCGGAACGCGCTCAATGTCGCGTCCTTTCCGATCCTCGCGGCGTCGGGCTACAACCCGGAAATTGACGGCCCCATAGAAGTCGGCCCGAACAAGGTGCTGACGACAACCGAGAGCGAGGGCAGATATTACTATGTCGAAAGCTCCGGCGCGGCGCTGGAGGCGGGGGCGCGGGAGCTGGAGGCGCTGGAGCAGGCGATGAACCTGTTCGGCCTGCAATTCGAGACCGCGAAGCAGGCAGAGACGGCGACCGGCCGGGCGCTGGATGCCGCCGATGCCCTCTCGCCGCTCGGCACGATGGCGATGAACCTGGAAGACGGCCTGAACGCCATGCTGGCGCTGATCGCGGACTGGATGAACCAGCCGGTGACCGGCACCATCGGCATCAGCGTCGGGCTGGGTGCGCAAAAGCCGGGCGCGGCCGATCTCGACTTCCTGATAGCGGCGCGGCAGCTTGGCGATGTCAGCAAGGAGGAGCTGCTCAGGGAAGCGAAAGCGCGCGGCCTTCTTACCGACAGCCTGAAGGTGAATGCCGCGCCCGTCTGACCTGATCCCGGACCAAATCCTGTTTGTTGAAACACAGCCCCGTCTTCCGGGGCTTTTTTTATTGAGGTTGCCATGTTTGATTTTCCTGAAAATGTCACTGACCTTGCCGGAGTTCAGCGGCCTGAAAAGTGATCTGGCGACGCCCGGCAAGGGCGGCTTTGTCGATCAGCTCAGCCGGGGCCTCGCGACGGCGAAGACGGAGCTTTCCGGCCTTGGCGATCTTGGCGGCAAGGTCGCGGGGAAAATCGGCGATGCATTCGGCAGCGCGTTCGAAAAACTGCTGGTCTCGGGCAAGGATTTCAAGTCGGTGCTGAAGGGGCTGGAGAACGACCTTCTCCGCCTCGGCACGCAAACCCTGACTTCAAGCGCGAGCCAGTCCTTTGGCGGCTCCGGCGGTATCTTGTCCGAACTCGGCGCGGCGCTGTTCTCTGGTCGCACGGGAAGCGCGCTCACCAGCCTTATTCCCGGCTTTGCGACCGGCGGACAATTCACCGTTGGCGGCGCCTCTGGTGTGGACCGGAACCTCGTCCCCCTGCGGCTCACGCGCGGTGAGCGTGTCACCATCGAGACCCCGGCGCAGCAACGCAACAGCAATGCAAGCCCGGCATCGGTCATCAATATGGCGTTTAATATCTCGACCCCCGATGCCGCCAGCTTCCGCCTCAGCCAGTCGCAGATCCAGGGCGAGGCGCTGCGTCAGGCACAGCGCACACTGAAAAGAAACGGATAACATCATGAGCTTTCACGAAGTGCGATTTCCGACCCGCGTCTCCTACGGCGCGATGGGCGGGCCGCGATTCTCGACAACCGTGCAGATCCTGAATTCCGGGTTCGAGCAGCGCAATATCAACTGGGCGCAGGCGCGGCGCGAATATACCGTGGATATCAGCCCGAGCCGCGGCGCGGAATGGACGGCAGTGCTGGATTTCTTCCATGCCCGCCGCGGACGCGCCTATGGCTTTCGCCTGAAGGATTTCTCCGATTTCACGATGGCGGCGCAATCCATCGGCAGTGGCGACGGCAGCAGCACTCAATTCCAGATTTTCAAGCGCTACATCGATGACGACGCGCTGGCGCCGCCGTTCGATCGGGAGCTCAAGAAAATCGTCGAAGGGAGCGTGAGTGTCGCGGTGAACGCGACGCCGCTCGCCAGCGGCTGGAGCGTTGATGCGGCAACCGGCATCCTGACCTTTGATAGTGCCCCCGCCGATGACGCCGATATCACGGTCGCCTGCGAGTTTGATGTGCCGGTCCGCTTCGATACCGACCTGATGCAGGCGGCGATCCCGGGGCCGGATGTCCATCACTGGCAAAGCGTCAAGCTGGTGGAGGTCCGCGTATGAAGAATTTATCCACCGCCATGAACAACCATCTGCAGGGCGAAGTCCTGACCCTGGCGACCTGCTGGGCGCTGACGCGGCAGGACGGCACGGAACTGTTCTTCACCGATTTTGACGAGGATTTGCTGATCGACGGCGACAGCTATCTCGCCGCCAGCGGCTATTCGCGCAGCGCCATCGCCAATTCCAGCAGCTTCACCGTCGATAACCTTGATATCATTGGCAATCTGCAAAGCGACGTGATCAGCGAGGAAGACCTGTTCTCCGGCCTCTATGACTATGCGGAAGTGCGGATTTTCATGATCAACTGGCAGGATCTCTCCATGGGGGCGATCCCGCTCCGCAAGGGATGGCTCGGCGAGATTTCGGCGCGGGACGGTGCCTTCACGGCGGAGCTGCGCGGCCTGTCTCAGGCCCTGCTCCATGAAATCGGCGGGGTCTATGCGCCGCTTTGCAGCGCCGATCTCGGCGATGTGAAATGCGGCGTCGATGTCGAAGCGCTGACCGAGACCGACGTAGTGGCCAGCGTCACCTCGCGCGGGGTGTTCGCGCTCACAGATTATGACGGTGCGGACGATGTGCTGAACGGCGGCGTCCTCACCTTTACCAGCGGCAATAACGCGGGTCGGGCCTCGGAAATTCGGGGCTGGGCGCAGGCAGACAAAATAGTCACGCTCTTTCTTGAGATGCCGTTCGCAATTAACGAGGGCGACGGGGTGAGCTTCTTTCCCGGCTGCGACAAGCGCTATGCGACCTGCCGTGATGTCTACAGCAATCATCTGAATTTCAGGGGCTTCCCGCATATTCCGGGGACCGACGCCCTGCTGGAGAGCGGCAATGAGTGAGCGGCAGCGGATTATCGAGGGCGCGCGCGGCTGGATCGGCACGCGCTGGCAGCATCAGGGACGGAGCCGGGCAGGCGGCGTTGACTGCATCGGCCTGATTGTCATGGTCGCCCGGGAACTGGGTATCCCGGTGCAGGATGTCACCGGATACCGGCGGCGGCAGGACGGCCGGCAGTTTCTGAGTGAAATTCACAAACAACTTGAGATAATACCATCAACTGACTGGAAAAAAGGGGATATTGGCGTGTTCAAGGAAAGCTCATTCCCGATCCATGTCGGCTTTCTCGGGTGGCGGAATGACATCGCGACAGTGATCCATGCCCATGCCCGGCGGCGGCAGGTGATCGAGGAGCCGCTCGCCGCCTATGGCGCGCCCTTCCTTGTGTTTTCCCTGCCGGAGGTGAAATAATGGCGACATTGGCATTAGGGGTTGTCGGTGCCGGTATCGGCGCCGTAACCGGTGTGGGGGTAGGCGCCGGTTGGATGGTCGGTACGACGCTCGGCCGGGTTCTGTTTCCAAACGACAGTACCGCCGCGTCCGGGCCGCGCCTTGCCGACCTTAAAATCACCGGCGCGAGCTATGGCGCACCGATCCCGAAAATCTACGGGACCATGCGGCTTGCCGGGAATATCATCTGGGCGTCACGCCTCCGCTCGGAAGCTGTCACAAGTGGCGGCGGCGGCAAGGGCGGGGCCTCCGGTGGGAGCCAGACAACCGGTTATGCTTACTTCACCAGTTTCGCCGTCGCCATCGCCGAAGGCGAGATTGCCGCGCTCCTGAAGATATGGGCGGATGGCAAGGTGATCTATGACGCCAGCGCCGCCGGGGAGGTGATCGCCGCCGATCTGCGGTTCCGCTTCTATCGCGGGGATGAGGATCAGCTCCCCGACAGCATTATCGAGGCGGCGGAGGGCGAGGGGAACACACCCGCCTACCGCGGGCTTTGCTATCTGGTGTTTGATGACCTGCCGCTTGGGCCCTATGGCAACCGCATTCCGAATATCGAGCTGCTGGTGACGACCGACGGGCTCGGTGCGTATCCGCTGACCGACAGTGATATATCCGCTGTGACGGCGACCTCCTTCGCCTATGACGCGGAGCGCGGCCTCGCCTACAGCTATGAGGTGGTCGGCGGCGTCGATACGGTGCGGAAAATCGATGCGCTGACATTGGACGAACTGGCGAGCGCCGGGATCGGCACGGCGTTTCCGCGCCTGCCCGATGCGGCGCGGGGCCTCGCGCGTGATCTCACCGGTGTCTTCTGGATCGGGACGGGCAATGGTCTCCTCGCCGGGCGGCAGATCCACCGTGTGGATGGGGAGGCACTGGTGCTGCTGGACAGTGCGGACCTGCCCGAAGGCGTCGGCGCGGTGACCTTCTCCACCGATATCATCCATCCGCTGACCGGCGCGCAGTTCCAGGTCGCCGGATCGCAGCAGAACTATCAGGTGGTGGTGTTTGATGCGGCGCTCAATGTTGTTGAGACGATTGCGACAGCCTCGCGGGTCTGCACTGGCGCGGTGACGGACGGGAATGAGGTCGCCTGGGTCGCCATGTCCGGCTGGGCAACCGGCCCTGCGGTGAGCGATCTGCAGATTGTTCGCGTCTCCGTCTTCGGCAGTCCGGGCGTGGACGGCACCGGCTATGCCGTCACCAGCGATATCTACACGATTGCGACGGCGGACCTCACCCCGCTCGGCGGGACGGGGAGCGAGACCAACAATATCACCCGGCTTGTCGGCTATCTTCCGGCGACAAATGAACTTGTGTTCCAGAACAACTACCGGCTGTTCAAATGGTCGACGGTTGCGGGGGCTATCACTGTGTCTCGCGATGTCAGCGACCTGAGCGGCGACCTCTCGCTTGTTCACCGGAATAATGGCTCGGAACTGGTGCTGATCAGCGCCGGGCGCTATGCGGTTTACCTGAGTGCGGAAACCCTTGAAGAGCTTGAGCGGGTTGATCTCTATGATTTCGATGGCGTCGATGCCTCGGTGAACGGGATTTACGATGCGGCGACCGACAGCCTGATCGCGTTCAATGCGAGCTTCGGCGTGAAACGCCTGTTCCTGCGCCGGGCAAGCGGTGCGTCGGCTGACCTCGCCGGGATCGTTTCCGACCTCTGCGACCGCGCGGGATTGGCCGCCGGGGATATCGATGTCACCGCGCTGGACGCCGAGATTCCGGGCTATGTGGTCAACCGGCCGATGCCGGTGAGCGAGGCGCTGACGCCGCTCAGTCACTACGGATTTTTTGATGCAGTGGAAAGCGGTTACAAGCTGAACTTCATCCCGCGTAACAGCGACGATAGCGGCATCAGCATTAGCCATTCCGAGATGGTCGCGCCGCCCGATCTCCGCCGTTTGCAGGAAAGTGAGCTGCCGGAGCGGATTTCGCTCTCCTACCTTGCCGCCGATGCGGGTTATCAGGTCGGCACGCAGATGGAGAAACGCAGCTTCAGGCCGGTCGCGACCATGTTCGGACGGAACCAGCTGGCCCGCGACCTGCCGATTGCCCTGACGGCGGATCAGGCGCGGCAGGCGGCGGCGAAAACGCTTTACTCCGCCTGGGCGGAGCGGCAGACGCTGGGTCTCTCCCTGCCGATGAAATATCTCGCGCTTGATCCGGCTGATGTGGTGACGGTTGGGCTTAACGGCGGGGCAACATCGGCGCGGCTGATGCAGTCCCATCTCGGGGCGGATATCACGCTGGAGGCCGAGGCGGTGACGCTGGCGCCGCTGTCCTACAGCTCCGCCCTCGCCAGTGATGCGGGCACGGGGTATGAGCAGGCGCTGATCCGGCGCGGCTCTTATGCGGAGCTGTTCCTCCTCGATCTTCCGCTTCTGCGCGATCAGGATGCGACGGCGGGCAGTGGCAGCCGCTTTTACTATGCCATGGACGGCCATCCGTCCGGCTGGTCGGAGGGCGCGCTCTATTCGGCCTTCGATGAGGAAAGCTACGAGATCGAGGGGACCATCGCCGCCGGGGTGGTCTGGGGCGTGGCCCTCGGCGCGCTGCCCGACACCGGGACGCCGTGGCAGACCGATACAACCTCCACCCTCAATATCCGCTTTGTAAACGGCGGGGGTGAGTTGGAAAGCATTACGGAGGCGGTGCTGCTGAACGGCGGCAATGCCTTGCTGGTCGGCGACGAGATCGTGCATTTCGCCAATGTCACCCTGAAGGAGGATGGCAGCTATCGCCTCGATACCTTCATTCGCGGGCGACGCGGGACGGAAGGCGCGATCGCCAGCCACAAGACCGGAGAGCGGGTCATATTGCTTCGCTCCGGCGATATCGGGCGCGGCTTCTCCGCGCTCAGCGATATCGATGTGCCGCGCCGCTGGAAGGCGGTCGGATCGGGCCGCCTGATCGAGGAAACGCCGGTGACGGTGAAAGCCCTTGCCGGCAAGGACCTCAAACCCTACGCCCCGGTACAGATCATGGCCACGCGCAGCGGCGGCGATTTAAGCCTAAACTGGCAGCGACGCACGCGGGTCGGCGGCGGGGCGCTCAACGGTCTCGTCCCGCTCGCCGAGGCATATGAACGCTATGAGCTCTGCTTCACCCATGACGGCGCGACAGTGTCCAGATATGTATCGGATGCCACGGAATATACCTATAGCGTGGAGGATTTCAACGCGGATTTCGGCGTCTCTGAAGGGGCGGTGCCGGAACTCGGTCTCACCCTCTATCAACTTTCAGAAACCATAGGCCGGGGTTTTCCGGCGACGGAGACTATTTAACATGTCAGAACTGGATTTACCACAAATCGCCGAAAGCCAGGCGCTCGCCTATGTCACCTCCAACGATGCGGATGCGAAGCTGGAATCAGCGCTGTGTGACGATATCACCGATCATGACCCGAGCGCGGGCGACGTAACGTTAAGCGACGCCGAATTTCGCAGCGCCTGGCATCATGTCATCGGCGGCAGCCCGGCGGCGGCGTTCAACTTCATCATCCCGGCGGTCAAGCGGCCGTTCATGGTCACCAACGGGAGCGGTGAGACCGCGACCGTCAAGACCGCCTCCGGTGCCGCCGGTCAGGTACTGGACGGGGAGACGCGGCTTTTCTATTGCGACGGGCTCGATGTGCTGGGCCTGAGTGACAGCACATCGGAAGGCGGCGGAGGCGGTGCCCATGCCGGAGCGCTTGTCAAGCTGAGCGCCAACCAGACAATCGCCAATAACACGAATGTGGCGCTGAGCTGGGGGAGCGAGAGTTATGATACCGACGGCTATCACGACAACGCCACCAACAACAGCCGCCTGACGGTGCCGAGCGGGGTCAGCAAGGTGATTATCAGCGGTCAGGCGCGCTGGGACAGCAATACATCGGGCACGCGCGAAATTCTCGTCTGGAAGAACGGCTCTTCCGCCTATGACGGGCGGCCGTTCCAGCATATCGGCGCGCAAACTTATCTGACGATGCAGAGCTTTGTCTCGCCGGTGCTCGTCGTGACCCCCGGGGACTATTTCGAGATGGTCGCCTGGCAGGACAGTGGCGCGAGCCGCAGCATCGAAAGCAATGTCGCGACCTGGTTCAGCATCCAGGCTGTCGGGTAAGCCATTCAAGGGAAGGGGAGTAACATGAAATACGCAATTGCAGCGGCGGTCCTCGGGGCCGCTTTTTTAATGCCTGCGGTCACCGCCGTCGCCGTCATGGCCAATCCGGGATGCCTGCCGCGCAGCGAGCTTGGCGTCCATCTCGCCGAGGAATATGGCGAGGTGCTGATCGCGCAGGGGCTGAACAATCGCGGCGCGCTGATCGAGATATTCGCAACGACATCGCGTGAGCGATGGACCTTGACGGAAACCGACGCCAGCGGCTGGAGCTGCCTCCGGGCGGCGGGCGAATACTGGAATGCACTGGATACGCGCCTCGACCGGCCAGCCCGGCAATCGGCGGCGGCCCCGGTCACTTTGCAAAAACCGGAGGGATCTGATGGAAAATCTTGAACGGGAAATCGGCGCCATGCGGGTGCGCATTGAAAATCTCCATCTCGATATGGTGGAGCTGCGCGATGACGTGAAGAGCCTCACGCTTCAGGTCAGCATGGGCCGCGGCGCGCTGAAAGTCATCGGCATCACAGGAAGTATCGTCGCGGCGTTAACCACATTTGCCGCCTGGGTCGGCCAGAATTTCCGGCCGTTCAATCTGTAATTCCACAAGGAGAGATGTCGTGGGCGCATATGTCACTTATTTCGACTGGCAGGAGGCCGCCTGGCTGGCGTTGGAGGGGCTGGCGCTGCTTGTCACGCTGGCAACAATCATCACGGCCCTGACGCCGACGCGATGGGACGCGGAATGGCTCGACCGGCTGTTCCAGTTGCTCAACCTGATCGCCGGCAATGTCGGCCAGAACAAGAATGCCGACGATAGATGAGCCCGCTCGAAGCGGCGATTTGCGCGAAAATCGCCTATGATCCGAACGGCGCGGCGCGGGCGAAGCTTCTGGGCTACAGCTACCAACCGGTCCAGAGCCGCGATCATTTCGCCTGGATCGGCACGAAGGACGGGATCACGGTTGTTGCCTTTCGCGGCACCGCGCTGTTCGGGCGCGAGGTCAAAAGCTATCGCAGCAACCTGTCGACCGATCTGGTTCCCTGGGTCGGGGCGGGGCGGGTGCATGAAGGCTACTATCAGGCGCTCTGGCAGATCCTTGGCGCGATCCGCCGGGAGATCGGGGGCGCGTCCGAGGTTGTTCTGACCGGGCATTCCATGGGCGGAGCGCTGGCGATGCTGGCGGCGATGCCGCTGGAGGTGAGCCGGGTGCATGCCTTCGCCAGCCCGCGCATCGGCAATCGGGAATTCGCCGAGGGCTATTCGCGCGCGATCCGGGTCAGCCGTTATGTCAACCGGGCTGATGTGCTCGCGCGGCTGCCGTTCAGCGGGATGGTTCAGGGAAGTTCACCACCCCGGAAGGAGGAGTATGTGCATGTCGGCCGGACAATCCGCCTGCCGGGGTTCGGCCATTCCATCAGCGCCCATATCGCGGGCATAAAAATGCGCCGCCGCGGGCAGTATCAGGTTCAACAACCGTAAAACCAGGGAGTAAGATGATGAGTGAAGTGCAGAAAACATACCGGGAGGAACAGATAAATCCCGATAGCGACGCCTTTATCGAGGACAGCGCCGAGGCGGCCTATCTTTCCTATGACGGCGAGGAGGTCGAGGCGAATGACAATTTCCCCGCCCATGAAATCTTGCAGGGCTGTATCTGGCGGGATACGGAATCCTCCCAGTCCCTCACGGGTCTTGGAGAGGAAAGCCCGATGGCCGAGCGCGATGATGAGCTGAGCCGTCGGGGGGAGCTTGATTTCTCCGAGGACCGGCGCGGCGGGCGCGGCTTTCTCGATGAGGATGCCGCCTTGAGTTTCCCGGATTTCCCGGAACAGGATGGAATCAGACGCTGATTATTTCCGGTCGGCGAGGGCGAGCCCAACTCCGGCGGCAATCAGGAATCCCCCGGTGATCCGGTTGCGCAACCGCTGAAACCGGAACATCAGGGGCCGGAGCGCTCCGGCGAAAATCGCCCAGAGCGTGTCGCCAATCGTCAGAACCGATAAAAAGACGAAGGCGACAATCGCCAGCTGCGACAGGTAATCGCCCTCGGGCGCGATAAACTGCGGCAACAGCGCGGCATTGAAAATCAGGGTTTTCGGGTTGAGGATGGCGACCATCAGGCCGCGCCAGAACAGCCCGAACACCGGCGCCTTGACCGCCTTGATCGCCGACAGGTCGTCAAGCGGGGCGGACCAGCTTCTATAACCAAGATAGATCAGATAGATCACGCCCGCCCATTTCATCCAGGTGAGGATATCGGCGGCAAGTTCCAGCAGCGTGCCGATCCCGAGCACCACCAGAAGCAGCTGCAACCCGACACCGACCGTGGTCCCGGCGACGGTGAAAAGTCCGTACAGCGTCCCGTAGCGGACGGAATTTGCGAGCGTCAGCGCGACATTTGGACCCGGAATGGCCGCCAAGCCGAAGCTGACAATGATAAGGGAGATAAGCTGTTCCATGGCGCAAATTAACACAAATCCGGCCCCCCACAATCGATTTTTCACATTCCTGACACAAACGCGCATTACTTGATAAGGGAGGATGAGGTTCGTTGATTCGCCGGTGTAAGGCAGACGGGGTCAGTTTTGAGGTGTTTTTTGGAGTTTTGTTGATATCTGTTAATGGTAGCTGAAAAACTATTGGATTTTAGGCAAATATATGGTAAAATACGCGCATAATCTCCAAAAAAAGTCCTTATCGTTGCATTTCCAACAGTTGCTTTTCCAACGATCATTTAGTCGAAAAATTCATTTCGAATGGGGATATTCCATGTCTGTCAAATTTCTGAACATACAACTCAGTAGTGTCGCGCTGGCGTTCGCCATCGTGATGGTGGGCATATCTGGTTTCGGGACGGCCGGACCGGCGCAGGCGTCCACATCATCGTCGGTCGATTGTCTGAAACCCTTGTCGCTACAGGAGCAGGCCACCTGCAATAAGGAAAAGCAGGCGACGGAAAGCGGCCCTGGCGCCGCCGTTGCGTGGCTTTTTCCGCCGGCGGATGACAGGGTGACGGAAAAGAGCCAGCTCGACGTCAAGGTGAAGGGCGAGGGCGCCCTTGTGGAAAGCGGACGGCGGGCGGATAGCCCCTCTTCCACCGGTTTGCTGTTGTTTGCGGTGGCGCTTGTCGGGATTATGTATCTGGGCCGACGTCGGCGAAAGATACCGATTCAGGGAAAATAGGTCCGCATCGGACCAGTAAAAGGGGCGGTCCATCCGGTTTCGGGAGGGGGCATCCGCATGCTCCCTTAACTTCGCGACTGACGTAATTTGATGTATCTGGAATTAACCATATTCGAGATATTTATTGCTTTTGGCGACAATTCTATGTAAATTGTACAGTAATTAAATTTGTTGCGCTTGGTTGTTAGTATTGTGCAGCGGCTATAGTATTTATTACTGGGTGTTTAGGGTATATTATGAAGAAAAATGGATTTCTTTTAAAAACAATGGGCGTCGCGGCCGTAATTGGCGCGATATCCTTTTTCGGTGGTGCAAACCAGGCGTCCGCAGCTTTTTCTTGCTCGGTGAACGCGTCATCCCCGGGGAACGGCACTTGCTGGAATGCGCAAGACAGCAACTCAGATTCGACTGGTGATTTCCGGACAGATGCAGGTTGGATCGATCGGTTCCAGACCAACGGTCGCGATAGAATCCAGACCAACGGTCGCGATAGACCGACCAAAGGTGGCGGTAAAAAAGGTGGCGGTAAAAACGGCAACTGGGATGATCTCGACTTCCTGACTACCGGGCTTCTTGCCTCGCAGTTTTCAACGCAAGATGCGTTCCGTGCGCAGAGCCCGGACAATGTTGAATCAATTCTGGAAGGATCTGACTGGTTCGGTCAGGAATTAACCCTGGTCGGTAGTGGTGATATCTCCGGTAAAAGTGTCTCCGGTCCGATTGAAGGAAATGTCATATATATTCATACTGGTGGCTTCAGCATGGCCTTCCTGTATGACGGCATCCCGGCGTTCGACTTCTTTATCGAAGGGGTTGGCAAGGGTCTCAGCAATTATCGTGTTTACAATACGGTTTCGGCAGTTCCGATCCCGGCTGCTTTGCCGCTCTTTGGTGCAGCCCTCCTCGGACTCGGTTATCTGGGTCGTCGCCGGAAACAAAAAGCTCAGCTGTCCGCCTGATATTTACGGCTGCTTTGAGATTAAAAACGGTGGTTCTCTGGAGCCGCCGTTTTTTTGTCTTGATGGATGGCCGGATGACATGCGGCAGACCCTAAGAATTGTTTAACATCTTCACTCTATCGTCGGCCGCATGGAACCAACGCGCCTCGTCAAGCCGACAGCCTGCCTACTGGAGGCCTTTCGATTTGTTATTCTTCACCGCTGGCCCTGCCTGATCCGGGCGGTGCCGGTGATCGTGATGACGGGACTTATTTCCTGGCTGGAGACCAACATCCTGGCGTCGGCCGATTATTTCCGGCTTGTCATGAACGAGTTGCTCTATGCGATTTTCGCGGTTTACTGGAGCCGCTATACCCTGATCGGCGTTGAGCGGGAGAGTGCGGCTTTCGGCCTTCATTTCGGCCTGCGGGAGATCAAGTTCGCCGGGGCGCTGCTCGGCTATGTGCTGATCACCTATATTCTGGCGCGGATTTACGTCGCGGGCGGTGGCGGTGGAACCGGCGCATCCCTCGTCCTGTTCGTTATCCTGCTGCTGCTCTGTTTCATGCCGCTGATGTTCGTGTTTCCGGCGATTGCGCTGGACCAGCCGCTGGCGCTGTCCGAGTTCGCCAAATCGGTGCTGGAGATGTTTTTCGCCCTCGTCGGGACGTTTCTCCTCGCTCTGGTGGCCGTCGTCGGGCTCTATATCCTGATATATATGCCGATGCTGCTGCTGATCCTGCTGAACAAGCCGGATCTGGCGGGCGCGGTGTTCTATCTGCTCTCCAGTTTCCTGCTCATGCCGTTTGTGCTGGCGGTTTTTATCTCCTTCCTCTCGATCCTCTATCGGGAGTCGATCGGCCTCAGCCCGGCGATTTCACGGTCCTGACGTTTGGGGCTTGCCCGGCGCGGCAATTTTTTCTACCGTGCCTCAAGAGCCGTGATTGCGGCAATGCCCGCTTGCGGATAAACCGCCCGGCGCGATAAGAAGAAGGATAGGAAATGTCACTTAAAATCGGAATTATCGGGGCGGGGGCCATTGGCGGCTATTTCGCGGCGCAGCTTGTGAAAGCCGGGATGGAGGTTGTGGTGCTGGCGCGCGGCAAAACCCGCGATGCGCTCACAACCGACGGCCTCACCATCACCTCCGAGGACGGCGCCCAGACTGTGACCTTCGCGGCCGTTTCCAACGATCCGGCGGCGCTCGGCGTCTGTGATGCGGTGCTGTTTACGGTAAAGGGGCAGGATACCGATGACGCAGCGGAGGCCATGCGCCCGATGATCGGCCCGAAAACCGAAATCATCGGCCTGCAGAACGGCCTTTACGGCATCGAGCTGCTGGCGGAGAAATACGGCATGGATCATGTCTCCCCGGGGATCACCTATGTTCCCGCGGTGGTCGAAGCACCAGGACAGGTTAAGCGCACCGGCAGCCTGACCCGCTCGGTCTTCGGGCCGTATCAGCCGCGCGACATGGCGCTGCATGACGAGATTGCGGCGGCACTGAAAGCCCAGGGAACGGATGCCCATGCGCTCAAAGAGCCGATGGCGCAGATCTGGGAGAAATATGTCGTGCTCGCGCCGTTCCACGCTATCGGCTGCCTGACGCGGCAGCCCGTTGGCGGCTGGATCAAATCGCCGGAGATGCAGGACCTGTTCCTGAAGGCGATGCAGGAGGTGTCGGCGCTGGCCATGGCGAAGGGTGTCGATATCGAACCGAAAATCGCCGAAAAGAAGCTGCATTTCGCGGTCACGGCGACCAATCCGGCGACCCGCGCCTCGATGCTGGAGGATCTGGAGCGGGGCAAGCCGCTGGAGGTCGAGAGCATCATCGGCTGGCTCTGCCGCGAGAGCAAGCGCCTCGGCCTTGAAAGCCCGTTCCATGACATGGCCTACGCGCTGCTGCTCTCGCACAAGGACGGCCGCGCGGCGTAATCTTGACATTTAACTGACACTTTACTGACGCTCCGGCCCTCGCGCCGGAGTTTTGCTGCCGGGGCATCCGGCGGCCGTGCGCCCTTGTGCGTAAATCACAGCAGAATATTCACCATAATTTGAAGGAGTTTCGGATGATCATCGATGATCTTCGTGATCTCATCATCCGTCCGACATTGGACGCCCTGCACATGGGCGGTGTGACGGCGGAAAATCTTATCCTTGGCACCGGGCTGGTCGAGAGCGGCTTTCGCCACCTGCGCCAGATCGGCGGTCCCGCGCTCGGGTTCTATCAGTGCGAACCGGCGACCTATGACGATATCCTCCGCTATCTCGGGCGGCGTCCTGTGCTCCTCCGGCGGCTCCGGCTTTTCATGGCGGGGGAGGGAGTGCCACAGGCCTCCCAGCTTGTCTGGAACCTGAAATACGCGACCGCCATCTGCCGCATTCACTACTGGCGCGTGCCGGACCCGATTCCGGACGAACCTGAAGGCCAGGCGGCCTACTGGAAGCGCTATTACAACACCCCGCTCGGGCGCGGCACGGTGGAAAAATATATGGAATGCGCCCATCCCCTAACAGAAGGACTGGAAATATGAAGGACTATTTGAAGGGCAAGAAAACCTATGTCACCGCGTTCCTCGCGATTCTAACGGCGGTGGGCAGCTACCTGCTCGATGAAATCGCGCTGCAGGACATGATCGAGGCGGTCTTCGCCGCGCTCACTGCCATGACCATCCGCGCCGCCATCACGACCGAGGCGCTGAAATGAGGGGCGCGATCGTTGCCATGTTGCTGCTGGTGCTTGGCGCCTGCAGCACGTCGTTCGGCCAGCTTTCCGCGCGTGACCAGCTGCTGATCACCTGCGACGGGCTCGCCACCACCATGGGGATCGTCAGGAACTTCATCCTCGATGGCACCATCCGGGAGGTGGCGACGCTCCGCAACATTTGGGCGGCGAGTGTCGTGGTTGAGGAAAGCTGCACGGACGACCTCGACTATGCGGCGGCGCTGAATAGCCTGGCCGCGCAGTCGGTGATCCTGCTGGAAGCGCGACTCGCGGCTGAAGCCGAAACCGGGAAAAGGAGCTAGCCCATGGAAATCACCACAGCCTCCGTCCTCGCCCTGCTCGAAGGCGGCGCGTTCCTCGTAAACGCCGCCCTCCGCGCGCAAAAAGGCGAGCTTTCACAGAGCGAAGTCGACGCCATCCTCAAACATGTGGGTGAAGAAGCAACCGACCTCCGCCGCGTCATCGACGCCGCGCTTGAAAGGAAGGGCTGAGTTTAACGGGAATCGGCTGGGGAATGCCTCAGCCGGTTTTCTCCATGCTTTCTTTAGTTTTGCTTGGCGGGAGCGCCCGCCTTGATCATCCCGCGCAGGTCCCGGTTGACGCGGGTCTGCCAGCCTTTGCCTCCGCTTTTGTAACTGTCGACAATATCGGCGTCGAGCATCATTGTGACCTTGACTTTCCGCTCTTCTTTCGGCAGCGGCGGCCGTCCACGACGGGCCTCTTTAAAAAACTGTTCATCAAGTTCCCGGGCGTGCCCTTCCTTATCAACGTAGGATTTCGCTTTCATAGCTTGCCCTTTCTTTTTTATTTGCCTTGCGAAGGCTGATCACCCGCACCTTTGATCCGCGATAGCACCACACCATGACATAGGGTCGCCCGTCGATTAGGCCAATCGAGACATAGCGTTGCTCGCCATAGGCATCCCGAATATCTTCACGGGTAAAAGATGTTTCGAAATCGAATTTTCCGGCTTTGGTAAAATCGACGCCATGCTTGGCGAGATTTCCGTCCCGCTTTGCCTCGTCCCATTCAAATTCGATCTCGTCTTCCATGATTTAACATACATACATTAAATCATGCTGTTAATTAATATATGTATAAAAAATAGAAAAACAAGAATCTCAAGGCATCCGCGTCGTCAGCTCACGCCTTTACCGGTCACATACTCCGCCGCTGATTTGCCCGCGATCTTGCCGAAGACGGCGCCGTTCATCAGGCCGGTGCCGCCGGGGTAATTGTTATAGAAAATCCCGCCAACAAGCTCCCCCGCCGCGAACAGGCCGGGGATCGGCTTGTAGTCCGTGCTCTGCACCTCGGCCGCCGTGTTAATCCGCAGGCCGCCGAAGGTGAAGGTGATGCCGCAGGTGATGGCGTAGGCCTCGAACGGGGCCTCGGTGAGCTGGTTGGCCCAGTTGCTTTTGGGCAGTGGCAAGCCCTTTGTCGCGCGGCCGTCCTTGACATTGGGGTTAAAGGGAATATCGGTCTGAACCGCGCCGTTATAGGCTTTCACCGTGGCGATAAAGCCTTCCGGGTCAACGCCTTCGAGTTTTTGGGCAAGTTCCTCGATGGTGTCGGCGGTAACTTTGGTCACCTCCCGGATGCGGTATTCATCGCGCAGGAGATGCAGGGTTTTCTGATCGAAAATCTGCCAGGCGAAATGGCCGGGCTGGGCCAGCACCTCGCGGCCGTATTTGGCGTAGGTATAGTTGCGGAAATCCGCGCCCTCATCAACGAACCGCTCCCCCTTCGCATTGACGATAATGCCGAAGGGGTAGGAATGTTTCTGGAACCCGTCGCCGACGGCCAGGTCGCCAAACTCGGGCGCGTTCCGCTCCCATCCAACGGCGTGGCAGCCGGACCAGTTACCGGCGCTGCTCGCGCCGATATCCATCGCCATGCGGATGCCGTCGCCGGTGTTATAGGGGGTGCCGCGCACTTTCGCGAGGTCCCAGTTGGGGCCGAGATAGCGGGTGCGCATTTCGGTGTTCGCCTGAAACCCCCCGGCGGCGAGGATGACGGATTTCGCCGACACCTTCTCGATCTTGCCGCCTCTTCGGATTTTGACGCCGGTGACCGAAACCCCGTCGGTGATCAGCTCCAGCGCGCGGGCCTCATACCAGACATCGATACCATGCTTGCCCGCCGATTTCAGGAGCGCTTCCACAAGCCCCGGACCGCCGCCCCAGGCCTCCACCGTCAGGCCGCCCCAGAACTTGAATTTCCCGTCGACCTTGAAGGCCTGCCGCCCGTAGATCGGCACGAAGCGCACGCCCTTTTCGCGCATCCAGCGGATGGTGGCAAAGCTTCGGCGGACAAGCACTTCGCAGAGGTCCGGATCGGTCCGGTGCTGGGTCACGCGGAACATGTCATCGAAGAACTGGTCTTCGGTGTAGGTGCCGAAATCGGTCGTCGCGATTTCCGTCTCGGTGAGGTCCGGCATCACGGCCTGAAGATCCTCCAGCCCGTTATAGGCAAAGCGGATCGCGCCTGCGGTAAAGCGGGAGTTGCCGCCGCTCACCTCCTCGGGCGCGCATTCAAGGACGAGGACTTTTGCGCCGTTCTCCTCCGCGCTCAGGGCCGCGCAGAGCGCCGCGTTTCCGGCGCCGACCACGACAACATCATACTGGATGCCTGTCATGACGCCTCTCCTTCAATCAGTTTCAGCAGAACCGGGAAATATTCCGCGCCATATCCGGCGGCGCTCGTCTTTTCCAGCATTTCCTTTGCAAGCTCGCCTGCCGGGGATTTGACCCCGGCATCCGCCGCGAGTTCCAGCGCGTAAGCAATATCCTTGGTCGCGTAATCCGTGCCAAACGCGCCGATAGGAAACTCGCGTGGCAGCATCGCCTTTTTTACATGATTACGCAGCGCGAAGCTGTCCGCCGATCCCTTGGAGAGGGTATCGACCAGCAACGCACGATCGACCCCGGCGCGCTCGCCGATGGTGAGAGCTTCGCCAAGCGCAACGACGGACTGGATCAGCAGCATGTTATTCAAGAGCTTCACCACCTGACCCGTGCCGATGCCGCCGCAATGGGTGATATCGGTGGCGGCGGCGGCGAGATGAGGGCGGATCGTCTCGAATGTTTCCTCATCGCTGCCGACCATGATGCTCAGGGTGCCGTCGATGGCGGCCTGACGGGTGCGAGCGACCGGCGCATCGGCGAAAATCATGCCCTTTTTCTCAAGCGCGGCGGCGGCCTTTCTGGCAATGGCAACGGGACAGGTGCTCATATCGACGATGATCTGTCCCTTGCGCCCGTTTTCAAGCAGGCCGTCCGGCCCCAGAATGATCTTCTCCACCTCCGGTCCGCCGGGAAGCGAGAGGAAAATGATATCCGCGTTTTTCGAAACCTCCGCAATAGAGCCTGCGCGCGTTGCGCCATCGGCTTCAAGTCGCGCCACCGGGGTATCCGAGATATCGAAAACCACCATCGGGCCCAAATCGGCCTTTGTCATATTGCGGCACATGGGTTCCCCCATGACACCAAGTCCAATAAATCCGAGCATCAATTGGCCGGTCATCATTCTTTCCTTGTACGCGGTCTTATGAAAAATCAGGGGGCAGGGTAAAGGTTGCAATCCTGGTGTCGGCGAGAGAGCCGAGATAGACGCTGCGACCGTTGTCGCCGCCGAAGTCAACGGAGGCGATGTTGCGCAGCTTCTCGCCCGCCGTCTCGTAGAAATGTTCGCGTCCCATTTTTCCGGCGGAAAGGGCGTTTTCCACCCAGTCGATATGGGCCGCATCGGCATCTTCCAGGATCAGGGTGGGCGTGCCGTCGGGCGCGATACGATAGAGACGGTTGCTGACAATGCTGGTCATCCAGAGGTGCCCCGCCTGATCAAAACGGCAGCCATCGGGGAAGTCGCCCCGGCCGAACTGCGCAAAGGTCTGCGCGTTCTTCAGATCGCCCTTTGCCGTCACGTCATACAGCGTGATGCGTCGCGCGAAGGTTTCGGCAACGACGAGTTGCTTGCCATCCGGCGAGAGGCGGCATTCATTGGCGAAGCCGAGACTGTCGGCGACGATGCGCGTTCCCTGCTCGTCCTGCAGCACGATAAAGCCGTCCGCGACTTTTTCGCTATAGGCGGTGAAGCGCGGCTGGCTCGCGGTACTGACGGTAATCCATGTCCGTCCCTGATCATCCGTCATGACGAAATTGGCGGCGGCGAGAAACTGCCCGTCGGCTTCCATGAGGAAGGGCTCGATGGCGCCGGTTGCCTCATCCAGCGTCCAGACGCCGCCGCCATCGCCGATATTGGCAAGGCGGAAGCTGCCGTCGCCCATCGGCGCAGTGCCGTTCGGGATCAGTTCATGACCGTTGGCCTTCTGGCCCGGGATACCGATCAGGCGCTGCTGCCCGACCGACTTGATATGGGAGACGCCGCAGTCGCGGTGGGAGACATAGATCGAGCCGTCCTTCATCACCTGAACGCTCTCGGGACGGTTGAGATTCTGTCCGACGAAGGTGATGTCATCGAGGGATATTAACGGCTGTTGCTGGCTGCTCATATGCTTAACTCCCGAAACCGCCAAGATAAATGCTCTTGGCCTGTTGGTAGGCGCGCAGCCCCTGAATGCCTTTTTCCCGGCCGAGGCCGCTCTCCTTGTAACCGCCAAACGGGGCGGCAATGCTGAGTTGCTTATAGGTGTTGATCCAGACGGTGCCCGCCTTGATCGCTCCCGCCACCCGCCATGCCTTCTGTGCGTCCTGGCTCCAGATCCCGCAGGCAAGACCGAAGACCGTGTCGTTCGCCTGTTCGATCAGATCCGCTTCCGAGGTGAAGGGAAGCACGACAAGAACGCTGCCGAAAATCTCCTCCTGACAGACGGCGGAGCCGTGATCCAGCCCGTCGATGATCGTCGGCAGGTAATAGGCACCGTCCCGGCAGTCGGCACTATCGGGCCGCTTGCCGCCCAGCAGGATCCGCCCACCTTCCTTGCGTGCGATATCGACATAGCCCTCGATCCGCGCGCGCTGTTGTTCCGACGCCATGGGGCCGATATTGCTGGCGTCGTCAAGCGGCGGGCCGACGCGCAGTTTTTCCGACACCGCGACGAGTTTCTCCATAAAGCTATCATAGATGCCGTGTTCGACAAACAATCGTGATCCGGCGACGCAGGATTGCCCGCCGGAGCCGAAGATCGCCGAGGAAACATCGGCGGCGGCCTTGTCGAGATCGGCGTCGGCAAAGACAATTGTCGGCGACTTGCCGCCAAGTTCCAGAATGGTCGGGATGAACCGCCCGGCGACGGCCGAGGCAATGGCGCGCCCGGCATTCGTCCCGCCGGTGAAGGACACCATGGCAAGGTCGGGATGGTCGATAATCGCTTCGCCGATCGAAGCATCGCCGGGCAGGACGCTCAGCAACCCGTCCGGCAGTCCGGCATCGACGAAGGCGCGGCCAAGCGCGATCGAGACCAGCGTCGTCAGTTCCGACGGTTTCAGGATAACCGCATTTCCGGCGGCGAGGGCCGGGGCGACTTTCTGCGCGGCCATGGTCAGCGGCGAGTTCCACGGCGTGATCGCGGCAACGACGCCCAGGGGTTCATAGGTTGTCACGGAAAGATAGGGGCCGCGCGGCGGCGGCGTCTCCCCCTCGAGTGTTTCACACACGGATGCAAAATAGCGGACAATCCCGGCGGCGGCACTGACCTGACCGAGCGATTCCTTCAGCGTCTTGCCATTTTCCGATGTCTGCAACCCGGCCAGCTCGTCCTTGCGCTCCAGCATCAGCTCGGCGGCCCTGAACAGGACGCTGGCGCGTTCATGCGGCGGGCGGGCAAACCAGTCATTCTTCCCGATTGCGGCTTTTCCGCGCTCGAACGCGAGGTCGACCTGCTCTTTCGAGGCCATGCGAAGATCGATGATGAGGGAGCCATCCGCCGGATTGGTTACGCTGAGATTACCTCCCAGTCCCTCAACCTCCGCCCCGGCGAGGATCATTGTTTTTTTTGTTATTATCATGGCTCCCTCTCAGCGCTAGCAAAAGGAGCTTATATCTGTTGCATTAATATGATAAATAATAATTATTCAGATATTCATATCAAATATAGATAAATAGGTTGAGGTGAATGGATAAGCATTTTCGGGCCTTTGTCGCGGTGGCGCGGCATCTGCATTTCACCAAGGCGGCCGAGGAAATCCACATGACGCAGCCGTCGCTGTCGCTGCTGATCCGGCAGCTGGAGGAAATGCTGCGGGTCAAGCTGATCACGCGCAGCACCCGGCAGGTCGCCCTGACCGAGATGGGCAAGGCGTTCCTGCCGCTTGCCGAGAATGTGGTGACGGGCCTCGATTCCGCGGTCCGCCACATGCGCGACCTGGCGGAGCTGGAAGAGGGGAAGGTGACCGTCGCGGCCTTTCCCTCCGTCGCCGCAAACCAGCTGCCGCCGATCCTGGTGGCGTTCCGGCGGCGGCACCCGAAAGTCAGGGTGCAGGTGCTTGACGGCATCTGGAACACGGTGCTGGAGAATGTCCGCTCGGGGGTTGCGGATTTTGGCATCGGCTCCCAGCCGCCGGAGATGGGCAACCTCGCCTATGAGGAAATCTACGATGACGAGGTCATGCTCCTCGCCGCGGAGGATCACCCGCTGGCCGGGGAAAAGACGCTGTCCTGGCGTCAGGTCATGGACGAGGAAATCGTCATCCTGTCCCCGGACACCGGCGTTCGCCAGAGCATCGACGCGGCGCTTGACGGCACCGGCATCACATTGAAGCCAATTCTGGAACCGGCGCTGGTCCAGACCGCCGCCTCGCTTGTGTCCGCCGGGGCGGGCCTCGGGATTATCCTCTCGTCCTACCTCAAGGCGGTGCGGATGGACGGTCTCGTCGCGATCCGCCTTGAAAAGCCCAACATCCTCCGCCCCGTCGGCATCATCACCCGCAAGGACTGGGTCATGTCCCCCGCCGCCAAGGTGATGCTGAAAATGGTGGTGGAGGGGCTGCATGAGAAACCGGCGGCGGGCGCCGCCATAGCGTGAGACGACCGGATTATGCCAGAAATATTTCCCTTAGCTTCTCGTTCACTTCGGTTTGCCATCCCTTGCCGCGTTCGCGAAGCTTGTCCAGCAAATCAGCATCCAGTCGCATATTGACCTGACGCTTGGGGTTTTCAATTGTCGGCCTGCCGCGCGGACGAGGTGGCATCTCCACGCCGTGTTTCGCGAAAACTTCGGTCGCAGGGCGGAGCTTCCTGACCTCGGCATCCGTTAGCGGCGCGGTATCTTCATCAACCTCGAACGGATCAATTTTTTTATCCCGTTTTGAAACCATATCTCTTGCCCTCCTTGGCGCGCATGCGACGCAGGCTGATAATGCGGATGTTGTTCCTCCGAAAAGTAAACGCAACCGCATATAGGGTATCACCGGCATATCCAAAAGCGCGGAAGCGTTCCTCGCCGTAATCCCGCCGGACATCTTCCTCCACGACGGCGGTATCCCAATCGAATTCAAAGATGACCTCAAAGCCGAAACCGCGGGATTTCCGGTTCGTTTCGCATTTTGTGTCATCCCACTCGTACATTGGCCGTTCTCCGTTGCGGCTTTATTTAATGTATATACGATAAATAAAGCTGTCAATTATTTTTTGTATATACGGAAAATAATTAACCTACAATTTCGGCATAGCCACGGTTGGTCGCGGCGCCATAAAAAAAGCCTCCGGAAGGAATTCCGAAGGCTTTTGAATTGGCTCCCCGAACAGGACTCGAACCTGTGACAGGCTGATTAACAGTCAGCTGCTCTACCAACTGAGCTATCGGGGATCAGGGCCCGAACTATAACGGGTTGGCGGCTTATAGCAATTGCGTCTTTGCCTGCCAAGCCTTGATTTCAGTTTTGGCTAAAAAAACGCGTATCCGGGCCCGAAAGGTGGCTACGGTTATTCCCGCCCGTGGACGGAAGCGATTTTCTTGTCCGTATTATACTGGCTGAGGGCGTAGACCGCCCAGATCGCCGCCGGAATCCAGCCGATCAGCGTGACTTGCAGGATCAGGCAGAGAATGCCCTGAAACGGCTTGCCAATGGTGAAAAAGACGACGAACGGTAAAAGGATCGCTAAGATCAGTCGCATGGAGGCCACCCCTCAGAATAATAAAACTGCGACCAGCTTACCCAACCTTGCGCGGCTTGGCAATCGGCGGAATGGAGTGCGGGAGGCCTGCGTGCCGTCCGCCAGCTTTATTTCGCGGGCTTGTCGGCGTCGGGTTTTTCGTTGGACGGGCGGGAGCGATGCGGCGCCACCATCGCCCAGATGGCGGCGGGCAGCCAGCCCAGAACCGTCAATTGCAGGATCAGGCAGATGATCCCCTCCGTCGTGCGGCCGAGCATGAAGAACATGAGCCAGGGCAGCAGAATTCCGATCGCGATATACATGGGTGTCTCCTTGTCGCAGGGCAGAACAGCGACGCAATCCGCAAGACGCGCCGGAGACAGGACGCGGGAAGCATCGCGGTTGTGAGGATTTTACGGAGGAGAATTCGGAATTGGAGGCCTGGACCGGAATCGAACCGGTGTGGACGGATTTGCAATCCGCTGCGTCACCACTCCGCCACCAGGCCCCTGATCATGTGGTGTCTTGCCAAAAGCCTAGGCGTTGTAAGTCTTTCAGCGGGGAGTGTCAAGCGCAACTGTGGCGGTGGTCACCTGGGCGAGCGCGCCGTCTCAATCGCCCGATTTGCCACTAGTCTGGAAATGGGTCATGGGGCCGTAAAGCTTCATGATTTCCGCAAATTCCGAGCGGTCATAAAAGTCGCAGTTGCCCGCCGAGAAGGCTTTCGCAACCTCCAGCGTGAAGCGCGCCGCTGCGTGAAAAAGTTGGCTCGCTGCTGGAGATTGTCGGGCTGCAGAAACAGTTCCTCTATCGCTATCCGCATGAGCTGTCCGGAAGTGCCCCTGATTGCCGTCGGCGGCGGAGACCCTCAAAACCATTGAGCTGGAGGATCTGCCTACCGCCTATATTCCGGGCCATGCAATCCGGGCGCGGGCGCGGGTCATCGGCGATATCGCAGCACTTTCGGGGTAACCACCCAAAAAATTCTTCTAATCAAAGGATGAATTGAGTAGTATTGCCCGCACAAGTCGGGGCGATTTTCCGATACTCAATCAGCTTTAATGGGCGCGGCCGTCAGCGGGCCGCCTGTCGCAGAGGACAACAGGTTACGGTGACACAGTTTCTTCGCATACCTCTGCCTTTCTCTCTTCTTGCCCTGATGACCCTGTTGCTGTTGCCGCCGGGGAGCGCGCCATGCGCCGCGGACGGGGTGGCCCCGGACGAGATCACCTTCGGCCAGAGCGCCGCCTTCGAGGGGCCGTCCGCCGCGCTGGGTGAGGGGATGCGCGACGGCATCCTTGCCGCCTTTGACGAGGTGAACCGCAAGGGCGGGATCGCGGGGCGCAAGCTTCGCCTGATTTCCTATGACGACGGGTATCAACCGGCGATGGCCATCGAGAATGTCAACCGGCTGATCACCGATGACAGGGTGTTTGCGCTGGCCGGTTTTGTCGGGACCCCGACGAGCAAGGCGATTGCGCCGATTGCGGCGGCGGAGAATATTCCCCTGATCGGGCCGTTTACGGGCGCGGGCTTCCTGCGCGATCCCCGCCAGAAGAATGTCGTCAATATCCGCGCCTCCTACGCCGAGGAGACGGAAGCCTGGGTCGCCCATCTGACGTCGGATCCCGGGATCACGCGGATCGCAGCGTTTTACCAGGATGACAGCTTCGGCCGGGCCGGGCTTGACGGGGTGAAGGCGGCGCTTGAAAAACGCGGGCTTGCGCTGGTCGGGGAGGGGCGCTACATGCGCAACACAACGGCCTTCAAGCGCGCCCTGCTCGCGATCCGCAGCAGCAACCCCGAAGCGGTGGTCATGATCGGCGCCTACAAGGCAAGCGCAGAGTTCATCCGGCAGGCGCGGCAGCTTGGCCTCGATGTCATCTTCATGAATATCTCCTTCGTCGGTAGCAAGGCGCTCTCGGCGGAACTGGAGGGGGAGGGAAAGGGCGTCTTCGTGACGCAGGTAGTACCCTTCCCGGACGATATGGATATCCCGCTGGTGCGCGCCTATCGCAAGGCGCTGACCGCCTATGATCCGGCGCTGGAAACGGGATTTGTCTCTTTGGAGGGCTATCTGGTGGGGCGGTTCGTTGCGGCGGTGCTTGAGAACCTCGGTCCCGAGGTGACGCGGGCGGCGTTCCTCAAAGCCATCGAGACGACGCGCAAATTTGATATCGACGGGCTGGAGCTTCTGTTCGGCCCGGGCGACAATCAGGGGCTTAACCGCGTGTTCCTTACGGAAATTCTCGGCGATGGTTCGTTCCGGGCCATAGACAGGCTGCCAGAATGACGGAAATGGCACCGAACGAAAAGACCAGCCGCATGACTCTCAGGATCAATGGCAAGCTGCTGCTGTCGCTCAGTTTCCTGGCGGCGATGAGTGTCGTCGCCGGGATTGTCGCCTGGTATTCCTTCGATCATATCTCGAAATCCACCGAACAGCTCGCGCACCAGAGCCTGCCGGAGATCGAGATTGCCATGCAGCTCGCGCAGAAGAGTGCGGAAATCTCTGCCTCGGCGCCCGACCTGATGGCCAACCTGACCCTTGAGGATCATAAGAAGTCTGTGGCGGAGTTGAATCTCCGGGCGTTCGAGCTGTCGGCGCTCATTGAAAAATCACGCGATATTTACGGGGATACCGAGAGCGTATCGACCCTCAGGGCGATTGAGCGTGACCTCCTGCAAAGCCTCGATACCCTCAAAACAGCGGTCGAGACGAAACTCGTCCGGCGCGCGGCGCGGAACGCCGCGACGGAACAGCAAAGCAGGCTGCATGAGGCATTCCTGCTGAAAACCGAGCCGTTGATTGATGACGCGGTGTTTGATTTCGTCATGCAGGGCGAACGGCTGTCCTCGGAGAGTACTCATCAGATCGCCGACCTTGTGGAGAACTCGACACGGAAGGTCAACGAGTTCCTGAAATTCGGCGGCACCATTGACAATCTGGAAGGCGTACTGTCGGCGGTCATTCTGGCGTCCGACCTGGACAGCTTCGGCCCATTGCAGACCCGCTATAACGCGCTGGAAGCAGAGATAGAGGACAATATCTCGCTCTGGGCGGATCAGGCGGGAGAGCCCGCCTTTGTTGATCTGGCGCGCAATATCCTCGATTTCGGGCGCGGGCTTGATAATATTTTCATCCTCAAGGAACAGGAACTCTGGGAAACACCGCCGGGGCAGAACCCGCCGCTCTCGCCGAGGCTTGTTCACAAGGGAAACCTCCTGCGGCTCGCTCATGACAGTTTTCACAATATCTATACAAAGGTGGTTGCCGATGTGGTGCGCGACCTGAACCTGCAGACGCAGTCGGAATCCCGCACCTCCCGCGATGAACTGGGCGAACTGATCCATGACAGGACGCGGCGTTTGCATCTGTTGCTGTCGCTGCGGGCGGAAGGCAACCTGGTCTCGGGCATTTTGGGGGAAATGTCGAATGTGGCCAGCATCGCCCATATCGAGCCTTTCGCGGAACGGTTTGAGGCGCTGGAGGTGCGCACGACCGATATGCTGGCCGAACTCGGGATAAGCGACCTGCAGAATATCACGATGAGCCTTCTCGGTATCGGGACGGGGGAGGATAACCTGTTTGATATCCACCGCGCGGAACTTGACAGCAGTGCCCGGGCGGCGGCGGCGCTTGCAGCAAGTCGGGAGCTTGCCGTCAGCCTGCAGGCGGAGGTTGCGAAACTGGTCGCGGCGGCGCGGGAGCGGGGACACATTGCCGAGGACAATTCGGAACAGGTGATCGAGCTGGGGAGATATCTGCTGGTGCTGGTCGCCGCCGCAAGTCTGGCGACCGCGTTGCTGGTCATGTTTCTCTATATCCGTCCGCGCATCATCCGCCCGCTGGAAAATATCACCGAGGCGATGACCCGGTTGGCGGCTGGCGATACCGCTGTCAGGATCCCTTGGCGGGAGCGCGATGACGAGGTTGGCGATATGGCGAATGCGCTGGCGGTGTTCCGCGATACGGCTATCGAAATCCAGGAATCCAACCACCGGGAGATCGAGGAAGGCCGCCGCCGCCTGATCAACGCCATCGAGAATATCTCGGAGGGCTTCTCCCTGTATGACGCGAATGACAAGCTGGTGGTCTGCAACAGCGTCTATCGCGACCTTTATTTCCCGAAAAAGATCATCGAGACGGAAATCGGCAAGAGCTTCGAGGAGATCATGCGCCGGGCGGTTGCGCAAGGGCTGATGCAGGACGCGTTCGACCGGGAGGAGGAGTGGATGCGGGATTGCCTCGCCAATCATCGTAAGCGGCTGAACTCCGACATGCAGCGCCGGGGCGATGGCCGCTGGGTGCTGATCAATGAGCGCCGGACGGAAGATGGCAGCACTGTCGCCGTCTATTCCGACATCACCCGGATCAAGCAGCAGGAACAGGCGATATCGGAGCAGTCGCAGGCGCTGGAGCGGCTCTCCAACCAGCTTGCCAAATATCTCTCGCCGCAGGTCTATGCGTCGATCTTCGAGGGGCGCAACCGTGGCGATATCACCAGCCGCCGCAAGAAGCTGACGGTTTTCTTCTCCGATATCGTCGGCTTTACGGAGATCACCGAACGGATGGAGGCGGAGGACCTGACCCGCATCCTCAATCAATATCTTACCGAGATGTCGGAAATCGCGCTGGCATACGGGGCGACGATCGACAAGTTCGTCGGCGACGCCATCGTCATCTTTTTCGGCGATCCGGAAAGCAAGGGCGTCAAGCAGGATGCCATCGCCTGCGTGCGCATGGCGCTCGCCATGAAGCAACGGCTCGGCGAACTCAATGAGATCTGGTTTGACCTGGGGCTTGAGAGACCGCTGCAATGCCGGATGGGGATCAATACCGGCTATTGCACAGTCGGCAATTTCGGTAGCAGCGAGCGGATGGACTATACCGCCATCGGCAATGGCGTCAACCTGGCGTCGCGCCTGGAATCAACGGCCGCCACCGGAGAAATCCAGATTTCCCACGAAACCTATGTCAATGTGAAGGGCGCCATTTTATGCGGCAAGCGTGAGGAAATCACCGTCAAGGGATTCCGCTTTCCGGTGAATACATATGCCGCCCTTCGGGAACATGATCACGTTCCCGAGATGCTCGACGTTATTCAGGAGGAAAACGAGAATCTCAAGCTCGATATTAACCTCAAGGAGATGAGCCCGGCGGACCGGCGCAAGACCGAGGCGCTGCTGCAGAAAGTCCTCACGCGGCTCTCGACCGAGGCGCAGGACGCGCGTTTCGATCCGGACGATATGGACGACTAGACGCGCATTTTTCCCAGAATTTCAGGCGTTGCAGAAATTTTACTGTTGCGCTGCAGCACAAATACTCTACTGTTACGGGATGCAAAAAACACAAACTGTTTTTGATGAGATGAACGGGGAGGCGGGCAGCGTCCGCTATCCTTACCAAGAATACCAGAAATGGCTGGAGACGGAAGATCCGGCAAGACTGCGCCGCAAATCCGTCGCCTCCGAGGCTTTCTTTCGCCGAACCGGCATTACCTTCAACGTCTATGGCCGGGAAGAGGCGGCAGAGCGCCTCATCCCCTTCGATATCGTCCCGCGGATCATTTCCGCCCGTGAGTGGGCGCGGCTGGAACGCGGGATCGAGCAGCGGGTGCGGGCGATTAATGCCTTCCTGCATGATATCTACCACCGTCAGGAAATCCTTCGGGCCGGGCGTATTCCGCGCGAATTGATCGCCAACAATGACGCCTTTCTGCCGCAGATGATCGGCGTCTCTCCGCCGGGGAATGTGTATACGCATATCGTCGGCACCGATCTTGTGCGCACGGGGGAGGATGAGTTCTACGTCCTTGAAGACAATGCGCGGACGCCGTCGGGCGTGTCCTACATGCTGGAAAACCGCGAAACCATGCTGCATATGTTCCCCGAACTGTTTGCGCAGGTGCGGGTGCGGGCGGTCAGCGATTACCCGAAGAACCTCCGTCGATCCCTTGGCGACTGCGCGCCGCCCGGCTGCAGTGGCAAGCCGGTGGTGGCGGTGCTGACACCGGGTATTCACAACTCCGCCTATTTCGAACACTCTTTTCTTGCCGACCAGATGGGCGCGGAACTGGTGGAGGGGCATGACCTGCGTGTCGTTGACGGGCGAATCGCCATGCGGACGACGCGGGGCTATGACCCGATCGACGTTCTGTATCGCCGGGTCGATGATGATTATCTCGATCCGCTGACATTCAATCCGCAGTCGCAGCTTGGTGTTGCCGGGATCATGGATGTGTACCGGGCAGGTGGCATCACGATTGCCAATGCCCCCGGTACCGGCATTGCCGACGACAAGGCGATCTATTCCTATATCCCGGAAATTGTCGAGTTTTACACCGGCGAGAAGGCAATCTTGAAGAATGTGCCGACATGGCGCTGCGCGGAGCCGGACTCTCTTGCCTATGTGCTGGAGCATCTGGAAGAGCTGGTGGTCAAGGAAGTGCACGGTTCCGGCGGTTACGGGATGCTTGTCGGTCCGGCGGCCAGCAAACGGGAAATCGCGAAATTCCGGACCAAGCTCAAGGCGAGGCCCGGAAACTATATCGCGCAGCCGACGCTGGCGCTCTCGACAGTGCCGATTCTCACCAAGAATGGCCTTGCGCCCCGCCATGTCGATCTTCGGCCTTTCGTCATGGTCTCGCCGCGGCGGATCGATATCACGCCGGGCGGCCTGACGCGGGTTGCGCTCAAGGCCGGCTCCCTTGTTGTCAACTCCTCCCAGGGCGGCGGCACCAAGGACACCTGGGTATTGGAGGAATAACCGCATGTTAGGTAAAACCGCAGGCGGCCTTTTCTGGATGTTCCGCTTCCTGGAGCGAAGCGAGAATACGGCGCGCCTTCTCGATGCGGGATTTCGCATCGCGCTCACCCGGTCAAGTGCCGCGGAAAATGAATGGGCGTCGGTAGTGGCGACGGCAGGATCGAAACAGGCCTATAAGGAAAAATACGATCAGTATCTCGCCCGCCATGTCATTGACTTCCTGCTTCGGGATAAAAGCAACCCGTCAAGCGTCTGGTCGGTGATCGACGGTGCCCGCAACAATGCGCGGATGGTGCGAACGGCGCTGACCCGCGAGGTGTGGGAGGCGACGAATGAATGCTGGATCACCCTGAAGGATCTCCTGTCCTCTCCGGTGTCGGAGCGGGACCTGCCGGATGCTCTCGGCACGATTCGCCAGCAGAGCGCGCTGGTGCGCGGGGCGCTGCACGGGACGATGCTGCGAAACGATATTTTCGACTTCGCGCGGCTTGGCACCTTCCTGGAGCGGGCGGACAACACGGCGCGAATCCTTGACGTGAAATATTACGTCCTGCTGCCCTCGGCGTCCTTCGTCGGTTCATCGCTCGATAATGTGCAATGGGAATCGATCCTGCGCTCGGTGTCGGCGCAGCGCGCCTTCCGCTGGCTCAACCCCGGGGAAATCAACCCGATGAGCATTGCCGAATTTATTATCCTCGACCGGCGTTTGCCGCGTTCATTAATCTTTTGTTATTCAAAGATAGTTGATAATCTGGGCTATCTTGAAGAGGAATATGGCCTCAGGCTCGACTGCCACGACATGGCGGGCCCCATCCTGCAACGGCTGAAGGGAAGCTCGATCAATTCCATCTTTGATGAAGGATTGCACGAATTTCTGAGGGGCTTTATTCGGGACAACATGGAACTCGGTTATCAGGTTCAACAGGACTATCGCTTTATCGGGTGACTTTATGCTTCTGAAAATCTCGCATCTGACAAAATACCATTTTGACGACCCTGTACGCTACGCGTTGCAGCAGATCCGGCTGATGCCGAGAAGCGGCGTCGGTCAGGATGTGGCCCGTTGGGATATCACGGTTGACGGCGGCGTGAAGGAGCTGGAGTTTGACGATCAGTTCAGTAACCATGCGATGCTGGTCAGTATCAATCCGGACCAGACCGATATCTCCATCCGCTGCGAGGGAGAAGTCGAGACGACGAACCTGCATGGCATTATCGGCCAGAACGTCGGCTTTGCGCCGCTCTGGCTCTTCCTGCGCTCAACCCCGCTGACCGAGCCCGGCAGCCGCGTCCAGAAGCTGATCAAGCAGCTTGGCCGGGACTATGAGACGGAGATTGTCATGATGCATGAGCTGTCACGCCTCATCGGGGAGATCGTTCCCTACCAGACCGGCCAGACCCATGCGGAAACAACGGCGGAGGAGGCGCTGATCGCAAGTAACGGCGTCTGTCAGGATCACGCCCATATTTTTGTCTCGGCGGTGCGGAAAATGGGCTATCCCGCCCGTTATGTCAGCGGCTACCTGATGATGGACGACCGGATCGACCAGGAGGCGACACACGCCTGGGCGGAGGCGTATATTCAGGATATCGGCTGGGTCGGTTTTGATGTTTCCAACGGGATTTCGCCGGATGATCGGTATATCCGCGTGGCGACGGGCCTTGATTACAAGGACGCGGCCCCGATATCGGGCCTGCGCATAGGCAGCGGGACAGAGTCCATGGGCGAATCCATGGAAGTCTCCATACAGGTTCAACAATAATAGCGTTTTCACGGCGAAGGGTTAAAGAGTAAACTGATATGACATATTGTGTCGGCTTAAGGCTGAACAAAGGCCTCGTTTTTATGTCGGACACGCGGACAAACGCCGGCGTCGATAATATCTCCGTCTTCAAGAAGATGCATAGCTGGGTCATTCCGGGGGAGCGGGTCCTGACGATGATGACGGCGGGCAACCTGGCGACGACGCAGGGCATCATCAGCACGCTCGATGAACGTTCCAAGGCGCCGGAAGACCGCAAGCCCTCGATCCTGGAAGCGCCATCGATGTTTCAGGTGGCGCGCCTCGTCGGGGCGACGGTCCGCGAGGAAATCCGGGCCAACAGCTTTGAAGGACAGGAGGCGGACTCCTCCTTCAACGCAACATTGATCATTGGTGGCCAGATCAAGGGCAGCCCGCCCCGGCTTTTCATGGTCTATCCGGAAGGAAATTTCATCGAAGCCTCCTCCGAGACACCGTTCTTCCAGATTGGCGAGACGAAATACGGCCGCCCCATCATGGTGCGGGCCTATGAGCCGGACATGAGCTTTGAAGACGCGATCAAGCTGATGATGGTGTCCTTTGATTCGACGATAAAGGCTAATCTTTCGGTCGGCCTGCCGCTTGATTTGCAGGTCTATGAGACGGACAGCTTCCAGATCACACGCGAGCAGCAGATCGCGGTTGACGATCCCTATTTCAACCAGATCTCGACCGGATGGGGAGAGGCGTTGAAGGATGCCTTCCGCTCCCTCCCTGATTTCAGGTTCTAGGACCGTGCCGCTGTCACATTCCGGCGACCCGCCGTCACCTTATGGCTTGCGTATCGGCGCGGTTTTTCAGTATAACCACGGTAGTTTTCTTTACGGGTGATCGGGACGACCATGATTTCAGAAAAATTCGCCGAGGCGCGCCATCATATGGTGATCAGCCAGCTCCGGCCGAACCGGGTCACGGATGACCGCGTGGCGGAAGCCATGGACACGGTGCCGCGGGAAGAGTTTGTGCCGAAGGAACTCAGGGGCGTCGCCTATCTCGATGAGGATCTGGAGGTCGCGCCGGGCCGGTTCGTGGTCGAGCCGCGGGTGTTCGGGCGGTTGCTGCAGGAGGCGAATATCGGCCCGACGGATGTCATTCTGGATATTGGCTGCGGGACGGGATATTCATCGGCGGTTCTCGGGTTTCTCGGGCAGGCGGTTGTCGCGATCGAGAGTGATCCGGCACTGGTTGCCGAGGCAAGCGAGATTCTGGTCCGGCTGGAACGCGACAATGTCGCCGTCGTCGGCGGGGCACTCGCAAAGGGCAACCCGAAACAGGGACCGTATAATGTCATCCATATCAACGGGTCTATTCCATCGGCGCCGCAAAGCCTGCTCGACCAGCTGGCGGAGGGCGGGCGCCTGATCTGCGTTCTGGGCGATAATCCAGGTGTTGCAACGGTATATCGACGACTGGGAGACAGGTTTTTCCCGCATGCGGTTTTTGACGCATCGGTTCCGGCGCTGCCCGATATGAAAGATAAGGCTTCGTTCGAATTCTGATCGGGGCGGATTGAAGTTACAATTTTGTCACGATTTCCGGGTATGGTGTCAGGGCGTGGCTAAGGAAACAAGCAGTTCCGGCAGGGGAGAGAGATCAGACGATTTATTTAAAATTGTTGATCGAAACCCGTATCGGGACTAAATTCAACCATGGTTAATTTCTGGGCGGCCTGATTTTTAGGTTCGAGAGGCGAGTTTAATGAAAAAAGTAGCTTTGACCGTTGCGTCTGTAATCGCCGTTACAATGCCAATGTCATGGGCAAGTGCCGAGACGTTGCAGGATGTGCTGGCGTCAACATATGCAACTAACCCGTCCTTGGAAGCGCGGCGGGCCAATGTTCGGGGCGTCGATGAAAATGTGCCGCAGGCTCTGTCGGGCTGGCGCCCGGAAGTTTACGCTACCGGCGAAATCGCCGCGCAGCATAGCGATGTAAATCCATCGACGGCAGGCACGAGAAGGGGGTCCAAACCGCGGGAGGCCTCTTTGATTGTCTCGCAGCCGCTTTATACCGGCGGACAGACGGTTGCCTCGGTCAAGTCCGCGGAAGCACAGGTATTGGCCGCGCGGGCCGGTTTGCTCTCGACGCAACAGACGATCTTCCAGTCCGCTGTCGAGGCCTATATGAATGTCCTCCGGGATGAGGCGCTGGTCGAGTTGAACCGGAATAACTCCGTTGTCCTGCGGCGTCAGCTCGACGCGGCAGATGATCGCTTCGAGGTGGGGGAGATTACCCGCACCGACGTGGCCCAGGCCCAGGCGCGTCTTGCCGATTCAATTTCCAACGTCATTCAGGCCGAAGGTAACCTGCGTTCAACCCGCGCGAATTTCGAGCGGATCGTTGGCCGCCCGCCGCTGGACCTTGAAACCCCTTTGGTGCCGGACGCTTTCCCGGAATCGGAAGAGGCCGCGCTGGCGATAGCTCTCACCAATCATCCGGATATTGAATCGGCGAAATATAACGAGGAAAGCTCGCGCTATACAATTCGCGCCACCTCCGGGCAGTTGCTGCCCTCGCTTGATCTTCAGGGAAGCCTGTCAACCGGTCGGGATAACGTCGGGTCCGGGGCGGACAGCGATGTGGCGCGCATCGGCGCCGTACTGACGGTGCCGCTCTATCAGTCCGGCTCTGTCTATAGCGAAGTGCGTCAGGCGCGGCAGATTAACAGCCAGCGGATGCAGGAGATCGAGGAAACGGTACGCGCGGTGCGTGAATCCGTGATCCAGAGCTGGGAGCTGCTGGAAACCTCGCGCTCGCGGATCGGCGCGAGTGAAGAGGCGGTGCGCGCCAATACCATCGCCCTTGACGGTGTTAACCAGGAAGCCCAGGTAGGCTCCCGTACAACGCTCGATGTACTGAACGCTGAACAGGAACTGCTGCAGAGCCAGGTCGATCTGGTAACCGCCCAGCGGGATCAGTATGTGGCCCTTTATTCGGTTTTGGCGGCAATTGGCAGGCTGAATGCCCGCGATCTTAATCTGAACGTCGATTACTATGACCCGACGGTCCATTACGACAGAGTGCGTAATAAATGGTTCGGTACGGATGGCGGATTGGATTAACAAATAATTAAAGTAAACCGGCCATAGTTGACTGAATGAGCGGTTTATATCGATACGTGACGTGTGTTTCGTGAACTAGAGCCCCGGTTTCAATGGTGAATTGACAATGAGCGATCCAACGACAGAACAAGAACCGACGATGGAAGAGATTCTTGCCTCTATCCGGCGGATCATTTCCGAAGATGGAGACGAAGAAGGTCAGGAGAAAGACGCCAGCGCCGACAGCGAGGTGGCGGAAGCCATGGAAGACAAGACAGAGGTTGAGGCCGTAGCGGACGATGAGCCGGACGCGGAGCCTGAGCCGGAACCCGAAAACGAGCCGGAGCCCGAAGACGAGCCCGAAACAGGCGACGACGAGGATATCCTCGAACTGACGGATGCCGTCGAGGAAGAGGAGGAAGAAGAACCTCTCACTCTTGACGAGGAATTCGAGGAGGAAGCCGTCGAAGCCGAGATTGACGCCGTGATTGCGGCAGAGGAAGAGCCGGAAAGCGACCCTGAACCGGAGCCCGAACCGGAAGAGGAAGTTTCCGAGCCTGAAATGGCCGCCACATCGGCCGAAAAACTGAGTAACAGCCTGCTGGCTGACCCGACAATTGCCGCAACGACATCCGCCTTTGCCAATCTGGCCGGTGCCGTTGCATCATCACGAGGATTGCAGATGGGTAAGAATGCGACTTTGGAAGAAATGGTCAAGGATATGCTCCGTCCGATATTGAAGGACTGGCTCGATCAGAACCTCCCCCAGATCGTGCAGCGCATAGTCGAGCGTGAAGTGAGCAAGCTTGCTGACCGGGCGGACGACGAAGAATAAAATCCTTCCTCCCGGGTAGTGAGCCGACTATATTACACCCGAACAATTTGCCGACTAATCAATAAAGAAAGGTTCAGCGATGCTGGACAAGTCTTATCGACCCGATGAGGTCGAGGGGAAGCTCTATTCAAAATGGATGGAGCAGGGGGCGTTTGCCTGTGGCCGCGCCAAAACGGACGAGACCTATACGATCGTTATCCCGCCGCCCAATGTGACGGGCAGCCTGCATATGGGTCATGCGCTGAATAACACGTTGCAGGACCTGCTGGTCCGGTTCGAGCGGATGCGGGGCAAGGATGTGCTGTGGCAGCCGGGCATGGATCATGCGGGGATTGCGACGCAGATGGTGGTCGAGCGCCAGCTCGGCGAACAGGGCAAGACCCGCCATGATCTCGGCCGCGAGAACTTCATCGAAAAGGTCTGGGAATGGAAGGGCGAGTCCGGCGGCCAGATTTTTGAACAACTCAAACGCCTTGGCGCGACCTGCGATTGGGACCGCGAGCGCTTCACCATGGATGAGGGGCTGTCGAAGGCCGTGCGCAAGGTATTTGTCCAGCTCTATAAAGAGGGGCTGATCTATCGCGACAAGCGCCTCGTCAACTGGGATCCGAAATTTCACACGGCGATTTCCGACCTTGAAGTCGAGCAGCAGGAAGTGAACGGCCATATGTGGCACTTCCGCTATCCGGTTGAGGGCGAGGAAGGCCGATTTATCACCGTCGCGACGACGCGGCCCGAGACCATGCTCGGCGATACCGGCATTGCGGTCCATCCGGAGGATGAGCGCTACACCGATCTGGTCGGCAAGTTCGCGATCCTGCCCATCGTCGGGCGGCGCATCCCGATCGTCGCCGATGAGTATGCGGACCCGGAGCAAGGCTCCGGCGCGGTGAAGATCACCCCGGCCCATGATTTCAACGACTTCGAGGTTGGTAAGCGGACCAATCTTGAGGTCATCAATATCATGGATGAAAACGCGCATCTCAACGATACCGTGCCCGCCGAGTATCAGGGCATGGAACGGTTCGAAGCGCGGAAAAAGATCGTCGCCGAGATGGAAAGCCTCGGGCTTCTCGAAAAGATCGCCGATCATCCGCATACGGTGCCCTATGGTGATCGCTCCGGCGTTATCATCGAGCCGTTGCTCACCGATCAGTGGTTCGCCGATGCGGCGACCTTGGCCCAGCCCGCGATCCGCGCGGTGGAGAGTGGCAGGACGAAATTCGTACCCGAAAAATGGACCAGCACCTATTACGACTGGATGCGCAATATCCAGCCCTGGTGCATCTCGCGCCAGCTCTGGTGGGGGCATCGCATTCCCGCCTGGTTCGGCCCCGACGGCATGATCTTCGTTGAGGAAAACGAGGAAGAGGCGGTCAAGGCCGCCGAGGCGCATTACGGTCACAAGACGGAGCTCAGCCAAGATAACGACGTTCTGGACACCTGGTTCTCCTCCGCGCTCTGGCCGTTCTCGACGCTGGGCTGGCCGGAGAAAACGCCCGAGCTGGATCGCTATTATCCCACCGATGTGCTGGTCACCGCCTTCGATATTATCTTTTTCTGGGTCGCCCGGATGATGATGATGGGCCTGCATTTCATGGGAGAAGCGCCGTTTCACACGGTCTATATCCATGCGCTGGTCCGCGACGAGCATGGCGCGAAGATGTCGAAATCCAAGGGCAATGTCATCGATCCGCTGAACCTTGTGGATCAATACGGCGCCGATGCGCTGCGCTTCTTCCTCACGACGAGCGCCGCGCAAGGGCGCGATGTCCGCCTCTCCGAACAGCGGGTCGAGGGCTATCGCAACTTCGCCACCAAACTCTGGAATGCCGCGCGCTTCTGCGAGATGAACGAGTGCAAGGTGCCGGACGGCTTCGATCCCTTCGCTGTGATGGACACCATCAATCAATGGATCGTCGGTGAGACGGTGAATTGCGAGGTGGCAGTGCGCGAGGCCATCGAAAGCTACCGCTTCAACGATGCGTCAAACGCCATCTACGCCTTTACCTGGAATGTCTATTGCGACTGGTATCTGGAATTCGCGAAACTGCCGTTCCAGGGGAACGAGAAGGCGGAGACGCAGGCAACGGCGGCCTGGGTGCTGGATCAGATCCTGAAAATCCTGCATCCCTTTATGCCCTTCGTGACCGAGGAGCTGTGGGGCAGCGTTGCGGCAACGCGGCAGTCCGACCTGATCGTTGCCGACTGGCCGGTCTATCCGGTGGATGTGGTCAATGCCGCGGCAGCCGGGGAAATGGACTGGGTGCAGGAGCTGATTACCGGCATCCGCGGGGTGCGGAGCGAGATGAACGTGCCCGCCGGTGCAAAAATGCCGCTTATCTTCAATGGCGGCAGC
>JBBDJF010000013.1:0-7553 GCA_040880045.1 Sneathiella sp.
AGGGGGATACGAGAAGGGGGACGTGGTAATGCGCATCGGCATCCGCAATTCCAAACCTGAGCACCACCTCGTCGAGGAATTTGGGTTCCGGAAGTGTCAACGCAGATTGTTCGAAGTAGGAACCCACATGAAACAGCAACTCGTACTGGCCGCGGACGAATTTTTCACCTTCCAGAAGCGATGTATCGCATCGCCCATCTGAATTTGTGTAACGGGTGTCTATCAGTGTGCGATCATTGCCGGATAAATGATAAAGGTCAATCCGGATCCCCATCCCGGGTGTCCCTGAGGCGGTATCCAGCACATGCGTTGTCAGTTTCCCCATAACCTTCCTTAACCAAAGACCGCCAGTGCCTTTCCCTGATAAAACTTTGCATGACAGAATTTATATTGTCCACATAATTAATTTATTTTGTATACAATATTTTTTCCTATTGTATAAATAAGATGAGGGAAACAGACATATTTGAGGAAACTTCATGAGCCGGACTGCCCCAACAGTCGCTGTGAACCAGGGCGACGCCCCGCTGCGCAAGGGCCCGCACAACGACCATATTTACGACGAAATGTTTGCTGCCATTCTTGAGCAAAGGCTCGCGCCGGGCACAAAACTTTCCGAAGACACGCTTGGCGAAATATTTGGAGTCAGCCGCACGGTGATCCGCACGGTGTTGCAGCGGCTCGCCCATGAGCGGATCGTTCAGATACATCCAAACCGAGGCGCTTTTGTCTCGGAACCGTCTCCGGCGGAAGCGCAGGAAGTCCTGCAGGCACGCCGCCTGATTGAAGAAGGAATTGTTCGTGAAGCCATCCGCAAGCAAGTCCCCTCAGATATAGAGACGCTCCGGCGGTCTGTCGCTGCGGAGCGGGAAAGCCTCAAAAAAGGCGACCATGAAGCCTGGGTCAGGCTGTCGGGTGACTTTCATCTAAAGCTGGCGGCGATTGCGAGAAGTCAGACGCTGGCGGCCTACGTGAAGGAGCTTGTCTCGCGTACTTCCCTGATTATCGTGCAATACCAGAAGGGAAACCTATCCCACTGTAGTTGCGATGAACATACTGAAATTATTGAGGCAATTGAGGCGCGTGACGAGGAGGGGGCCGTCGCGCGGATGATGGCCCATCTCAAGGCGTGCGAGGATCAGCTTAACCTTCGCAATGACGTTGTGAAAGCGGACCTTTTCTCGATCTTCGCCAAGCCGGTAAAGCGGGCAAGAAAATCGCGGAGCGTCATATGACTGAGGGGCTCTCCTATCCACGTGACATGATCGGGTACGGTGCGACGCCGCCTGATCCGAAATGGCCGGGAAAGGCCCGCATTGCTGTGCAGTTTGTCCTTAACTATGAAGAAGGAGGCGAGAATTGCATCCTGCATGGAGACGACGCGTCCGAATCTTTTCTCTCTGAGATAGTTGGTGCCACTCCAATCATTGGTGCCCGCCATATAAGTATGGAATCGATTTACGAATATGGAAGCCGGGCGGGCGTCTGGCGCTTGCTACGATTATTTGAAAAATATGACATTCCGCTTACCGTATTTGGTATCGCAATGGCGCTTGAGCGAAACCCGGATGTGGTCCGGGCATTCATTGATCAGGGACATGAAATTTGTAGTCATGGATATCGCTGGGTCAATTACCAGAATGTACCCGAGGCGGTAGAACGCGCCCATATGCTAAAGGCGATCGAGATTATCGAAAGAGTGACGGGAGAGCGGCCATTGGGCTGGTATACGGGTCGAACCAGCCCTAATACACGTCGCCTCGTCGCGGAAGAAGGGGGATTTCTCTATGATGCCGATGCCTATGACGATGATCTGCCCTATTGGACCGAAGTTGCGGGACAGAACCAGCTCATTATTCCCTATACGCTTGACGTAAATGACATGCGTTTTGCCGCCCTGCAAGGGTTTAACAGTGGGGATCAGTTCTTCTCCTATCTGAAGGACAGCTTCGATACCTTGTATGAGGAAGGGGAGAGCAGTGCGAAAATGATGTCCATCGGGCTTCATTGCCGGATTGTCGGCAGACCGGGACGGATTGCCGCCCTCAAGCGGTTCATTGAATATGCGGGGGAGCATGATTCCGTCTGGTTCTGCCGCCGGATCGATATTGCACGGCATTGGCATGAGCATCATCCGCCAACACCGGGAGAGGTGGTTCGGTGATGCAATTTCGAACATTGCCCAGTAAAATGAACAACGTTCAATTTATAGAGGCGTTTGGAGGGATTTATGAGCACTCTCCCTGGGTGGCGGAGCGCGCATGGGCGACTGGTATTACAACGGAACATGACGAAGTGGATGTGCTCGCCGCCCTGATGGCGCAGATTGTCGCGGAGGCGGAGGAGCCGCTTAAGCGAAGGCTGATTGAGGCGCATCCGGATCTTGCCGGAAAGGCGGCGATCACAGGAGAACTGACGGTTGCCTCCAATTCAGAGCAATCGGGGGCGGGCCTTGATAAATGTTCCCCGGAGGAATTTGCCGCTTTTGAAAAGTATAACGCGGCTTACAAGGAGAAATTCGGGTTTCCTTTTATCAAGGCAGTCAGGAACAGTAATCGCCATGATATACTTGCCGCATTTGAAATGCGCCTTCAAAACTCGATAGAGCAAGAATTTGAGACAGCGCTCGCGGAAATTGACAAGATTGCCTTTTTTCGCCTGGCTGAAATTTAACTTCGCGACCTGTCCGGTCATGATGGAGATGTGAATGAGTTCGACCGCCGCTCAAGCTGCCGGGTTTGTAGATAAATATATTGATCTTGCCTCGCCTCGTCTTGGTGCTGAGGTAACCTTTGCAAGTGATGATTTCTTTGCCGACAAATCCCGGCTGATCGATCCGGCACCACCGGTATTTATTGCTGATAAATATGATGAAAACGGCAAATGGATGGATGGCTGGGAGAGCCGTCGTAAACGCGGAGAGGGTTATGATCATTGCATTGTCCGTCTTGGTATGCCGGGTATTATCCATGGCGTGAATATTGATACCAGCCATTTCACGGGTAATTTTCCGCCGTCTGCGTCAATCGATGCCTGCCTCGTCGAAGGGGAGCCGGATGCGAGGACAGCATGGACGGAAATACTCCCCGCCGTCAGCCTAAAGGGCGACAGCCATCACCTGCATGCCGTTACGGATACTCGAAACTGGAGCCACTTAAGGCTTAATATCTATCCCGATGGCGGCATTGCCCGGCTGCGTGTATATGGTGAAGTGCAATGTAACTGGGAGACACGAGACCCGGATGAGCTGATTGATCTCGCGGCGCTGGTCAACGGAGGGCGCGGTTTTGCCGCAAGTGATCAGCATTACGGCTCGCCCTCACAGATTCTCACACCGGGGCGGGGTATCAATATGGGCGATGGGTGGGAAACACGCCGTCGGCGCGAACCCGGAAACGATTGGGCCTTAATCGCTCTCGGTCATCCGGGGACAATCTCGAAAATCGAGGTGGATACGGCGCATTTCAAGGGGAATTACCCCGACCGCTGCTCCATACAAGGTGCGATGGTCACTGGCGGAACGGAAGAATCGCTGATAACGCAAAGCATGTTCTGGAAAACGTTGCTACCTGAACAGAAACTTGAAATGGATGCGATCCATCCGTTTGAAAAGGAAATCCTTGATATCGGGACGATCAGCCACATCCGGTTAAACATTATCCCTGATGGCGGGATCAGCCGACTACGGCTTTTTGGCCGGATAAAGAGGTAAGGTGACATGCCCCTCAAGATAGAGCCGCTGACAAGAGAAGCCTTTGCGCCTTTTGGCGATGTCATTGAGACAGAGGGAGCGGAGCATTTTCTGATCAATAACGGTTCAACCCTCCGGTTTCATGATCTTGCGAAGATTGAGACGGATGCAGGGGCACGGGTTCTGGTAAATATCTTTCGCGCCACACCGCTTGATTATCCTCTCGCGATCCGGCTGGTCGAACGCCATCCGAAAGGAAGTCAGGCTTTCTTCCCCCTCAACAATCGTCCTTACTTAGTACTGGTCGCACCAAAGGGAGAGTGCGTGCAACCGGAGGATTTACGGGCTTTTCATGCGACAGGGCAACAGGGCGTTAATTACCATGTCGGTACATGGCATCATCCGGTGTTGGCGCTTGAGGCAATCAGTGATTTTCTGGTGATCGACCGTGGCGGCGAGGGCATGAATTGTGATGAAATTCATTTCACCGATTCCACCCTCACGCTTGATCTATGATTTCGTCCGGTAGTGATAGCGATAGAGTATGTCCCGAAACCCTACTTTCTCCCAGAATGCCTTTCCGGCCTCATTCTCGGCTACGACCTGCAAATAGGCTCGGCTAACCCCTGCGTCTTGCGCCTTTGTCATCATGTTATGAACGATGCGCGCCGCGAATCCCCGGCGGCGAAACTCAGGACGGACGGCAAATTCAAACAGGCCTAGAAGATTGGAGGATTGCACGCCAAACCCACAGGCGACAATTTCCTTTCCGCATAAAATGGCAAGGGCATGTATTTCAAGATCAATGAGGGTCAGCATCTCGCGAAACACAACCTGCTTTACCTTGTCCTGCTTCGTCAGCGCCGCAACGCCGTTAAGCCAGAACGCGTTATCCCGGTCAAAGGTGGCGATTTCAGGCCCGCTGTCAGAATTAAACTCCTTGTCGAGATTTTGCACGCGTACTTCCGTTTCTCCGAAATAGCCGTAGCCACGCGCGGCCAGGGCCGCGTCAAGCGTTTCATCGGCAAGCGGTGTCAGGCGAAAATGACAGGGTTGCTTTTCCTGCTTATATGCGGCTTCGCAGTGGTCAATTTTCTCCTCAAGCGGTAGTATTCCCGGAGCCATTACATTGACCGAGTTTGCACGCCGTGTATGGTTTCTCGCGAAACGTAACTGCCAGCCATCATATGTCTCTGTTCGAAGCGCCGGGATCGCAGCGAGGGAATGAGATTCTATTTCGGCGATTTGCTGTAACATGATGCTTGGTCAGGATTGAGTCGGGCTTGAACGGATGCGGTGTTCGTAAATAGTCAGCTGCATATTGCCACAGGAGAAACGGCCTGCCTATGGGTTCTTTTTTTAAGCCACTGAAAAGGCGCCTGATGACAGCCTGTCTGTTGGTCATGGCGTTGGTTACCTGTCTGTTTACACTATTTGTTGACCTGAAACCGAAAGTCTCACCGGATTTCTTCTTTGGTTCCGATGATCCGGAGCTTGTGCAGTCTGCCCGCATTCACCGCCTGTTCCCATCAGATGAATTTCTGATCATCAGCGTCGCAAGTCGCGATATTTTTTCGGCCCATTATTATAATGCTCTCAAAATATTTTCGGAGGATATAGCGAAAATCCCCGGCATCAGCAGGGTGGTAAGTGTTTCAACGGGACCGGAGAGTGTCACGCGCGCAAGAGAGAGTCCTTTTTGGGACTCCCTGTTGATCAGTGAAGACAGCAAGGCGACGTTGATCATCGCCTTTGTTGATACACCCGCTTCTACAGCTATGGTGGAAGAGGTGGAAGCGGCGGCGAGGTTATTCAGCGACGGAGAGACGTTTCACATTCGCCTTTCCGGCATGCCCTATATCGTCGAGCAGATCCGGCGAAGTCTGATTGAAGATTTCAAGACTTTCAGCACGGTATCCCTTGTAATCTTTGCTGCGATATTGCTGATTGTTTTTAAATCCCCCGTCATCGCATTGGGGGCCAGCGCCAGCGGAATTACAGCAATTTTCCTGACCCTGCTAATTCTTCAATCACTTGGCCAACCCGTTGGAATCCTGACAGCTAACCTCGCTGTCATTGTTTTCGTGCTTGTTCAGTCACAGGCAATCTATCTCACGGCCAACTGGCGGCGGGTTAAAGCGGAGAACGAAACTGCGGCAGTTCGAAGTGGATTGCTCCAGACTTTTCGGGCATCTTTCTGGTGCATGGTGACAACCCTGTTGGGGTTTGCAACGCTCCTGAATGTGGCGGCGGAACCGCTCCGGCAACTTGGGGCGGGCGGTATTGTCGGAGCCATTGTCGCGCTCCTTTGCGGCTATATTCTGTATCCCGTGTTCCTGCTTTTTGCGGATCGAAAGGCGCGCGAAGAGTCCGGTAAGGCCAAGTCTGTAAAGCCTTCTTCCTTAATCCGGTATGGCCTCGGGTGTTGCTTGCTTCTAGTCGCACTGAGTACCATCCCGGGTCTTTTCCGCCTCAATACGGACCCAAGTTTGCTGACTTATTTCAATATGCAAACAGACCTCGGCGAGGGGCTTGAATACATAGATGAAAATGGCGGCAGTAGCCCCTTGAAATTGGTGGTTCGTCTTAAAAGTGGGGAACGGTTCGATACCGAAGCTGGATATAATGCCATGTGGCGTTTGCATAATCAGCTTTTGGCGGTTGATAACGTCGGTACGGTGATTTCTCTACCCGCTTTACTGGCGGAGGCAAATACTCACCCCCTCGCGTTCCTGCTGCCCTGGCGGGAGATAGTCAGCCTGCTTTCTTTGGGTATAAATGATAACGTTGCCGACAACTTCCTGAATGAAGACCGGGATCAGGTTTTGTATCTCCTCCGGATGAAGGAAGGGGGAAGAGACGAAGCGCGAAATGATGTTATAGCGGAACTTCATGAGATTACCGTCGCGGAGGGGTTTAAACCTGTGCTTACTGGTGGCGTTTATATGCTGCAAGGGCGTTTGTCCGCCCTCGTTTCACAAAGCCTCATCACCGGCCTTACCGGGCTATTACTTCTATTTGCGGCAATTGCCTGGATCGTCAGCCGTAACTGGCGTGTCTCCGTCGCGATGACACTCACTGCCGCCTTGATCCCGTTGACAATACTGGGAGGGACAGGGTGGTTTGGTGTACCGGTTGACATTATCTCTGCCCCCGCCGCCAGTGTCTGCTTCGGTATTGCGGTGGACGCCCTGATCCATCTTGCATTCGCGCTTCGGCGTCATGGATACACTACAAATAGACACACCGCCTGGAAGCCAGCCTTTGGGGAGCAATCCATGGGAATTGTGGCGTCCAGTGGAATTATTGTGATTGGTTTTCTGATCTTTGCCAGTTCGGCCTTCCCACCGACAGCGCGGTTCGGAGGTGAAATCGTCCTTGGCGCTCTCTTTTCGGGTGCCGCGGCTCTCACTGTATTCCCGATGTTGACGCGATTCCTCGAAACAGTTACGAGGCGGGCATGAGCATTGACTTTACGGATACCGGCTTGCCGGTTGTCGAGGTTTTACCGGAACTGGCTCATGCTCTGGATACAGCGTCAACCGTAATCCTCTCGGCGGCGCCGGGTGCGGGTAAAACCACGCTGGTCCCGTTATTTCTTCTGGAATCCGGGATACTGGGGGCCAAAAAAATTATAATGCTGGAACCTCGCCGTCTTGCGGCCCGTGCCGCCGCGCGGCGTATGGCCGACCTGTTGGGGGAGGAGGTCGGCCAGACAGTCGGCTACCGTGTCCGGCTCGACAGCAAGGTCAGTCCTCAGACCCGGATCGAGGTGGTGACGGAGGGAATTTTGACGCGGCGGCTTCAGGCGGATCCCGAACTCGAGGGAGTTGGTCTCCTCATTTTTGATGAATTCCATGAA
>JBBDJF010000014.1:0-45717 GCA_040880045.1 Sneathiella sp.
ATGCTCGTCCTTGATCCACGCCGTGATACCGGTATGGATTGCGCCGGGACAAATGCAGTTGACTGTAATTCCATATTTCGGCAGTTCCACTGCGAGAGATCGGGTTAATCCGATCACACCATGCTTGGCCGATGTATAAGGCGCAATCTCGGGCGTTGCGCCGAGGCCTTCCGTTGAGGAGATATTGACGATCCGTCCTGCGCCGGAAACTTTCAGATGAGGCAGGGCCGCGCGGATGAGCCGTACATGGGCTGTCAGCAATCCATCCAGATGACGCTGCCAGTTTTCCTCAAACGCTTCGTCCTCAACGGACATATGACCGGAGAAACCCGCATTGTTGATCAGGATATCAAGTCCGCCAAAATGATCGGCGATTGCCGCCACAACAGATTGGATTTGCGTCTTGTCCGTTACATCCAGAACCCAGCCTTCAGCGGATCCACCCGCGCCGCGGATTTCTTCTACAACTTTGTTTGCACCTTCCTCTGTCAGGTCGGTGACCGCTACATTGGCGCCTTCGTCGGCGAAAAGATGTGCCGTGGCGCGCCCCATACCGCTTGCAGCTCCTGTTATCAGGGCTGTTTTGCCCGTAATTGAGCGGCTAAGCTTTGAAAGTTTTGCCATCAGGTTCCCTTTTATTTGATTTGTTTCCCAATCCTACAGGATGAGTCCGCCATCAACGACGATCGTCTGTCCGACAACATAGCTTGCAAGCGGCGAGACGAGATAAAGCACCGCGCCCGCGATATCGTCCGGCGTGCCGAGTCGCCCTTGCGGTATCGTCGCGATCGCCGCATCCCGTCGTTTGGGGTTGTCCGTTGTTACCTTGGTCAGCTTTGTATCGACAAGGCCGGGGGCGACGCCGTTGACGCGAATGCCTTCACCCGCCCAGGCTTGGCCAAGCGTTCGCGTCAGGCCAAGCGCCCCGGTCTTGGACGCATTATAAGCCGGGTTTCCTTTTGTCGCGTGATAGCCCGCAGTCGAGCTGATAATAATCATGGATCCCTTTGATTGCTTCAGCATATCGTGAAATTTCGAGGCACAGGCCATCAGGCTGTTCAGGTTGGTATCCATGACCTTCGTCCATCCCGGCATCTCAAACTCACCGCGACTGTAGACTACCGTCCCTTGCGAAAGGATCAGTATGTCCAGCTTGTCGAATACCGGTTTGTAATCGTTAATGGCCTGAAAATCGCTGACATCCATTTGCCCGTAATGGAGGCCATTCAGGTTTGATCCTTCGGCGCCATCGTAATCTTTGGCACTTTGGCGGGTGCCCCAGACATGAACCTCCGCCCCGCGAGCTTTCAAAGCATGGGCAATGCCATTACCAATCCCACTTGAGCCGCCAACAACGAGCGCAGTTTTTCCTGAAAAATCGAGTTCACTCACCGGCTTCTCCTTCTTTTTATTTTTCCAAACTTTACGGCTTAAGATATGACAGAGTAAAGCATAACTTCTCTCCCATGCTCTTCTTGCAAAGGAAACTATAAAAGATGCCAGCACCTTCCGTCACCGCAGCGGAGATATTCGAACGCTACGAGGCGATCCGACCGCGGCTTCCTTTTGCAGAATTTCCACGAAAAAGTCGTATCATCGATAATATCGCCGTGATTGCAGAGGAAATAGATATCTTCCTTCTGGATGCTTTCGGTGTGCTGAACGTGGGGGAGAGGGTGATACCGGGGGCTGTTTCCCGGCTTGAGATGCTCACGGCCCTCGGAAAACAGATATTCGTGCTGACCAATGGAGCAACGTATGATGGTGAGCAGGCATATCTGAAATACCGTAAGTTTGGCTTCAACCTGGAACGGCATCAGGTGATTTCCAGTCGTGATGCCGCTCTGGCAGCCCTTGGTGACTTTCCGGATAGTTTCATTTGGGGTGTTGCGGCGACGTCTTATTCTGGACTTGGTGAACTACCAAATCTGATCAGGCCGCTTTCTGATAATCCGGTAGATTACGAGGCTGCGGATGGATTTCTCTTTTTAAGTGCAGCGGAGTGGACGGAAAACCGGCAACAGCTGTTGTCGAGCGCCCTTCGTCATCGCCCGCGCCCGTTTCTTGTCGGTAACCCTGACCTGGTTGCTCCGCGTGAGGAAGGTTTGTCACTTGAACCTGGCTACTTCGCTCATGAGATAGCGGATAAGACGGGATGTTTGCCACAATTCTACGGCAAACCGTATGCGGCGGTATTTGATCGCGCGTTGCAGGCCGCAAATCTGGCGGGTGTTGATCGCCGCCGGATAGCCATGGTGGGCGATACACTACATACCGATATACTTGGCGGTGCGGCCGCTGGGCTTCGGACCGTATTGGTGACGGATCATGGATTATTCAAGGGAATGGATACGTCAGTCCTAATTCGCCGCGCCGGGATTGTGCCGGATTTTGTTGCCGCGACAACCTAGTCGGCGGGTCCCGGTCTTGAGGCGAGCGCAGTGGATATCAACGCCATGCCCACGAACAGTAAGTTAATACCGACCAGTAACCCGATGGCCCAATTTGCTGTATCCGGCCAGCCGAGCATGATGAAATAGGCGAGGAAAAGGTCAACGATACCACTTACCATGGTCCAGCCCCAGCTTTTGACATGTTTCCTAAATTGCAGGGCGACCAAAATGGAGAAAACACCCTGGAAAATGAAAAGGGCAACCAACACCATCGTCAGGGTCAGCACACCTTCGGCTGGCTTTACAATCAAAAGAACACCGAGAACGACTGCCAAAAGGGCTCCAAGAAGTGACAGAACGGTGCCCGGTAGACTACGGGAGCGAAACAGTGTCATGCCCCGAATAATGCCGCCCATTATCAGGACCCATCCAATAAAGATATCAATAGCCAGTGTTGCGATTTGTGGCAGAACAATTGCACCCACACCCAGAAGGCTGATAATCAGCCCTTGAAAAAGAAACAGCTTCCAGTGCTTGGCGAACTCCGCTGCCATCATTTGCTGCAATTCCTCAAATTTCGGTGGAATATTCTCACTCATTGCGACCCCCTCGGTTGCTTCCGGTTTTCTTGCTCGACTATAGGCGGATAAACGGGCAAATCAAGTAAGGAATTCGCGTTCTGGTCGTTCTTAATCCAGCTTTATTGTACGTAATCTCAGGGCATTTGAGATGACGGAGACGGAAGACAGGCTCATGGCCGCCGCGGCTATCATCGGTGACAAAAGGGTCCCGGTAAACGGATAAAGGATACCGGCTGCAATCGGTATGCCGGCGCCATTATAGGCAAAGGCAAAGAACAGGTTCTGCTTGATATTGCGGAGAGTTCCCGTTGCCAGCTTTCTCGCCCGGACAATACCGTTGAGGTCGCCCTTGACCAGAGTTATGCCTGCGCTTTCGACGGCAACGTCCGCGCCTGTACCCATGGCAATACCAACGTCGGCTGCAGCGAGCGCCGGGGCGTCATTGACCCCATCACCCGCCATGGCTGTAAGATGGCCGTTCTTGCGTAGTTCCTCTATCAGCGCTTTTTTATCGGCGGGCAATACATCAGCCCGCACATCATCAATACCGAGCCGGGCAGCGACGGCTTTCGCTGTGCGATCATTATCGCCTGTTGCCATAATGATCTTTATCCCTAGGTTATGCAGGGCATCGATGGCTTCCTGCGTTGTCCCCTTGATCGGATCTGCGACGGCGACTATTCCGGCAAGAGCGTTTCCATTCGTAATATACATAACAGTTTTGCCGTCGTTCTGCAGTTCTGCTGCCTGGGATTCAAGCTTTAAAATGTCAATCTCAAGATAATCCATCATGGCACGATTTCCCAGGGCGACGGGCTGATTATTGACACGACCCTCAACGCCCTTGCCAGTGATCGCATTAAAATCCGTCGCATCGGGAAGTTTTAGCTCCCGCGCTTGCGCCCCGGCCACGATTGCTTCAGCCAGGGGGTGCTCTGATCCTTTTTCAAGGGTGGCCGCAAGCGCAAGCAGATCGCCTTCTCCATCGTTAACAAGCGCGATGACATCGGTCAGTTTTGGTCGCCCTTCGGTCAGGGTGCCGGTTTTATCTACGACCAGTACATCGACAGCGGCGAACCGCTCCAGTGCCTCTGCATCCCGTATCAGCACACCCGCCATGGCACCACGACCCGTTGCAGTCATAATTGACATCGGTGTCGCAAGTCCGAGAGCGCAGGGGCAGGCGATAATCAGCACGGAAACAGCCGCGACGATTGCATGAATCATCGCGGGTGATGGACCGAATGCGGCCCAGAGAGCAAAGGCAAGAATAGCGATAATCACCACACTTGGAACGAACCAGGCGGCCACCCGGTCGGCCAGGCCCTGAATGGGTGCGCGGGAGCGTTGAGCAGCGGCAACCATCTCGACTATTTTTGAAAGCGTGGTATCCGCACCAACGAGTTCCGCCTTCATGACCAGGGAGCCATTTCGGTTTAACGTCCCCCCGGTCAGCTGATCACCCTCGCTTTTCTCAACCGGGACCGGCTCTCCGCTGATCATGCTCTCATCGATCGAGGAATGTCCTTCCAGCACAACGCCGTCAACCGGTATGCTGTCGCCGGGACGGACACGAAGTTTGTCGCCTTCAAGAATGTTCTCTAGCGGTACGTCCTTTTCCGATCCGTCCGGATTGATCCTCCGGGCGGTTTTTGGCGCAAGGTCAAGCAATGCCTTGATCGCGGAACCCGTTTGTTCGCGGGCGCGAAGTTCCAGAACCTGCCCAAGAAAGACGAGTGCGATGATTACCGCGGCGGCCTCATAATATACCGGAACTGTTCCGGCTTCAGTCTGGAAGGACGAGGGGAAGCTGCCCGGAACTAAAGTTGCGACGACACTAAATCCGTACGCGGCCAGAACACCAAGTGAGATCAATGTCCACATATTTGGACTGCGATTGAGAACCGATGACCAGCCTCGCTTGAAGAATGGGAGCGCGGCCCAGAGAACGACCGGGCTCGCCAATATAAGCTGTATCCAGGGGAAAAGCTGTGCGCCGATCCATGTCTCAAAGGGCAGGCCGACCATCTCCCCCATTGTCAGGATTAGAAGCGGGAAGGCCAGGGCTATGCTCACCCAGAAGCGGCGGGTGAAGTCGATTAGTTCCTCATTAGGCCCGTCATCCGCATTGGGAATGCCCATGGGTTCCAGTGCCATGCCACATTTCGGGCAATCGCCGGGATGATCCTGAACGATTTCAGGATGCATCGGGCAGGTATATTGGGTGTCCTTAGGCGCCGCCTTTTGTTGCTTTTTGTGATTGCCGCTCAGATAGAAATAGGGATCACGCTCGAACTTGTCGTGACATTTTTGCGAGCAGAAATGATAGGTCTCGCCGTTATAATTGTGGCTCGGCTTGCCTGCATCGCGCTTGACTGACATGCCGCAAACCGGATCGGTTGCCATCTGTTCACTATTGGATGTCATTTAATTTTCCTGCAGGCGATAAACCGGAGCCTGCTGAGTTCTGCGTATTTACTGGAAGGTTATGTATAATGTAATCTGATGTATACAAGCGGGTGCGACTGTCGTCACTCAGGAATTTAGAGACCGCTGCGAGAATGACAATATATTACCGTAAGGACCCAAAGGCCTCGTCCATAATCTCTGCAAGATTTGAATTACTCAATCCGATGGCGACAAAGCCGGTTTTCCCGGAGAATTCGCGCGCTGTCGGCAGAGCTGCAAAGTCTACATAGGGGCCGACTTTATGGACAATCCAGAGCCCGGCCTCATCCCCTCCTTTAAATATACCCTTGAAGCGTAAGACGGTGGGGGGGAGCGCCTCGAGTATTTCGCGCAACACCGACCTGTCGATTGGCGCATGTGTCTCAAAAGACCAGCGGGAAAAATCCGATTCATGGCTATGGCCGTGGTTATGCATGTCCGCCGCTTCGTTGCTGTTCATCTGCATATCCATCCCGAAAAATATATCAGCAGCAACGACGCCATTTGTAATGTTCAGAATGGGCGCCGCAGTATTTATGTCACGTATCTTTGTCGCGAGACGCTCGATTTCAGACATATCGATCAGGTCACACTTGTTGATGAGGAGCAAATGAGCAGTATGAATTTGTGTTTCCAGAATTTCCGCAAGCCTGCGATCAGCCCGAATTTCCTCGAAATTAAGGGCATCGACTACCGTAACGATGCCGTTCAGGACAAGATCCGGTTCCGCCCGTGCAAAATTTGCAATCCGCTTCGGTTCAGCAACACCGCTTGCTTCAATCAACAGATGATCCGGCGGCGGTGTAAAGTCGAGTGCGGTGGAAAATGCCTCAAATAGGTCTCCTCCCATGGAGCAGCAGGCACACCCATTGGCAAGTGTAAGGATATCACCCTCCCTTGAGGCGATAAGGTCCTCATCGATTGGCAATTCGCCAAAATCATTCACCAGAACCATAATTTTTCGACCGCCCGCATGGCGCAGCAGATGGTTGACCAATGTCGTTTTTCCAGCGCCTAGAAAGCCTGAAAGAACGGTCATCGGTAGCGGTTTTTCGCGTGTCTTCATGGAATCTTGTGTGTTTTCCCGGCAAGTACGGTGCCCCAAACTCGAACGTCCTTGAGATTTTCCGCACCGATTGTTTCCGGATCGTCTTCGAGAACTGCAAAGTCCGCCCATTTGCCAACTTCAATAGAGCCGACCTCGTGATCCATCTGCAACGTGGCAGCGGCGCCCAGAGTTATTGCTTCCAGGGCCTCAGCCACGGTTATTCTTTCATACTCGCCGAGCCGCCGTCCGCTTTCCGTCAACCGGTTAACGGCACACCATGCGGTGAACAAGGGGGCCATTGGTGTTACTGGCGCATCCGAATGAATGGTGAAGGTGACCCCGTAATCGATGGCGGATTGACAGGCATCCATGCGAAGCGCGCGATCCGGCCCGATTGTCAGCTCATAATGCTTGTCGCCAAAGTAATATATATGGTTGGAGAAGAGGTTGGCGGCAACGCCCAGACGGCTCATTTTGCGGAATTGCGCCCGGTCCGCCATCTGGCAGTGCTGTAATACATGGAGCAGGTCGGGGCGGTTTTGCTTTGCCTTGGCTTGCTCCAGCGCGTCCAGCGCTGCTTCGATTGCTTCGTCACCATTTGTATGAATGTGCATCTGGATACCTGCCTCATGCAGGGTTGCAACAAGGCTGTTTAATTGCTCTGGCGCAATATTCCAGATTCCGTTCGGAGCGCCATTGTAGTGGAAGGGCCAGCGTAATCTTGCGGTAAATCCCTGGATTGAACCGTCGGTGACAATCTTTACCGAACCAAGACGCAGCTTCTCCGTTGATTTTCCTCTCAGTTCCAGCGCCCGGTCCCGGGTTTCGTCTGCCGGCTGTGATAGCGCGTTCAGGAGTGACATGAGGCGGATAGGATAATCGTCGTTGTTCGTAACATTTGTCATTTCGGTGACGTCTTCGTCGGGCAGATCATTGATCAGGTCCGTCGCTGTCGTCACGCCTACACGGTTACAGACCTTGCCGAAATCTACAATGCTTTGTTTTTTCTTGCCCAGATCACGCAAACTTATGCCAAGCCGTCGCATAATCGGGAACATGGCCGCCATTTCCTGTAATTCGCCGCTCGGTGTACCGTCCGGCCCGATGGCAATACCGTCGATATCCATATCCCCGACATAGTTGGCAAGGCGTAGGGCGGTTGAATTGGCAGTCATCAGATGGAAGTTGGAGTGTATCACTACGATCGGGCGGGTCGCACTGACCATATCCAGATCATTTTTATCAAGCCGTCGATCCATCAGGAAAATCGGATCGAAGCCCCAGGCAACGAGTGGTTCATCGGGACCGAGCTTTGCTTCAGCCTCCTTGAGGCGCGCCTGAACGTCGTCAAGGGTTTTGACCCCCGGCCAGGGCTTGCCGTCCGGATCAATCCGGTCCTGATATCCGGTATAGCAGTAATTCCAGATTACACCGGCCATAAGATGACTATGCCCTTCAATAAAGCCCGGCATGATCACCTTGTCCGCGAAGCTGCCGTCAAGGGTAAAATCCCCCCAACCCTTGATCTCTTCGATCGTACCGGTGGCAATTACTTTCCCTTCACGCACCGCGACATGGGTGGCATGGGGCCGGGCCGGGTTCATGGTAATTATCTTCTTTGCGCTGAATACGGTGATCGATGACAAGTTTAGTCCCTCTCATTTCTATTTTTGATGGACGGAGTGTAAGGCGCCCGCTAACATCTGAAAAATAGTTTATTCTGGGGTTATTATTATAAAAACCAGAGGAATTAATGCGCTACACGCTTAAACAGCTCACTTACATTGATGTCGCTGCCCGTCACCGTTCCATTACGGGCGCGGCTAAGGCCCTCAATATTTCCGCCTCGTCCATTTCTTCGGCCATTGATGCGATTGAAATGCAGACAAACAAGAAGCTGTTCATGCGGCTTCCCTCTAAGGGGATAAGCGTAACACAGTTTGGCCATGTATTCCTGTCCAATTCCCGGCAGCTTCTGAAAGCACATCTTACCTTCGAGGAAGCAGTGGATGAGCAGGCGAAAGCTATCAAGGGGGCCGTTCGAATGGGCTGCTTTACCCCGGCGGCGCCCATTATCCTGCCTTTGATCACGAAGTCTGTGGCGGACAATCATCCGGGTATTTCCATCCATTTCACTGAAGGAGACCTTGCCAGTAATATGCGTCATGTGGCAGATGGCAAAATCGATCTGGCGATCGGCGTTGGTGCAAATCTTCCCTCGACCATTAATTTCGTGCCGTTATTTCCGGCGCCGCCACATATTGTCTTGCCCCATGACCATCCGTTTGCAGACCGCAGCATGTTGTCGCTGAAGGATGTTTGTCATGAACCAATGGTTCTGCTGGATTTGGATGAAACCCGAGACTATATGTTTGGTCTTTTCAGTCAGGATGACCTGACACCCCGGGTTGCCTATTCTTCACAATCGGCCGAGATGGTCCGAAGCATGGTCGCCGCCGGTCTCGGGTATTCGATTTTCAATCTTCGGCCCTTGCAAAAGCAGCAGTATACTGTGGGGGATATCGTTCGCATTCCGCTTACGCCCGGGCACCGCAGTGTCGAATATGGCATCTTTCACCGCGTCGATGCACATTTGAGCAGGGTCGACCAGGTCGTTATTGATACCTGTATCAGATTGCGCGATAGCGGCGTCTTCAATCGGGCCGTTCTGCCAGAGGGGACGATTGCCGCCGACCATCGGAAAAATGTATTAATAACAGCGTAAAAATATATTTTACGTAAGAAGGCCTCTGAATTAGCCTAAATCGCAGCGAACAGTTTGAATGCGAGATAACATACAACAGGAGGCAGGATTGAGAAAAATAGGATTAATGGCGGCAGCAACGGCAATGCTGATGACCGTCAGCGCTGTTACTGTCACCCAGGCAGAGGAGCCAAAAAACGGCGGGACGCTTGTTATTGGAACGACGCAAAAGGCGCGACATCTAAATCCGGCGGTGCAGTCAGGAATTGCCACGGCAGTGCCGGGAACTCAGATTTTTGCAACACCACTCCGCTTCGATGAAAACTGGAAACCGCATCCGTACCTCGCGGAAAGTTGGGAAGTATCGGATGATGGTAAAAGCATTACTCTGAAACTTCGGGCCAATGCAAAATTTCATGATGGCGAGCCGATTACTTCCGAAGATGTGGCGTTCTCCTTGCAGACTGTAAGGGATAACCACCCCTTCAAATCCATGTTCGCACCGGTGACCGGTGTTGATACGCCCGATCCACTCACTGCTATTATCAATTTCGAAAAGCCGCATCCGGCAGCCTTCCTTGCAATGTCAAGCGCGCTTCTGCCGATTATCCCCAAGCATATCTATGGCGATGGGCAGGATCCGAAAAGCCATCCGGCAAATAATGCACCAGTTGGTTCCGGTCCTTTTAAATTCGTTGAGTTCAAGGCCGGTGAATATATCATTCTGGAAAAGAATCCGGACTATTTCATGGAAGGGCGGCCTTATCTCGATAAGATTATCATAAAAAACTACAAGGATCCGACGAGTGTCGCCCTGGCAATGGATACAGGTGAAATCAATATGTATCCGTTCCTGGCGCCGACCAAGGATATTGCCCGGCTGAAGAAAAATGACAATCTGGTTGTTACGGACAAAGGCTATGAAGCCGTTGGGCCGCTTAACTGGCTGGCGTTCAATATGGAGAACCAGTATCTGAAAGACAAGCGGGTACGTCAGGCAATCGCCTACGCCATGGATCGAGATTTTGTCATTAACGCCTTGCTTGCCGGACAGTCAAAGGCGGCGACCGGACCTATCGTGCCGGGAAGCCCGTACTACGCCGAAAATGCAGAAAAGTATGATGTTGACCTCGATAAGGCGAATGCGCTGCTTGATGATGCCGGTTTTGCCCGCAGGGACGGTGACACGCGATTTAAGCTGACGATCGACTATATCCCGGGACAAGCCGAGCTTCAGAAGGGGGTTGCCGAATATTTGAAATCCCAGCTCAAGAAAGTAGGTATTGATGTTGAACTCCGCGCCTCTCCAGATTTTCCGACCTGGGCCAAGCGTGTTGGCGGGCATGATTTCGATATGAGCATGGACATTGTCTTTAACTGGGGCGATCCGGTTATCGGTGTTCACCGCACCTATCTGTGTGACAACATCAAGAAAGGTGTGATTTGGTCAAATACGCAGAGTTATTGCAATGAAGAAGTTGATAAATTGCTGAATGAAGCAGGATCGGAACTGGATCAGGAAAAGCGGATCGCGCTTTATAAAAAGGCGCAGGAAATTATTGTTGATGACGCGCCGCTCACCTTTATCAATGTATTGCCGTACCACACAGCCTACAGTAAGAAAATCGGCAATCCGCCGCTGACTATCTGGGGCGCAATGTCACCGCTTGATGAGGTATATATTAAGTAATATGCAGTTGCGTATGAACAACTTGCAGCGGGCGAACCGGTCATGAAGATGGCATTTATGGTCGCCCGCCGTTTGCTGCACGCCTTTTTGCTGATTCTGGCCGTATTGGTTCTGAATTTCCTCCTGATCCATATGGCGCCGGGTGATCCAGCCGATGTGATCGCCGGAGAGATGGGCGGCGCGACAGAGGAAATGCTCGCCGATATCCGGGAAAACTACGGTCTTGATAAGCCGGTGTATGTCCAGCTTGGAGTTTATCTAGGGCGGGCGTTGCAGGGTGACCTCGGTCAATCATTCTTTTATAACGCGCCGGTTCTCGATCTGGTGGCGGGCCGGGCCGGAGCGACTATCCTGCTTGTCACGACTGCCCTTTTATTCGCAATTCTTGTGGGGACGCTGCTGGGGGTATTGGCGTCACATAAACCCAAAGGGATCGTCAGCGGACTGGTGACGCTTATTTCGGTGGTTGGTTATTCCGCCCCGATATTCTGGACAGGAATGATGCTGGTCATCCTGTTTGCCTGGGTCTATCCCATTTTCCCTATCGCGAATATGTATGACATTACAAAAGGCGGCGGCTTTTTCAGTCGCGTTATAGATATCCTGTATCATCTGGTCCTGCCAGCCATCACCCTTGGTATAGTTTATCTGGCGCAATATGCGCGCCTGACACGCGCCAGTATGCTTGAAATTCTGGGGTCTGATTATATCCGCACGGCACGGGCAAAGGGTGTCGCGGAGATCAGGGTCTATGGCCACCATGCTTTAAGGAACGCGATTTTGCCAGTCGTTACAATCGCGGGTCTTCAGTTTGGCAGCATAATTTCCGGCGCCGTCCTGGTGGAAACGGTGTTCAGCTGGCCGGGATTAGGCACTCTCGCATTCGACGCCATTCTCGCCCGAGACTACCCGACAATTCTCGGTATCCTGTTTTTCTCTTCGGTGCTGGTGATTGTGGCTAATCTGATCACGGATTTCGTCTATCGACTGGTCGATCCTCGTATTCGAAAGGAAGGGTAGGATGACGGCAGTGGATAACGGCATCCAGATTGTTCAGAGTCAGAGTCCGTTGAGGGAAGCTGCGCGTGCTTTTCGTCAAAGCTGGGCTGGAATGCTCGGGATAGTGATCCTGATTCTTGTCATATTATTTACCTTTGTCGGACCATTTATCTATACGGTTGACCCGTTCGAGATTGTCTGGGCGCCATTGACGCCGCCGGGGATGTCTGAACAGGCTCCTCTGGGAACAGACTATCTTGGCCGGGATATACTCGCAGGTCTAATTCATGGAGGATCCGCCACAATTTATGTGGGGTTGGTCGCGGGATTTATTACGATAACGATCGGTATTCTGGTAGGCGCGTTCGCCGGGTTTTATCGCGGTGCGGTCGATGAACTCCTTATGCGGATCACGGAATTTTTCCAGGTTCTGCCCGCGCTTCTTTTCGCGATGGTCCTCGTTACCCTGTTCTCCCCGACAATTTACGTTATTGCTTTCGCGATTGGGATTGTAAGCTGGCCGACCACGGCACGGCTCACGCGTGCGGAATTTCTTCGTATTCGTAACCTGGAGTATGTCAATGCCGCGCGATCCATTGGTGCACGGAACCAGAGGATTATATGGCGGGTAATCCTGCCCAACGCTCTCGCACCGCTGATTGTCGCTGCGACCCTGACCGTCGGTATCGCCATCCTGTTTGAAGCAGGTCTTAGTTTCCTGGGCCTTGGCGATCCGAATGTGTTCAGCTGGGGACTGATGATCGGAGCGGGCCGTGAATATATTCTCGACGGATGGTGGGTGGTGACGCTGCCGGGTTTCATGATTTTTTTGACCGTGCTCGGATTCAGTCTGGTGGGTGATGGACTGAATGACGCCTTTAATCCGAAACTGAGGGAGCGCTGATGTCAACCATCCTCTCCATCAGGGACCTGATTGTGGATTTCAGAACCCGCGCGGGAAATGCCAGGGTGCTTAATGAAATATCGCTTGAACTTGAAAGCGGGGAAATTCTCGGCATTGTCGGGGAGTCTGGTTGCGGAAAAAGTATGACCGCCCTTTCAGTCATGGGATTGGTGCCCAGCCCGCCCGGGAAAATATCCAGCGGATCAATCCTGCTGGAAGATGAGGATCTTGTGAAGGCATCGAGCGCACGATTGCGTCAGGTGCGCGGCGGTATCATTTCCATGATCTTTCAGGAGCCGATGACATCTCTTAATCCGGTATTTCGCATCGGTGACCAGATAGCCGAATGTGTTCTGCTGCATGAAGATGTCACGAAGGCGGAAGCCTGGGACAGGGCCGTGGAAATGCTGACAAAGGTGGGAATACCGGAACCGGCAATCCGTGCTCGCGCCTATCCGCATGAACTTTCCGGGGGAATGCGCCAAAGGGTGATGATCGCCATGGCGCTTTCTTGCAGGCCACGTATCCTGATTGCCGATGAGCCGACAACGGCGCTGGATGTCACAGTACAGGCGCAGATTTTTGATCTCCTGAAAGACCTGCAGCGTGAAACCGGTACCGCCATTATCATGATTACCCATGATATGGGTGCGATTGCCGAGCTGGCTGACCGCGTCGCGGTGATGTATGCCGGACATATTATCGAAACCGGACGGACGGAGGATATTCTCTCCAATCCGCAGCATCCCTATACTCGGGGGCTGATTGCCTGTGTCCCGCATCTGGTAGAAAATCCGGCGGAAATACGCCCGTATCTAAGTGAGATAAAAGGCATTGTGCCGTCACTTACCGAGCTTGGCAAGGGCTGCGCCTTTGCGCCGCGTTGTCCCTATAAAACACAGATATGTGAAGAAGAGCGTCCGCCTATTGAGGCGATTGATGGGGGCCATGCGGTCGCCTGTTATAACATCAAGTATGTGGTGGCGGTATGAGTGAAGACATCCTGCTTGAAGTCACGGATTTGAAGGTTCATTTTGGCAGTAAGAAGCTGTTTCGAAAATCCGTAGTCGTTCATGCCGTGGATGGGGTGAGCTTTTCTGTACCTAAAGGAAAAACCCTTGGGATCGTAGGGGAAAGCGGATCGGGTAAAACGACGACCGCACTTGCCGTTCTGCGTTTGGTGCCGATTACGGATGGAACGATCCGGATTGGGGATGCTGAAATAAGCGCGCTTGAAAAAGACGAGCTTCGGGAGGCACGACGCAAGGTCCAGATGGTTTTTCAGGACCCTTATTCGTCGCTGGATCCGCGTCGACGGGTTGGGGATATCGTGCGGGAGCCGCTCGACCTGATGGAAATCGGGGCGGAGGCGGATCGTGACCAGATGGTCCATGATCTTTTTGTCCAGGTCGGCCTTCGTCCGGAACTCGCAAAATTGTTTCCCCATCAATTCTCAGGCGGTCAGCGACAACGTGTGGGGCTCGCGCGGGCGCTTGCGACCCGGCCGGAACTGATCGTTTGCGATGAGCCAGTTTCTGCACTCGATGTCGCTGTTCAGGCACAAATCCTCAACTTGATGCGGAGATTGCAGGAGGACCTTGGCGTAACCTATCTGTTTATCAGCCATGATCTTGGGGTGGTACAGCATCTTTGTGATCACGTCGCAGTTATGTATCTGGGGCAGATTGTCGAGCAGGCTGATCGCATTTCGCTATTCTCAAATCCGCAACATCCCTATACAAAAGCTCTCCTTGCTGCGGTGCCGAAGGCTCGTGCGCGTGACGGCAGCGAGAAGCGTGTCCCGCTAACAGGTGATCCACCAAGCCCGATTAACTTGCCGAAAGGGTGCCGTTTCGCTGGACGCTGCCCGGTGGCAATCGAGAAATGCCATAGTATTTCTCCTGAGTTGAAAGACCGGGGAGGCGGGCATCTGGCATCCTGCCATTTGCTTGACTAGGGTCTAGTCCCGGCGAAGGCGGGAAATGGCATCGAGCAAGCCAGAGGTTGATCCGCCTTTATACTCACTGTGACCCTCATTCTCGACCATGGGAAGCAAGTGTGCGGCGAGTTCCTTGCCGAGTTCAACCCCCCATTGATCGAAGCTGTTCACCCCCCAGACCGCCCCTTCGACAAAAACCCGATGTTCATAAAGCGCAATAATTCGACCAAGAGTACGGGGGTCGAGTTTGCGATAGAGCAGGGTAGTTGACGGGCGACTCCCCGGGAATGTCTGATGGATGGATTGATTAACCCGTTCATCAGAGGCGCCTTTATCCTGAAGTATTTCGATAACCTGTTCAACAGTTCGACCGCGCATCAGAGCCTCTGACTGCGCAAGGCAATTGGCGAGCAATAGATTGTGATGATGCTGTAATTTGGGCTCATGGGATTTCGCGGCGACAAGGAACTCGCAAGGAATTACATGGCTTCCCTGATGGAGGAGCTGATAAAAGGCATGTTGACCATTGGTTCCGGGCTCTCCCCAGACAATGGGACCGGTTTTCTGCCTGACAGGTTCGCCTTCCAATGTGAAACTCTTGCCATTACTTTCCATATCCAGCTGCTGTAGATACGCAGGCAGGCGGCCAAGTCGCTGATCGTAGGGCAGCACAGCGCGGCTGTCGTACCCGCAGATATTATTGTGCCAAATTCCGATTAACCCCAGCGTTACGGGAATGTTCTTCTCAAGCGGGACGGATTGAAAATGGCAATCCATTTCATGGGCGCCCTGCAGGAAGTCTGTAAAATTATCTTTCCCGATAGCAATCATAAGGGAAAGGCCAATAGGGCCCCAGACGGAATAGCGTCCGCCAACCCAGTCTTCAAATCCGAAAACGCGGTCCGTATCGATGCCGAAGTCGGAGGTTTTCTCCAGCGCTGTCGAGACGGCGGCGAAATGCCCGGCGGCGGCATTGCCAATTGCCTTCGCTGTCCATGTCTTCGCCGTCCGGGCGTTTGTCATCGTCTCGATAGTTGTGAAGGTTTTCGAGGCGATGATGAAAAACGTTTTCTTCGGATCCAGTGTTTTCAATAAATCTGAAATATCCGCACCGTCAATGTTGGACACGAAGTGAACACGCGGGCCATCATGATACGGGGAAAGGGCCCGTGTGGCCATGGCGGGGCCAAGGTCGGACCCGCCAATTCCGATATTGACGACATCCGTAAAGGCCGCGCCGTCATATGCGGTGATGTTTCCCGAGCGAATGCCTTCGGCAAATGCGACCATTCGCGCCCGTGTTGCCATGACACCGGGCATTACATCCTTGCCTTCTACATAAACTGGTTTATTACTCAGATTTCGAAGCGCCGTATGCAACGCGGCGCGACCCTCGGTTTTATTGATGAGGGCGCCGTTGAACATGGCGTCGCGTTTGTCCTCCAAGCGTATGATTTTTGCCAGATCCAGCAACAGATTGTGAGCCTCTCTGTCCAGACTCGTCTTCGAAAAATCCAGCAGCATATCATCAAGGCTGAGCGAGAAATTCCCGAATCTTGCCGGGTCATCATCGAAAAGCTTCGCGAGGGGCCTTCTCTTGATTTTCTCGTAATACTCAGTGAGACGAAGCCAAATATCCCCAACCATCACGCTTCTCCTGAAATGTCCGCCCTGAAAAATGGGCCGTTGGTCTGGCGAATACTGCCTTGGCAGGCGTTAAGGTTCTCTCAAGATGCTTGCAATTTTACGCAAATGCAAAGAACCTCCCGCTTCGCAGTTACATATTCTCGACAATCTCGATCAGTTCTGCGCCGCTTTCCCCTGTTGCCGCAAGAAAGGCTTCTGTGAAGGCGGGACGCATGATGGATTTAAGGGCCTCAACTTCCTGCGGCGTCATGATATGAACACGCATTCCTTCCTCCTGAAGAAGGCGTGGTGCCGCGGCTGCCGAGATTTCACTTGCCTCGATAGCCCAAAGAGCGGCTTTGTCGCTTGCTTCCTGTATGGCTTTCCGGTTTTTCTCTGACAGTCTGTCATACCATCCGGAATTAATATATCCGTTGTAAAGAACGGTCAGTAACGGAAGGATCGTGACATGGTTCTGTACATCGAAATAGCGCGCAGAAAGTGCGTCTGAAATGTTTGTAAGTCCGGCATCCAGGTCTCCGTTCTTCAGGGCTTCAACGGTCGCCTTATCGGGCATATCAATAGCCGTAGCTCCCATCACCGCAAATGATGCATTGGAGATGGGGCCAAGACCCTGTATCCGGATGCCCTGAAAGTCCTCAGGCTTTACCAAATGCTTGCCTTTTGACGTAATTGCCGTTCGCCATGTCGTGAACAGCCAGACGACATTGGTAAGGCCGATTTCCTTGATTTTTTTCTCCAGCAGGCCTGCCGCCCGAGAGTCATTCCATTTCTTAAGAATTTCAACGTTGCGAAGGGCAAATGGTTCCAGTGTGACATCCATTAACGGAAGATCGCTCGTCCATTCGCTATTCATTGAAAAGGCACACTCAATTTCTCCGGCTTTTACCGCCGCCGCGTTCCTTGGCGCCTGAACCAGGCTGCCTGCACCATTCACCTGGACGTCAACTCCATTCTCCGTGAGTGTTTCAATCTCGGCGGCCCATTGATCAATGACCTTGGCGATATGATTGTCTGGTGGAAGCTGATGACTGCATCGCATGATTTCTGCAGATTGTGCAGTGGATGTAATGATACTCATTAGCATCAGGCCGATAATGGCGCCTGAAATTCTTCTCAACTTCAATCTTCCTTTACGTAAAAAAACTCGTGTATGTCCGTGCATCCGGGACCGCACATTTTACTGCTGGAGACTATAGCGGGAATGTTACGACTTTGTCATTCCTTTGCTTCACGCGATGGCCGTTTTACACTCCTCCCATTTTACGGCTTTCAGATCCAGAACGAAAATTGAGTAGATTACAGGAACGAGTAACAGCGTAGTGAAGGTGGCGATGGTCAATCCGCCGATCTGGGCATAACAAAGTGGTTGCCATAGAGGGCCACCATGAAGTGCTAATGGGCCAAGGCCAAAAACGGTTGCTCCGACTGTTATCAGTACCGGCCGCAAGCGGACGATGCCGGCATCCAGCAGGGCTTCGCGTAAGGGCTCGCCTTTTTCATGCATTTCCTCGATAAAATCGAAAAGGACAATGATATGGCTGACAATCACCCCGATCAACGCGACAATCCCGAGAAAGGCCATAAATCCAAAAGGACTGCCTGTGATGGCCAGCGCAATTAACGCCCCGATCACGCCATAAGGAACAGTGGCCAGTACGATCAGTGGTTTAATCGCATTCCTGAACTGAAATACCAGCGCCACGAAAATCAGGCCGATAGAAATTGCCATGACTTTGGAGAGTTGCTTGAATCCTTGCTGAGCATTTGCCTGTTCACCGGTGATTTCCATGGAAAATCCCGGAGGTAGGCGTTCTTCAAAGGCCGCAAGATCGTCCTTGATTGCGGCCATTACTTCAGACGGAAGGACGCCTGCTAGAGGAAAGGCGCGTACATTCACAGAGCGAAAATGCTCTTCGCGCAGTATTCTCTCTGTATGGAGCTGATATTCCACGGTTGCAATCTGGCCAAGTGGAATCTTTGCGTTACTGGTCGACGCAAAGACATAAAGATTTTCAAGTTCCGAAAGCTGTGCCCGTTCGGATGGCTTCAGGATAGAGACGACGGGAATATTCTTGTCCCCGCGTTGCAGGGTTGTCACCTGGTTGCCATTCAGACCCGCAGAGGAAGAGGCCGCGATATTCTGGTTTGTAACGCCCGCAAGGAAAGCGCGATCCGCATCGATATTTATCCGGAGTCTGAGTGATTCTCCGCCCCAGTCATCCCGCGGCCGCGCCGCATTCGGCGCCTTGCTAAGGATTTCCACCACTTCACCGGCCAGTTGACGAAGCGTAGCAATCTCGGCGTCTGATTCCGGTCCTTCAGACCGGACGGCAGATTTCGCGGCAAGTCGTATCTCCACCGGATAAGGAACAGGGTTGGTCTGCAGTTGACGCACATCGATGACGGCATCGGGAATCTTTGAGCTTAAGGCCTCCTGCAGCGGTGGGATCAATTCGGCTGTCAGATCCTTGTCATCCACCCGCATGACCAGCTGGGCATAATTGCGCTGATGTAGTTGCGGGGTTACGGAAAACCAGAAGCGTGGCGCACCACCTCCAAGAAAGCTGGTGATTGATTGAAGCGGATCGCCGCCGCCTTTCGGACCGAGGCTGGCACCGAACTGCGCCGCTACGTCTTCAATGATTTTTACGGAATCTTCAACAACCCGTTGCGTTTCATGGATTGTCGCGTTGTTTCTCAGGAAGATATCGGCATAGAAAAGATACTGCACATCATCCGGGAAAAACGAGGTCTTTAACGCCTTGCTGAGGGGGATGATAAGCGCAAGAAAGGCGAATGAGGCCAGCAACGCTTTTTTTCGGTGATTGATAAGGAAACTTCCGACACGAAAATAAAGACCGGTGAACCCTTGGCTGCGCCGTTCCTCGATTGTCCGTTCGGGCTTTGTCGGAGCCCGAAGGAGATAATATCCCAGGAACGGGAGGAAGCTCATGGATACAAGTCGGGAGCAGACAAGCGCTGTCGTCATCACAATTGGCAGGCTGTAGAGGAACTCGCCGGTATTGCCTGACAGCAACAAAAACGGTAAATAGGCAACCACATTGGTAATAGTTGCAAACATGATGGCATGGGCGAGCCTTGTCGGGCCCAGCCATGCTGCCAGGATACGCGGTTCCTTCGCGGCCAGGCCACGTTTTATGGCGTCCCCGGCAACAACGGGATCGTCGACCAGCAGGCCAAGAGCGATAATCAGTGTTGCAATGGAAACCTGTTGCAGCTGAATGCCCAGCGTATCAATGATGCCAAAGGTCATGGCCAGCGTGATCGGGATTGATACCATCATAAGCAATGCCGAGCGCCATTCCCAGAATCCAATAAGAGAAATCAGCACAACCAGCACGATGGCCTCTATCAGGGCCGTCATGAACAGGTCGATGTTTTCCGCAACCTGGGACGGCTGGTTTGAAATTCGCTCGACCACCAGATTATCCGGTAAATGAGGTTTTACCTGCTTCAAAACCGCATCGACCGCTTCTCCGAACTTGCCGATCTGACCGCCATCGCGCATCTGTATGGCAAGTGAAATTGCCTTGCCGCGTTGCCATTTGCCGTCCTCATCCCGCCAGTTATAGTAATTGAGAAACGAAGGCGGAGACTGATAACCGGGCACGACCTCACCAATATCCCGAAGATACACCGGTGCGCCGGATGATGATTTGGTAAACGCTGTATCGCCTATCTGGTCGGGGCTGGTATATTTGCCCACAGGCTCGACCAATACATTCGACCCACTGGCATAGAACTCACCGCCGGAAATATCACTGTTGCGCGCGGCAATCGCGCCGCTGACATCACTCGGTGTTAGCCCGTAGGACGCCAGAAGGTCCTGCGAATATTCCATATAAATCCGTTCATCCACGACGCCGGAACTGTTGACAACGGTTACAAGCGGAATGGTTTGCAAATTACGGATTATCAGGTTGGTGAAATTATCAAGTTCCCGATAGCTGTATTTGCCGCCGGGGGACGCGAGCAGTTTTGTCTCGGTCCGGGCCGGATTGTCAATGATGATCGCGGGCCAGGCATCTTCATGGAAGCTGACTTGCGCAAGTTTCTCCTGCAGGAAGTTATTGAGATATTCCAACAATTCACCATCGCTAAGCGCTGTTGAAAAATCGAGGCCAATGAAACCGGCACCTTTGAGGGATACAGCATCCGTTACGGCATTTTCATTGACAAGATAGTCCTTGAAAAGATCCATATCCTGCGCAGGCGCCGTCAGTGCAATATCCCGCGGCATCACAACGATAAGGGAGCGTCGCGCTGCCGCATCCGCGGATATCTGATTGCGTGCGGCCTCAACGGTAGCCTTGATATCACGGGCCCTGAGCGATATTTCCACCGGGCTTTCTGTCGGGCTCGCGACTGTCATCAGGATCGCGGCTGTATCGCCGAATCCGTCGTTGAACTGGATTGGTCCTGCCCCTTCCGGCAGGTTGAGTGCTTTCAGATTGAGATCAATCTCGTTAAAGGCCGACTTGGTATCGGTCAGTGTTTCTTCAAGCTGAATTTGAACAATGGAAAGATTGGGAAGTGTCAGCGATTTGACGGCAAATTTTGTTGGGCTGGTTGGGTGCAGTGTCGAACTGAGAGCAATCTGTTCCTCAATCGGGCGGGTGAGTAGTTGCTCGATCTTTGTTGCATCAGCGCCCGGCCAGCTTGTGACAACCGAGGCAACACGCACCTGGATTGCCGGATCCTTGGCCTTCGGCATCGAGAGATACCCGTATATACCCCACATGAAGACAGCGAGCAGCAACACCCAGGCAATGTGACGATTTTCAGTAAAGTAGCGCGCAGTATTATGGGTTTCCGTAATATCCTTCACCGACAAGGCTCCCCCATCCCCTTAGCTGAACTTATCACGGAATGACCGCGACCTGCTGGCCGTCCCTGAGAAAAGACGTGCCATTAACAACGACCCTTGCATCTGGCGCCAGTCCGGACAGAACCGTGATCCGGTTGCCATGTACATCACCGAGTTCGACATCCGTGAGGGCCGCGACCGTTTCAGATCCTTCGGATTTCAATACGAAGACCGCATAGCCGTTCGCGTCATTTTGGGAACGGACGACGGCCGCAAGCGGGACAAGGGCGCCCTGATGGGCGTTCGCGGCCTCTTTTGGCAAATTGAGCGAAGCAATCATCCCGACTTTCAGGAGATCATCCTTGTTATCAAGATTTATCTTAACGTCGAAAACCCGGCTGTTGGTATCGGCAGAAGGAGCAATCTCGGAAATTTTGCCAGTAAAAACCTTTTCCGGATAGGACTGGGTGGTCAGTGTCTGCGTATCGCCGATTTTCAGCGATTGAACCCGGCTGTCAGGTACGCCGAAGACCGCCTTGACAGTCCCTGTATCGGCGATAACGAAGGCAACGGTTTGGGGGTTGGCGAGTGTTCCGACATCAACATTGCGTTGCAGGACCACCCCACCCAGAGGGGCCACCAAGTCAAAATCATTTACGTTGTTTTTTGCTATCTTCTGTGCAGCTTTGGCATTTTCCAACTGCGCAACAGCATTTTCATATTCTTGCTTCATGTTGTCATAATCGGGCGCGGTCATGCTGCCGGAGTTGTACAATGCCGTTGCGCGATCATAGTCCTGCTTGCCCTTGTTCAAATTGGCCTGTGCAGCGGCTGCCTGACTGTTCGCCTGAACCAGGTTGTCACGAACATCCTTGGAATCCACCGTCGCCAGAATGTCGCCTTTGATGACTACGTCGCCAGCCTGAATCGCGCGTTCATTCCCATCACTTCCCTTGATCTGCATCAGTTCGGTGACATAACCGGTTATCTTGAAGGTTGCATTGACCTGGGTGTTGGCCTCGATATTAGCGCTATAGCGAATGTCGTTGCTTAGGGTATCCTGAGCCAGCACCTCAGCCCGAACCGGTTGCAGCGGCGCTGCTTTTTGCGCTTCCTCTGAATCGCAGGCCACCAGAAATGACAATCCTAACGTGACGCCAACGGCGGCAAGTAAATGCGATGGCATCTATTCTTCCCCCAGAGCCTGCTCAAGTGCTGCACGGGCGTTCCAAACCCCGAGCAGCGCCTGATGATAATTGTTGTTTGCCTCTTCCAGCTGTGCCTGGGCATTCAGCAAATCACTCAACAGAATGGTTTTCGCTTTATATTGATTGAAACTCACCCGCAATTGTTCCTCTGCCGCCTTCTTCGCCATTTCCGTGACGGGCACCAGTGTTCTAGCCACGTCTAATGCCCGGATATTCTGGCTGACCTGCGCACGTATCCGGTCTTCATTATCACGGAGGGAGTTCAGCGCCTGTTTCAAGGCGAGGCGGGAACCGGCGACATTGCTCTTATTCCCTCCCCAGGTGAAAAAATCCCATTTCGCGATGATGCCGACATACATGCTTTCATCCGGTAGCAAGGTGGTGTTCTCCGCGCGGCCATAGCTTGCCACCAGATTAACCTCTGGCAGATAGGCGCTTTCCTCGATTTTGATCCCGGTTTCAGCCGCTTCGACTTGAAGGCGAGCCTGCATTGTTTCCGGTCGGCGAGCAACCGCCTGATTTGCGGCATCATCCGGATGAAACGAGACAGACAGACTAGCTTTCACGGGGCTGACGCGGAAGGGAGTTGTAATCTCACGACCCAGCAAGACATTGAGCTGCTGCTTGGCTGTAAGGATATCGTTTTGTTGAACAAATAGCTGATGGCGGGTGGACGCGAGCTGTGCTTCTCCGTTCAAAAGCTGATATTCCAATTCGGTCTTCTGGGCGACATTGTCTTTTAGTATTTTGACGAGTTCTTCATTGAACCGGATCGATGATTTGGTCGCTTCAATGGCGCTTTCGTCACTCAGTATCTGATAGTAAAGCTGTTTGACCTGCAAGGTGATGGATTGTTCTGTCTGGCGGGATTGTTGACGCGCGATTTCCTGCTCTGTCTTCAGCTTGTCGATATTCAATCCGATCCCGTATAGACTGACAAGCGGTTGCGTTGCTGTCAGTGAATAATGAGTTGTGAAGCCATTAGTTGTATCAATAGACACATTGCTTGACGGTACGGGCAAGCCGCCAACGGTTCCAAGTGATCCCTGTTCGAAAGTATATTCGTTATCAACGAAATTTTGCAAGCCGCGAACATGGGCGGATAGTTGCGGAAACTGCTTGGATTCAACGGCCTTTTTCTGTTCCTCGACCACGCCAATCTGCAGGTCAGCATTTTTGAGCTGGAGATTTTGGGACTTGGCCAGGCTCAGTGCATCCTCAAGGGTGAGAAGTGGTGCTTCCTCCGCCATCGACGTTGCGGTGACGAGCCCCGTGCTGAATAGAATTGCGAGCAAGGCAGGTCGCAAATTCATCATAGCAACTATCTTTCAACAGATCCTGAACTTGACCGAAAAAACATAGCCCTTCATTCTGTTCCTGTCAAAACTATAGCGTCAACATATTGAACACGCTGCAGTTTAATTACCCTGATATTAAACGGATTGTTTACTTTACCACATTGTGGGTTTCAAAATCAGCAGGTAAAATAATCTCGATAAGTTCGAGATCGTCCGAATGTGATAACTCCCTATGCTTGATTCCGGGTGGCTGACTGACAGTTTCATTGATTTCCTCCCCTGTTGTCACATGGTCGGGCTCAGGCACGTGCCCCGCTTGCTTCCCGTGTCCTCCAGAGCAAAAGAGCCATAATACCCATATTCAGCATATTCCATGCAATGCCATTGATAAAGGCGGCCTGATAGGAACCGGTCATGTCGTATACAAGGCCAGACATCCAGCCGCCGAGCGCCATGCCCATCACGGTCATCATGATTACCAGGCCAACACGCTCGCCGGCTTCCTTTGCAGGCAGATACTCCCGTACGATAATCGCGTAACTTGGTACTATACCACCTTGCGATAGCCCGAAGATCAGCGAGACGACATAAAGCGAGACGAGTCCGTTAAAGGGCAGGTATAGAAAGAGCGCAAGACATTGCAGGAAAGACCCCAGGAGAACTGTGCGCACGCCCCCGATATGATCGGCAAGAAAGCCGGAAAGCAAACGGCTGACAATCCCGCCGGCAAGCATGATCGATAGCATCTCCGCCCCTGCCGTCACCCCGAATCCCAGATCGGCGCAGTAGGCCACGATATGCACCTGTGGCATCGACATGGCGACGCAGCAGCTGATTCCCGCGATGCATAGCATGATTTGCAGGACGCGCGGCGAGATATCAATCTGCCGTTTCACGACCGGCGACGCCCCTGCGATGGGTGAGAGATCAACGACTTGTGGGGGGAGGCGTCGACGCAGTAACAACGCCATCGGTGTCATGATGATAAGGGAGGCAATTGCCACGAGCATATAGGCATCACGCCAGCCGTCAGTGGCGATTACGTCCTTCAGAACGAGCGGCCAGAACGTTCCGGCAAGATAATTGCCGCTGGCAGCGGCGGCGACGGCAATTCCGCGGTGCCGTTCAAACCAGTGTGAGATGTCGGCAATCAATGGCCCGAAAGTGATTGCCGACCCTATACCGATAAAAAGGCCCTGAACCAAAGCAAAAAACCAGATGTTACCGGCAAGCGACCCAAGTGCGAATCCTGCCGCCAGCATCATGGCGGCGGCCATCATCGGAAAGGCAATGCCGAAGCGATCTACCATCCTGCCCAGCAGGAAGTTGCCGAGGGCGAAGCCGATCATGGTGGTGGTATAGGGCAGGGAGGCCGCCGAACGGTCAATGCCAAATTCTTCCTGAACCGCAGGTAACACGATAACGACCGCCCACATGCCCGCGCTGCCGATCAGGGAGATCAGGACGGAAATGCACAGGCGAAACCATGAATAATCGCTGTCTAGATATGGCGAGCCGACGGTGTTTTGGGTGCTAAAAAAGGACAAGAGATGCGCCCTTTCCGATTTGATGAAAGGCCAGTATTTTTGTAGTTAAATTTTACTTTATCACATAGGTTTAAACCCTCGCATCCTTTTTGATCAAATACCGGTAATCATTTCGACTATCGCTGGATAGTTGTTTGATTTCCGTTCCGATCGGGGTAAGCTTGCGTATAATGAACGCTGACAGCATACGCGAGTTTTTAAACCAGGGGCTTGAGCAGATTGTGTCTCTCGGGTCCGACGTGAATATTATTTCACAGATTCTGGCCGTTGTTGGCGGACTGGTCGTTGCCATTATCACGCGTCGCCAGCTGCAGGCTGCGCTTGCCAATCTTCAGAACCATCTGCCTGACCGCGCAATGTTCGCGCGGCTGTTTGAAATTTTGTCTGCGCTGGCGTTGCCGTTGACCTGGCTCGTTATTGAATTTGTCATTCTTGCAATTTTTCAGGGAGTCGGTCCGCCATCGCATATCATCAGTGCGATCTGTTCTCTGCTGGTCGCGTGGATCATCATCAACGTAGTTACGAGCCTGGCGCAGAACAAGATATGGGCGAGGTTGGTGGCCTTTTGTGCCTGGACAGTTGCTGCCCTTAATATTCTCGGGCTGTTGACCCCGACGCTGGTTTTTCTCGAAGATCTCGCCTTCAATCTTGGAGAAACGCGCATTTCCATGCTGGGTATCGTCAAGGCGTTGGTGGCTGGTATCATCGTCTTCTGGTTTACATTCGGGCTGTCGCGATTCCTGGAAGGGCGTATTCATAAATCGCGGGCATTGACGCCATCTGTTCAGGTGCTGACGGCAAAGCTGGTTCGCGTCGGGCTGATTTCGGTGGCGGTATTGGTTATTCTCTCCAATTCCGGCATCAATATCACGGCCTTCGCGGTATTCAGCGGTGCGCTGGGTGTCGGTATCGGCTTTGGCCTTCAGAAAATCGTCTCCAACCTGATCAGCGGCATTATCCTGCTGCTCGATCGCAGTATCAAACCCGGCGATGTGATCGAGGTTGGCCAGACTTACGGCCGGGTCAATACCATGGGAGCCCGATATGCCTCTATCATTACCCGGGATGCCATGGAGTATCTGATCCCGAACGAGGACCTGATTACCCAGCAGGTGATCAACTGGTCCTATAGCTCAAAAAATGTGCGGCTTCGCGCCCCGATCGGCGTTGCCTATGATACGGATATCCCGAAAGCCCAAAAGCTGATTGAAGCGGCGGCAAAGGATGTGTCGCGGGTACTGAGCAATCCTGCGCCCCGGTGCTTGATGCGGGGTTTCGGGGATAGTGCTATCGACCTGGAGCTGCGGTTCTGGATTGCCGATCCTGAAGAAGGTTGTCGGAACGTGACCAGCGAAGTACTTGTCAGCGTTTGGCAGATGTTTCAGAATGAAGGCATCAATGTACCCTTCCCACAACGCGATATTCGTGTTGAAATGGTCAGCCCTTCCTCATCAGGTCCGACAGAAGACAAGGGATCAAAATGATCGAAAATACCATTACCGCCTGGCATGACTGCATTAAAACGGGTGATCCGGATAAGCTTGACGCCCTTCTCCATGAAGATGTGATTTTTCACAGTCCGGTTGTCTTTACGCCGCAGCGTGGAAAGGCTATCACGAGCATGTATCTGCTGGCAGCATTTCAGGTCCTGAACGGTGATGATTTTACCTATGTACGGGAGGTTGTCGGCGAAACAGATGCCATGCTGGAGTTCACAACAACTATTGACGGGATAGTCATTAATGGCGTTGATATCATTCACTGGGCCGAAGATGGCCGGATAACGGACTTCAAGGTCATGATCCGGCCTTTAAAAGCGGTCAATCTGCTCCATCAGATGATGGCGGCGATGCTCGCAAAATCCAGCTGATATCTATACTCATATCCTTTTCATGCTTCGGATGAAAGTAAATGATGACTGATCAAATTCTCCTTTTCTCATTATTCGGCGTCGTCTTTGCCCTTCTGATATGGGGGCGCTGGCGTTATGATTTGGTGGCCTTTGTTGCGCTTGTGATTGCGCTGGTGCTGGGATTAGTCCCGACAGAACATGCCTTTTCCGGTTTTGGCCATCCGGCGACGATAATTATCGCGCTTGTTCTCGTTGTGTCGCGTGGTTTGGTGAACTCTGGCGCGATTGACCTGATTACGCGCCGGCTGGCGGCGCTTGATCTGAAGCTTTCAAGCCATATCGCAGCGATGGGGGGGTTGGGTGCCGTCTTTTCCGCCTTTATGAACAATGTCGCAGCGCTGGCCATGTTGATGCCGGTGGATTTGCAGGCTTCCGCCAAAGCCAAACGATCCCCGCGTATCACCTTGATGCCGCTGGCCTTTGCGACGATCCTTGGCGGGTTGATCACCCTGATAGGGACACCCCCAAATATCATTATCGCCTCCTATCGGGAGGCGGCGCTGGGCGCTCCTTTTGGAATGTTCGATTTTGCTCCCGTCGGCCTTGTCTGCGCGATTGTTGGCATTGTGTTTATTACCGTTATCGGCTGGCGACTTATTCCGGGTTCAAGGGACAGCAAGGCACCAGCAGTCGATCTACTTGATCAGGAAGGATATCTTGCGGAATTGCTGGTGCCTGAAGAGTCACCTGCGATCGGAATGCTGGTTCGTGAACTCGACGATCTGGCGGATGAAAACGACGCCGCCGTCGTTGGGCTGGTCCGCAATAACAAGCGCCTCGCCGGGCAGGCGAGAAATGCGGAAATCCGTGCAGGCGATGTGCTGGTTGTGGATGCGGTTGCTAAAAGTATTGATCAGTTCCGCGGGGCGATGAAGCTGGAATTTGATGGCGAGAAACGGCATGAAAAGGCTGCCTCCGGTGGTATGGGACTGATGGAGTTTGTGGTACCCCGCTACGCACGGATTGAGGGCCGATCCGCCATGTCGCTCCGTCTATTGGTTCGCCACGGCGTCACATTGCTCGGGGTCTCGCGCCAGGGTGAGAAGTTTCGTGAACGCGTCCGCAAGCTTGATATACAGGCGGGCGACATCCTGCTTCTGCTGGGTCCCGTCGACCGGGTGCCCGAAGTTGCTAAGTGGCTGGGCGTATTGCCACTGGCAGAACGCGGGCTTTCAGTGACCCAGTACCGCCGCGCCGGACTGGCGGCGGGCATTTTCGCTGTGGCGATCGCGGTTGCTAGTTTTGGCTGGCTCTATCTGGCCGTGGCGCTGGCGATTGTCGTGGCGGCCTATGTCGCGCTTGATATTGTGCCTATACAGGAAGTTTATAATCACATCGAATGGCCCGTCATTGTATTGCTGGGTTCGATGATACCACTCGGGATGGCGCTTGAGGAATCGGGTGGAACGGGATTGATCGCCGGCGGGATCGTAGACTTGACTGCGGGGTTGCCGATCGTGGTGGTGCTTACAGTGCTGATGGTCGTGATCATGACCTTGTCGGATGTCCTCAACAATACAGCGACAGCCGTCATTGGGGCGCCGATTGCGCTCGATATCGCGAACCGGCTGAACGTCAACCCGGATACCTTTCTGATGGTCGTTGCCGTTGCGGCATCCTGCGCCTTTCTGACGCCTATCGGTCACAAGAACAATACGCTGATCATGGGGCCAGGCGGCTACAAATTCGGCGACTATTGGCGAATGGGCCTGCCGCTTGAAATTCTTGTTATAGCGGTCGCGATACCGGCTATTTTATTTTTCTGGCCGTTGTAAACGGTCTGGAACAGGATACATCTTTAAACACATACCACAGGATACATGAAAAGGAACCTCCATGTTAAAGGACAAGGTAGCGGTCATTACAGGTTCAACTTCCGGGATCGGCGAAGGATATGCCCGGGCTCTTGCAAAAGAAGGGTGCCATCTTGTTATTAACGGGTTCGGTGACGAGGCGGAGATTGAGGCGCTGCGCAGTTCCTTCGAGAGCGAGTTTGGTGTTAAATGCCTGTATAATCCGGCAGATATGACGAAGCCAGACGAGATTGCCGCGATGTTCGATATGGCTGTTGCCGAATTTGATGGTGTCGATATCCTGATCAATAATGCCGGTATTCAGTATGTCTCGCCAATAGCGGAATTTCCTTTGGAAAAATGGGATGCGATCATCGCAATCAATCTCACCTCCGCATTTCATACTATGCATCATGCCATTCCCTTGATGACAAAGCGCGGTTGGGGGCGGATTATAAACACCGCCTCCGCTCATGCGCTGGTTGCGTCGCCAAACAAGAGTGCCTATGTCGCTGCCAAGCATGGTATCGCAGGGCTGACAAAGACAGCCGCGCTGGAGGTGGCGCGGGACAATATCACGGTTAACGCGATCTGCCCTGGATATGTCTGGACGCCGCTGGTTGAAAAGCAGATCCCGGATACCGCGCGAACGCGCGGCATCACCGAAGAACAAGTGATCAATGACGTCCTTCTTGCCGCCGCCGCAACCAAGAAATTCACGACCGTTGAACAGGTGGCGGCGCTGGCGATCTTCCTCTGTAGCGATGCAGCGGAAAATATTACCGGCAGCCTGCAATCGATCGACGGGGGCTGGACGGCACAATAATTTCGGCGGGATGGAGAGATGACAGCGGATAGTATAGTTCTTCGCATTACAGGGAAGCTTGCGGATATCGGTGGATTTGAGGTGCGGCGTTTGTTGCCTGTTGCCAAATGCCGTTCCGTCGGGTCATTCGTATTCCTCGACCATATGGGGCCCGCAGTCCTTAAAGCGGGGCAGGGATTGGATGTTCGGCCTCATCCGCATATCGGCCTTGCAACCGTGACTTATCTTTTTGACGGATCAATCCTTCATCGTGATAGTCTTGGTTCTGTGCAGGAAATCTGTCCAGGTGATGTCAACTGGATGACAGCGGGCCGTGGTATTGTCCATTCGGAACGAAGCAGTGATACCATGCGCAGCGTCGATCAGGTCGTTCACGGATTGCAAATGTGGGTGGCGCTTCCCAAGGAACACGAGGAAACGGACCCTGCGTTTGTTCATACGCCCAAAGCCGCCTTGCCTGAATTGCACGGCGAAGGATGGCAGGGTCGACTGGTTGCGGGAAGCCTGTTTGGCGAGAAATCGCCAGTCGTAACGTTGAGTCGCCTTTTTTTCGCGGATATTCGATTGGATGCAGGGGTTTCCATTCCCTTCTCCCCGGATTATGAGGAAGCCGCGATTTATGTCATCGAAGGCGAAATAGATGTTGATGGCGCCTCCGTGGAGGCAGGCACGCTAGCCGTATTGGACAAAAAGCCAATGGTTACCTTGACCGCGATGAAAGATACCGTCTTTGCCGTTTTTGGCGGTGATGCCTTGCCAGAGCCTCGCTTTATATACTGGAACTTCGTTTCCAGTAGCCGCGAGAAAATAGAGCAGGCAAAAAATGACTGGCGGGAACTCCGCTTCGATAGCGTGCCCGGCGATGACAGTTTTACACCTTTACCGGAATAGTTAGGGGCTTGCGATAACGCCGAAGCAGTTGACATCGTTCCGATACAAGGGTTTGATGTTTCTAAGAATAATAATGCTCCAGGGGCTTTCGCGCTACGGCCCGAACCCATAAAATAACAATAATAAAGGGACATCCGGATGAGTTGGGAAAAAGAGATTGAAGAGCTGAAGCTTCGCCAGAGATTTGCAAAACAAATGGGCGGTGAGGAGAAGGTCGCTCGCCACGTGAATGCTGGCAAGCTGACGGTACGTGACCGTATTGATAAATTTCTGGATGACGGCTCCTTCGAGGAAGTTGGCTCGACAACCGGCAGGGCGGAATATGATGAGGAAGGCAATCTCGTTAATATGCAACCCGCGAACCTGATTACGGGACGTGGCCGTATTAACGGCAAACGGGTTGTCGTGGCCGGGGATGATTTTACCGTACGCGGCGGCGCCAATGATGCCGGCATTCGGGAAAAGCTTATCCATGTGGAAAACATGGCAAGTTCCCTGCAGTTACCCCTGATACGCCTTGTCGATGGCACAGGCGGGGGCGGCTCAGTCAAAACAATTGAAACAGAGGGACGAACCTATGTTCCGGAGGTGCGCGGATGGGACGTTGTCATCGATAACCTCTCGAAAGTGCCGGTTGTTGCGATGGCGCTTGGTTCAACGGCTGGCCTTGGCGCCGCGCGGGTTGCGGCCAGTCATTATTCCGTGATGGTCAAGGAAACTTCCCAGATGTTCGTTGCCGGACCGCCGGTGGTGGCGCGGACCGGTGAAATACTGACCAAGAATGAGCTTGGCGGTTCCGACATACATACCCGCAACGGTGCGGTTGATGACGAAGCGAAATCGGAAGAGGAAGCGTTCGAGAAGGTGCGGCGTTTCCTCTCTTATCTACCGCCATCTGTCTTTGAACTGCCGGAACGTGTCGAGACGGATGATGATCCGAACCGGCGTGAGGAATGGCTGATCGACGCAATACCGCGTGATGCGCGCAAAGTCTACAAAATGCGCAAAATTATCGAGGCGACGGTTGATAAGGACAGCTTCTTCGAAATCGGCAAGAAATGGGGGCGCTCTGTCATTACCGGATTTGCACGTCTTGATGGCTGGCCCGTCGCGATCATGGCCAGCGACCCTTATCATTACGGCGGTGCCTGGACAGCGAACGCTGCGCAAAAGGTATTGCGCTTTGTCGACCTGGCGCAGACTTTCCATTTGCCGGTTGCGCATCTTGTCGATATTCCAGGCTTCCTCGTGGGCCGGAAGGCTGAAGATGAAGCGACGATCCGCCATGGTGTGCGGGCAATGGCCGCCATCGCCCAGGCGACCGTTCCGTGGTGTGCCATACTGGTGCGAAAGACCTATGGCGTTGCGGGCGCAGCTCATATGAACTCCGGTCGTTTCAATCTTCGCTATGCCTGGCCGTCCGGGGATTGGGGATCCTTACCCATCGCCGGTGGGCTGGAGGCAGCCTATAAATCCGAATTGGAGGCTTCCGATGATCCAAAGGCAAAGCTGGATGAGATTGAGGAGAGGTTAAATCGTCTTCGTTCACCCTTCCGCTCTGCTGAACGGTTCCTGATTGAGGAGATTATTGATCCGCGAGATACCCGCAAAATCCTTTGTGATTTCGCGGATATGGCAGCGCCGCTGAGAACAACAGGGGTATCGAGCTTCAAGGTTCGTCCGTAACATTCTGGATAGGCTAATATCCTTAAAATTCCTGCTTATGCAGGAGAAAAGGAACTTTAAATTAGGAATTTTGATCTTCAAGGCAGATTTGAAATCATTATTTGGTCTGAAAGCCTACGTTAAAGAGGGTATTATGGAGCGAAATGAGGCTCCAATTATGTCCTTTTGACGAGGTCTGCAATGACAGAGAAGAGTTTGCCAAAACTTCGTGCCGAAATCCGCAATCACTACATTACGGATGAAGCGGCAGCGGTTAAAAAGCTGATTGAGGCTCTCGACTTGCCTGACGCCACGCGGCAAGACATCGTTGATAAGGCCGCGGGCCTTGTTGAGGATCTTCGTCGTGCTGACAACCCCGGTGTGATGGAAACATTTCTGGGCGAATACGGCCTGACAACGGAAGAGGGCGTCGCATTGATGTGTCTCGCCGAGGCGTTGTTGCGGGTGCCCGATGAAATCACCATGGATGCGCTGATCAGCGACAAGATTGCCCCCGCAGACTGGAGCAAGCATCTCGGTCATTCCTCTTCCCCGTTGGTGAATGCCTCGACTTGGGGGTTGATGTTGACGGGAAAGGTTGTGCATCCACTTGGCGATGGGACGCTGGATGTGGTGGGACAACTCCGCAAGCTGGTGAGGCGGGTGGGAGAACCGGTTATCCGCACCGCCGTCAGTCAGTCGATGAAGGTTCTGGGCCATCAGTTCGTTCTCGGGCGTAATATCAACGAGGCAATGGACCGCGCCCGTGGCATGGAGAAAAAGGGATACAGCTATTCCTATGACATGCTGGGTGAGGCCGCACGAACGGCTGAGGATGCACAGCGTTACTTCATGGCCTATGCCAAGGCGATCTCCGGCATCTCGGAGCGTAGCCGCAATGGCGATATCCGCAGTAACCCCGGTATTTCAGTCAAGCTATCTGCGTTGCATCCGCGCTATGAATATACCCAGAAAAGCCGCGTTCTGGATGAATTGGTGCCACGCCTTTCGTCCCTCGTTTTTCAGGCCAAAAATGCGGACATGGGGTTTAATATCGATGCGGAGGAAGCAGATCGTCTCGATCTCTCCCTCGATATTATTGAAGCTGTCCTTTCAAACCCGGATTTGAAAGGGTGGAATGGCTTTGGGGTTGTCGTGCAGGCATATGGTCCGCGCGCTGCCTATACGCTCGACTGGCTCTACGCGCTTTCCAGAAAGCTGGATCGCAAGATTATGGTGCGGCTCGTAAAAGGGGCCTATTGGGATACGGAAATCAAGCTCGCCCAGGTTATGGGTTACGATGGATATCCGGTTTTCACCCGCAAGGCCGCAACGGATGTAAGTTATCTTGCCTGTGCGAAAAAGCTTCTCTCCATGACCGATCATATCTACCCGCAATTCGCCACCCATAATGCCCATTCCATCGCCGCGATACTGGAAATGGCGCGGGGAAGTGACGATTTTGAATTCCAGCGTCTCCATGGCATGGGAGAGGGATTGCATGATCTTGTGATGACGCAGTACAGGAACCGCTGCCGGATTTACGCGCCGGTTGGCGTGCATGAGGACTTGCTTGCTTATCTGGTGCGGCGACTGCTGGAGAATGGCGCGAACAGCTCCTTCGTCAATCAGGTGCTCGACGAAAAAGTGCCGCCGAAACAGGTGGTACGGGATCCAGTCGCGGCGATTTTGGACTACCCAACGATCGCGAACAGCAAGATACCAAAACCAAGCGCAATCTATGGAGAAGCGCGTCCAAATTCATCTGGTATCAACTTCCCGAATCCGGCGACCCTCGCTGATTTTGACAAGGCGCGAAGCGAGTTCAAAACTCACCAATGGCGGGCAGTGCCCCGGATCGACGGAAAGGAAGTTGCGGGCGACCGACATGATGTAAAAAATCCATCGCTTTTCTCCGATGTTGTCGGGGAATGTGCAGATGCGACAGCGGATGATGTTGGCAAGGCCATCACCGTTGCGGTTTCGAGTGCAGACGGCTGGCGAAAGACACCGGCTAATGAGCGGGCGGAGATATTGGAGCGCATCGCAGATCTTTATGAGACGCATCGTGTTGAGCTGATAGCACTCCTCAGTCGTGAAGCCGGAAAATCGCTTATGGACGGTATCGCCGAGGTGCGGGAGGCCGCAGATTTCTGTCGTTATTACGCGCTGCGCGCGCGCGAGGAGGCGATAAATGGTGATCTTGTTGGACGAGGCCTTTTCATTTGTATCTCGCCATGGAATTTCCCCCTTGCGATTTTCACGGGCCAGGTTGTGGCGGCGCTGGTTGCGGGCAATAGCGTGATTGCAAAGCCAGCGGAGCAAACTCCGTTAATTGCTGCGAAAGCTGTTGAGTTGATGCTTGAGGCAGGCATTCCGGGCGATGTCCTGCAATTTCTGCCAGGAGATGGCGCGGTCGTCGGCGCTGCGCTTGTTTCCGATCCGCGGATTCAGGGCGTTTGCTTCACGGGGTCGACCGAAACGGCGCAACGGATCGCCCGCGCAATGGCTGAAAATGCCGATCCGGAAGCGCCATTGATTGCGGAGACCGGCGGTCTCAACGCGATGATCGTCGATTCCAGTGCGCTGCCAGAACAAGCGGTGCGAGATATAGTCGCCTCGGCTTTTCAGTCGGCTGGCCAGCGATGCTCGGCGCTGCGCGTGCTGTATGTGCAGGAAGATGTCGCGGATAAAGTGATTAAAATGCTCGGCGGAGCGATGGCGGAACTGAAGATAGGAAATCCGTGGGATATTTCTGTCGATGTTGGCCCGGTTATCGATGAAGAAGCGAAATCAATGATCGAAGCGCATTGCGAGGCGCTTGACGCGGAGGGAAAGCTGATCCGGAAGCTCCCGCTACCAAAGGGAAGCAGCAAAGGCTGCTTTGTCAGTCCCGCGGTTTATCGCATAGGGGATATAAGCGAACTGGACAGTGAGATTTTTGGTCCCGTCCTCCATATCGCGACGTTCAAGGCTCACGAGGTCAATAAGGTGGTCGAGAAAATCAATGCGACCGGCTATGGCTTGACCCTTGGCCTGCATACACGTGTTGACACACGAGTCCAGGATGTTTGCGATCTGGCTCATGTGGGCAACCTTTATGTTAATCGCAACCAGATCGGGGCGGTTGTCGGTGTGCAGCCCTTTGGTGGGGAAGGACTATCCGGCACAGGTCCAAAAGCGGGTGGCCCGCTTTATTTGCGTCGATTCATGAAGAAAGACGGAAGCAAAATGCCGCCGAACGTAATGTCCACTGACGTATCTGACAGCGTAACGGTCTCAGAAGAAATGCGCGCGCTTGTCATGGCGGCTCGTCAGGCGCAATTAAAGTGGGACCGTCAGGATGACCGCCTTTCCCTGCTTCGGAAGATTGCAGATAAACTTGACGGGAAAGCCGGGTCAGCCATGACGTTGGCACTTGAAAGTGCAAATAGCTATGATCCACTTCCCAAAGACCTGATCGGCCCCACAGGGGAAAGCAATCGGCTTACCCTGCACGGAAGAGGGATTATGCTCTGCGCGGGTAAAAATGCGTTATTGCTGGCAACGCAGGCATTGTTGACTGGTAACACCGTGCTGCTTGCTGACGCGCCGCATGAGGCGGCGGACTTTATTGACGCGTTCGGGAAAGCCAAATTTCCGAAGGGCCTGGTTGCTTCGTTGCCCGGTCCATTGTCTCCGTCACTTGTTAAATCTCTTCCCTCCCTCCAGGCTGTTGTTCTTTCGGCCGACGATTACGATTTTGCCAGCTATCGCCGAGCTATCGCAGCACGTGAGGGCGCAATCATCCCGCTTATTATCGGGGAGCATAGCTGGGACTACATGGTGGTAGAGCGGGCGCTAAGTATTGATACCACGGCTTCAGGCGGTAATACCAAACTGCTCGCCGCGAACGAGGCTTAATCGAGTCCCATACAGTTCGCATAAAAAGTTGTTGTCGCGGGCCAGTCCGAAAAGACACCCTTGACGCCAACATCTTTAGCCAGCACATCAAGGACGGTCATCGTATCGCCTTCGTTATCGATGGCGTCCTTGATACTGCGATAGTACCAGCCGCCGCCATCGGCAAGCGAACCGGAGCGTTCCAGCGTCCATGTGATGATATTGAGACCCGCCTTTTTTGCCTCCCTCGCATAGGCGGAGGGAATTATCTTGCCGGACTCATCAAGTGTAAGAAGCATCCAGATCGGCGGCGCGATATACTGAACGCCTTGATCGCGTAATTCCTGCATGGTCGGGGAAAAGGTGGCGGGATTGTCCGGATTGATATTGTTGCCGCTATAGCGACCATCGAGATAAATGGCTTGCGCCCCGAAATCCGGCTCATTCCTGATCCAGTAAAGGACATCGTCCAGATTAAACGATTGCGGAAAAACACGCTCAGGTGCAATTTCGGCGGCCTTGTATTCCGCAATCAGGGCCTTTGCATATTCCTGTTGGCTGTAATCGCCATCATATGGCATGGAAACATCGGCGGATTTAAGCTCCGGTGTAAATTTAAGACCGAGGCTGTTGATCAGCTCGATACTCTCCTTATGGGTCATCAATGTACCGGTGGACGCATAAAGATCAGTGCGCCAGCTCGACGTTCCTCTCAGATATTCGGCCACAGTCTCGGCGGATGGGTTGGCTCCGTCCATCTTGCCGCGCAAGGACTTGAATTCCGCTAGGGTCAGGTCGGACGTGCAGCATTTCGCGGTTGCCTTGGTCCCATTACCATCGGCCGGAGTGAAAGGAACAGAGCATTTGGCCGCAAGGTCAGGGCGGGTCAGAATATCTGTTGTCAGATGCAAGTCGCATTGGGAATGACGACATACCAGCGCCTTGTCCTTGGTAAAGGTTGCGTCGCATTCGATAATCCCGGCACCCATACGCGCCGCCGCGAGGTAGCTTTCTTTCGTATGCTCCGGGAATTGCAGGGCTGCACCGCGATGTCCGATGGAAAAATCGGATTTTGTGAACGGCCCCGCCTGGCATTGCTGAAGCGTCTCCTTCAATTCGCTTGGCGCCATGTCGTCTACCAGGAATAGCGGGCGTGGTCCAAGCGAGACTGCTTCTGCGGCATAGGCAGAACTGCTGGCCTCGACCAGTGCCACGACAAAGAATGCGTGGATGAAGAGTTTTATCAGCCGATTATCAATCATTATTTTCCCTTTTTGAAGGAATTAAGCTTATCGGTTTATAGGGGCCGAATGTATTCACTTTTATGACATTCCGTGTGACAGATAGATCTTATCGTCGTCTCCAGTTAAGAATAATCGGTCCGCTAACCGCACAACCAAGGCCGACGAGAAAAAGGCTGGAAAGATGCTCATCCAGTATCAGGGCGCCAAAGGCTGCCGCCATAATCGGGGCAATCGGGACATAGATGGCTGCTTGTGAGGGGGAAAGTTGCTGCAATCCCCAATTAAAAAGAAAGAGACTGAACGCGGCCGCTGGGCCCGCAAGATAGAGTATCCAGAACCAGTCCTCTCTATCATAGCCCAGAGCGGCATCGACAAGTCCCTCACCAAGGGCAAAGGGAAAAATGGCCAATGTTCCCGCGCTCATCCCTATTATTGTGAGCAGCAAGACAGAGCGATTCTGCATCAGGCGGCTGGCGAAGGCGTTGTAAGTAGCGCCGCAACAGACGGCCATGAAGAAGAGGAGTTCCCCCGTCCAGCCGACAGAGACATTCTCCGTCGCAAAGGCTTTCTCCCCGATGGCAAGCGCAACACCCACGATAGAAAGGATTGCTGCGAATAGCTTGATGCCGTTCAGAGTATCGCGTCCAGCCATAGCGGCAATCAGCATGGTCATGATCGGAATAAGGGCGAAAATCACGGCACCGCGCGAGGCTGGTATTTCTTCCAGCGCCGTATTGACAAAAAGATGAAACAGGCCGAATTGCAGGATACCAAGAAGCGCGACGATCGCCACAATATTCAGCGGAGGCATGACAACCCTGCGCCGCCACAGGAACGGAAGCAACATCAGAGATGCTATTCCGTAACGCAAAAAGCCAAGGGATGCCGCTGCATCCTGATCCATCATAATGGCCCGCACTCCGACAAATGAGAGCCCAAGAAGCATTACTGCAAGCAGAAGCGCAAGATGTGGGAGGAGGAAGATAAGCGGCCGTACCGGATCTCCATTTTCTTTTCCGGCTTCAGGCAAGGCTATAGCTGTATATAATATAATAGCAAATGGTTGGAGGCTCTTTCATACGGTTGCTGCCCGTTCCCAAGTTGTCCGCAGTAACGACTTGACCGATTGTCAGCGCGTCCTCCGAGGCAGGTGCGGCTTACGAAGAGAGTAGCGTTCGCAAGACCAGTTCGCCAGTGATTTTTGCAAGTCCTTGATTAATGGCGTTAATTGCAAATTTCCCCGTTGCCACATTTGCTGATTTGGAATTTATGGGACTAAACACCTAGTAGACACCTTTGGTTCTCATTTCTAGCTGCCGTTCTGACCTGCTCCCCAACTTACCCTCATTCATAAGTAGAATCTGTTCTGGTTATGGTCCTGTTTGGACCGGGCTGCAAACTCCTTCGGTGTGAGCCCATTTAGGCTCGAATGCGGTCGCGTATTATTGTAGTCCCTGCGCCAGTCGTCAATGATCTGTCTGGCATGGTTGTAGCTGGTGAACAAGTGCTCATTCAGACACTCGTTGCGCAAGCGCCCATTGAAGCTTTCCACAAATCCGTTCTGCATGGGCTTGCCGGGTTGAATATAGTGCCACGCGACTTGAGCGTCCTGGCTCCATTTCAGAATGGCGTTTGATGTCAGCTCGGTTCCATTGTCACTGACGATCATATGTGGATACCCCCGGGTCTCGGCGATCCGGTCCAGTTCCCGCCCGACGCGGATGCCGGAGATTGAGTTATCGACCACCGTCGCCAGACATTCCCGACTGAAGTCGTCGATGACGCACAGAATACGGAAGCGCCGACAGTCAACAAGGCTGTCAGAGACAAAATCCAGTGACCACCGTTGGTTCGACGCTTGAGGAATGGTCATGGGCCTGCGTGTCCCCAGCGCCCGTTTGCGGCCACCGCGCTTGCGCACCGTCAGACGCTCCTCCTTGTAAAGCCGGTAGAGCTTCTTCCGGTTCATCTCAACACCCTCACGCCTGAGCAAGATATGCAGACGACGATAGCCGAACCGACGGCGCATCGACGCCAGTTCACGCAATCGCTTGCGTATGACGGCATCATCTGGCCGCTTCGAACGGTAGCGGTAAACCTTCGGGTCAATCCCAGCCAGAGCACAGGCTCTACGCTGAGAGTGACGCCTTTCACTGATGGCCCAGTCCACGGCCTTTCTCCTTGAACCAGGCCTCAGAAGTTTTTTCCAAGCATTTCCTTTAACGTCGAGTTATCCAGCACCTGTTCGGCCAGTAGTTTCTTCAGCTTGCGGTTCTCTTCCTCGAGGGACTTCAACCGCCGGGCCTCCGACACTTCCATACCACCATACTTGGAGCGCCATTTGTAAAACGTGGCATCGCTGAACCCGTATTTGCGGCAGAGATCAACCGCAGATACACCCGCCTGATGCTCCTTCAATATCCCGATAATCTGTTCTTCTGAAAACCTGCTGCGCTTCATCATCCGTCTCCTTCTGTCAAAAAACGGATTCTAACCTAAAATCGAAGACATTTCTGGGGAGCAGGTCATCTATAATCCTTGAAAACCTGAGCCTTTTGAAGATTGGTTGCTGGAACATTAAGCCCTTAAGCTCTCGCTTGACCTTGCCCCGAGATTTTGGGTCAGATAGGTGTTAGTATCTTTTTTTGATAATATGATTTCTGTCACCTGGTGCGATGCAAGCCGACTATCGGTATATCGAATATATTTGTTTTTCGAGATTAAAAGGAATGTACGTCTCGAAAGAAGGGGAACAAAAGCGTCAACACAGCCTTCACAGAAGCCCTATTGTGAAAACGCCCAGAGAGTCTTGCCGGCAGGCACTAGGGCAGTTTTGGTCCTAGGGCAGCCAAGGTCGCCGCAAGTGACTCTGAGCGACTCCCTGGGGCTTTTAGAGCGAATATGAGATCCTCGTCGCTTCCATACTGAAGTCCTAGGAGCAATCGATTTGATCTGCGGGGCTTGCTGCAATACATTTCCACTTCGGAGTATCATATACACATTGAGACGCATTGTGCCCTGATTACAGGTCTGACATATGATGTAAGGTCCCCGATGCGGTGCAGGCCCGACTTCGGTACATCGCCTATATTTTATACTGCTGTATATGTCTAAAGATGTTGTTTTCATTAGAACAGGTTAAGTATCGAGCATATTACAAGAGAGGTATGAGTTACATAATTGGATTTACCTGTTATATTGAAGCTATGTGAGCTTTACGGTCAGGCGTAATGCAGAAACTCATAGAGGGATAATGATATGTTCCGCAAGCAATTGAATTTCCGGTTTACCGGAGATCAAATAAAAGCCCTTGATCACCTTCAGGAAAGCTTACATACAGAGACGTATTCGGAAGCGCTCCGCAAAGGAATTAACCTTGCAAATGCGGTAGTTGTCGCTAACAATGAAGGTTATACGATCATTTTCGAAAAGAAGGGTGAAAAGAGCTATATTCTGAAAATCTCCTGATAAAAGACCGAGATGATCATAATCAGAATTTACAACCAAAACGTTCCATCACTGACATTTTGCTGCCGAGGGTGATAAAAGGAACATAGGCATCTCAAGATGCAGACGCGAATTGCGGGTCTCAAGCAAGACTGGGGAGAGGCAATATCGTATAAACGCCTACAGAGCCCTCCTGACGCGTTTTGGGGTTAGTTTGGTCTCCTTATAATGCCCGAAGGTGAGGCAGGAGCCCCTCCGTGACTCCCTGGGAGCTTTGAGGGCATATATGAGGCCCTAGTCAGCTCCGGATGTGCCAGCATTTAGGTCGAGGAATTTTTCACCTATTAGGTGCAGTTAAAACTCAACGTTACCGTTATCGATCCGGGTTAGAAGTCCTAGGAGCAATCGACTTGATCTGTGGGGCTTGGGGCCAGAATTTTCTGGAAAAGGCATGGAACCTTATACTGTGGATTGCGTGGCATGTTCTAGGGGTAAGAAACAAGGTTAGTATCCTTAAAACTTGAGGCCTGTTCATAAACTACCGATGAAACTTTCAGACTGTTCCCGGTCAGCGCCTATGTCACAGAAATGGAGTTGTAAATAAGTGAGTGTCATCGCTGTCAACACGCCATCGAAACTGCTTCACTGAACGCCTTATCTCTTTAAGGTGCTCGAAGTGCCGTACTCGAGTTTGTCAGAAGAAAATGGCTTGAGAGGGGAATGAATGCCACTTAGCATTGGTATAAGACAAACAAAATCCCGCTCGGCCCAAAACTGCTACCCATGTCTCCAATATAAACGTAAACCTATGTATCCAGAATGGACCATGTTTAATCCGCCGCTTTCCAGCCCGCATCGGTCTGGACGAAGGCGACCTTGGTCTGCATGGCCTGGCCAGTCTTCATCGCATTGATCAGGTTGCGAATTGGTCCGTCCACCGCCTGTGCGAACCGCGGATCGAGGGCGAATTCGGGCAGTTCGGGGGATATCTCCAGAATGCCGGTCACGTAGGTGTGGCCGTCGCGCTTGACCGGTTTCGAGATATCGCTGATGTCCTCGGCCACGAGCTTGGCGAAACACAGGCCGTGCTCACCCTTGAAGTAGGGCTCGGCCATCGCAGTCAAGGTATAGCGGTAGTTTCTGTAGGAGCGGTTCTCGCTCGGCCGCTCTTCAATATTAATCAGGCTGAGATCGCCGAGCAGCGCGAACCGCCCGATCGTGTCCCGGTCCAGCGCCCCCGCCTGCAGAGCGACCGGGAAGGCGGTCACACTCTGGGTATAGACCGTCGTCACGCACCCCTGCGGTGTGCTGTCGAGCTTGGCCTGTGCGGCCGGCAGCAGTTCCTCCCCGGTGATGCCCGGCGGCGTGTAGCCGGTCATCTCCGCAACCAGTTCCTGCCAAGCCGCCACGGTCAGGTCCTGCGTCCGGGTCGGGTCTTTCATGCGGGTGCCGACCAGCATGTCCGGCCGTCCCTTGATGGCCTCCACCAGCTTCATCTCGAAGACCAGGGAGGGACCCGACGGTATCTGCATGACCAGCTCGTGGGTGCTGCCGAAGAACCCCGGCTCCTTGTACTCGCCAAAGGCGAGGCCCTCGTCGGTGAGCGCGCAAACGAAAGCGCCGAGGCTGGATTCGCCTCCCGGCCCGAGCATGGGCGTGTCGGCGTCACCGCTCAAGCCGTGCTCGGCCAGGGTGTTGTTGCAGGCGACGGTCTTTATCTCCGCGTCGATCTCGGTCAGCCGTTTCGTCACCGCCTTGCGGTAAGCGCGGATATTGCGCGGCAGCGGCTGTTGCGGGAACAGGCTGTTGACGGCCGCCTGCACCGTCGCCTTGCCTTCGGCGCTGGCCGGCGCCGCCTGCAGCTCAGCGACGAACCCCGGCAACGCTGCCGCGGCCAGGGCATTGGTCCGCTCCGCCTCAATGGTCAGGAAGTCCTGCACCTTCCGGCTCTTCAACTTGCTGAGCTCTGTCCGCGCCGTCGCCCGGTAGGCGATCAGGTCGCGCAACCCGTCGAGGCTTTCGGGGAAATTCTCCATCTCCCCGGCCGCCGCCATGACCATCGCATCAGCGAGGTCGAGCGTGGCGGCATCCACGAGTTGCATATGCTGCGCCCGCGCCGGCCCCAGGCCCGCCAGTTTCGGTTCCTTCTTCATCGCCTCCAGGGTCGCGAAGCTCTCCATCGTCGGCGGCAGGTCTTTCAGCGCGCTGCGTTGCGCGTCGCGCGCCGCGATCGCGTCGCTGTATGACGAGTAGGCAGCCTTGTGACGCGCCAGCATGGGCGCGGCGGTTTGCGGGGTGACCTGCCGCTGGGCGAGGGCAGAACGCAGCAGGTAGGTATCGGCGGCGATAAGGGCGACACGTCGCGGATGATTATTTGGCAAGCTCTGCAGCTCGGACCGCCGCTCCCGCCGACAGGCTTCCGCGGTCGTCAGGAACGTCGCGAACTCGGTCGCTGTGGTTTCGGGGAACGGTGCGCCGAACACCGGTATCCAATGCTCGTCCTTGAACCCCGAGAGCAGCCAGACGCCGCTGTGGAACGGCTGGGCGTTGCGCATCAACGTCGCTTCATCCTCCGGAAAGGCTTGTGCGGCCCAGTTAACGATCGCCTCACAATCGGGGATTTGGATTGCCGCCGACGCCGGCGTGACGGTTGCAGCTCCGAAAAACATCGCGGCAAGCGATGCATAAGCAAGGTTACGCGTCATGAAAGTCTCCTTTCCTGTTCGTTCGCGGCGGGCGATGCCGCCACGCGAGCCCCGCGCACAAACCGGGGAACGTCCGGACGGGCGGGATCTAACTCCCTTGGCCCAGGAAAAACAGCGGAACTAACATCCGGGCAGTGACACCGCCCTCTCGGCGGAGTATAGAAAACGTAATGCCGTTTTCCGGACCGGTCAATCGGTTATTCAGGGGATATTCATTATTCCTAATGGAGTCAACTTTACATTCCGTCAGAAGGACATTGTTGAGGCGTGACTTTTATATGTAATTCTGAAACGGTGTTCGGTCACAGGAATTGTTCACATTAATGATAAAAACGGGAGGAGTTCAGCGTGCCACGAGAACAATGGGCCAGTCGATACGGATTTGTTCTTGCCTCCATTGGTGGAGCGGTAGGAATAGGTAACCTCTGGCGGTTTTCCTATGTCGCCGGAGAAAATGGCGGTGCTGTATTCCTGTTCGTGTATCTGGCTTGCGTCCTGCTGATTGGCATACCCCTGATGGTTGCCGAACTGACCATTGGTCGCCAGGCACAAGGAGATGCGGTTAAGGCATTTGAAGCGGGAAGCAAACCTGGTCGATGGGAGGTGGTCGGTTGGCTCGGGGTAATCGCCGCCGCGCTGTTGCTTAGCTACTATGCGGTCATTGCAGGCTGGGCGTTAAAGTACTTTGTCGGAGCAGCAACCGGCGATCTTTGGCGTGCCAGCGGATCAGATTACGGCGGTTACTTTCAGCTTTTCATTGCCGATCTCGGGGAGCCGATAATCTGGCAAGCTGCAACACTGGCGATTGCAATGTTTGTCGTGGCCGGCGGCGTACGGCAGGGAATTGAACGTATCAACCGTATCCTCGTGCCATTTCTTGCCGGCATTATCATTTTGCTGGCAGGCTATGCGTTGTCCCTGCCCGGATCGGCTGCAGGTGTCAGTTTTCTGTTTTCACCCGACTGGTCGGTTTTGCAGGATCCCGGGATGTATATTGCGGCACTGGGCCAGGCCTTTTTTTCTCTGGGGGTCGGGATGGCGTTTTTCATTACCTACGGAAGCTATATGCCCCGGACATTTTCCGCTCCCGGATCTGCCGTCGTTATTGCTGTTGGAGATACCTTGTTTGCGATAATTGCCGGGTTGGCCATTTTTCCTGCAGTTTTTGCGTTAGGTGGCAATCCTGCCGCCGGGCCCGAACTTGCTTTTATTACGCTACCGCAAATTTTTCTCAAGATGCCAGCCGGAGATATCATCGGCAGTATTTTCTTTTTATTACTTGCTACCGCCGCCATTACTTCAATGGTCGCGCTGCTCGAAATTCCGGTATCTGTCGTGATGCATCGCCTGCAAGTGCGGCGTTGGCGCGCCACCGCCGTCACGGGTGTAGCCATATTCCTTCTTGGTATACCGTCGGCGCTGACGTACGGTGTGCTGAACGACGTTCGGATTGGTTCCTACGGGATTCTGGACAGCATCGACTATGGTGTTTCAAATTTCATGCTGCCAATCATAGGGATCGGCACGGCACTGTTTGTTGGCTGGCGACTGGAGCAAACCCTTGCTCTTTCAGAATCCGGGCTCGATAACAGCCGAACAGGATATATCTGGTTATGGCTGATACGATTTCTTGTCCCGGTGACAATTATCGGGATTCTCGTGCAGTCTACGGGAGCCTTATGAGAATGCCGGACCAGGCATCTAGGATGATTAATCCGGCAGCCGTTATCCTATAGCGCTTTTGATAATACTGATAAGCGTCGTGATTTAAGAGTGTTTTGCGTAATCGTTTGTTCTAAGATTGACTATCCGCGTCCGAGGTAAACATCGTACCGGCTATGCCCCTGTTTTCTGGTCCGCGTCAATTTCGGGTATGGCGGTGCGCTCCATTTCTTCGCCACCGCAAAGTAGCTCTACCGCTCGGTCAGCTGCATCCTGAAACGGTTCCAGCGCAAAATCAGCGCCGGAAGCCAAAAGGTCTTCCGTATCCGGTTTGTTGTGAGACGTGACAGCGACCCTGCCCTGAAAGCCAACCGCACGAGTCAATTGGAGCAATGTCGTTCTTGTGTCCTCGTGGCTCAGCCCGGTCGGATGAGGGGGGATCGTCGAAACAAC
>JBBDJF010000015.1:0-7462 GCA_040880045.1 Sneathiella sp.
GATCGCATATACAGGGGGCGGCGCAATATTGCGCGCGGCCCCGATGCCGATCGGTACCGAAATCAGGATCCCGACCACCGTTGACGTCACCGTCATGGTCAGACTTTCCTGCATGCCGATCACGATATCGCCCCAGCGTGATGCAAAATCGGGCACCAGAAATCCCTCGATAAAGCGTTGGCCTCGCTCAAGCCCTTCCCATACGCGCGCCCAGTTGACCGGCACAGTCGAAATCGCCAGCACAAGATAAATCAGCGCGCCGATATAGAGGCTCCAGCGAGTTAAGGGATTTTTGACAAAAGGTTTCTTTCGCCAGTGGCGCGGCGCCGCGACAGACATGCGTTCCGCCGTCATACCAACTCCGTCGTCGGTTCATTTCTGGATGGGGTTGGATGATTATCTTCATCTTCATCCGGCTCACCACGCATGGTCGTCCAGTCTTCCTCGCCATAAATACGGGTTAGAACATCTTCGGTCAGATCGGACGGGGGGCCGTCGAAGACGACTATCCCCTCCTGTAAACCAATAATACGATCAACAAAAGCCTGTGCGAGCGGCACGTCATGAATGTTTATGATGGCGGGTAGATTACGTTCCCCGCAAATTTCGGTGATCAGGCGCATGATCTGTCGCGACGTTTTTGGATCAAGGCTCGCCGTTGGTTCATCGATCAGCAACAATTCCGGGTCCTGTTCGAGCGCGCGGGCAATACCAACACGCTGACGCTGGCCACCTGAAAGGGCATCTGCGCGCTTGTCGGCATGATCGGTCAGGCCGACACGACCCAGCAAGGAAAAGGCCTTGTCCACATCCGCCTGAGGAAAACGACGGGTAAAACTTTGCCAGAAGGATACATACCCTAATCGTCCGGAAAGCACGTTTTCCATCACACTCAGGCGCTCAACCAGGGAATATTCCTGAAAAATCATACCAATGCGGCGGCGCGCGCGCTTCAAATCACCGCGGCCGAGTTTCGTGACATTCAGGTCATTCAAAAAAACATCACCGCCGGTTGGCTCAACCAAGCGGTTGATACAGCGGATCAGCGTTGATTTTCCTGCACCGGACGGGCCTATCAGCCCGACAACTTCGCCAGCGGGCACAGAAAACGAGACGCCTTTCAGCGCCTCGTCCCCGGTCCGATAACGCTTCCGCAAATTGTCCACGCGGAGCATACGCTACCTCTCAATCATACTGTCAGAACGCCATTACTGGCAGTCATAGGAAACGCCGTTGGCGTCGTCAATCTTGCGGATTACTTCCCAGTGTTCCTTAAAGGTAATCGGAATAAATTTTGCCTCCCCGGACTTGGAAAATTCCTCTTGCAGGGCTGAGCCTTCCCAGTCGTAACTGAAGAACGCCGACTTGATCTTTTCCTGTAACTCCGGCTTCAGGTTATAAACCAGGCCGTAACCGGTGGTTGGAAATGTCTGGGATTTATAAATTGTGCTGACCTGATCACTCTTTATCACATCGCGCTGGATCATACGCTTCATGACCGAGTTGGCAATTGCAGCAGCCGGATAATCCTTGTTGGCAACCCCGAGAATTGAGTTGTCATGCTTGCCTGAGAAGACCGCTTCGAAATCCGTGCCCGCTTTCATATTAAATTCACTGGCGAGCAGGGCCGATGGCGCCTTGAAGCCGGAATTAGAGGTTTCCGATGTAAAGGCCATTTTCTTACCCTTGATATCTTCAACCTTTTCAATTCCGGATCCCGGATAAGAGATGATTTCCATTTCGTAGCCAAAGCTGTCATCGTCGCGCGCCATCATGGCGAATGATTTGAAACCTGCGCAGGCAACAGCGATCGGATTTGAACCCGTGTTAAAGCCCGCAACATGTAAACGGCCTGCGCGCATGGCTTCAAGCTGTGCGGCGTTCGACTGAACAGGAAAGAACTGTATCTTTTTGCCGGTAACTTCTTCCATATGCTTCAAAAACCCATCCCAGACCTTGGCGTAGACCGCAGGGTCTTCAACCGGGGTATAGGCAAAAATGAGTGTATCGGGATCGACCTGCTGTGCCGGGTCGGTGGGCGTATCTGCGGTTAGGTCACCGTCAGTATCGGTGAAGCGGGAATCGAGCGTGAATGCCGCCTGAGCGCCGGTGGACGCCGTAAGCGTCAGGGCGAGAATGGCAGCAGTCTTGCCAAGCCAGTTCAGAGCCATCTTTTTTTCCTCCATATATTCAATAATGTGATTGCAAAATGCGGTTCTGCGGTTTCCTCAAAATACATTGCAGGAGGACTGTAAGGATTGCTCTTGCGAAAATCCCGTGAAGGTTTTGTGACATCAAAGCTTGGATTTTCATGTGATCAGGCGCCTCCCTCCCAAAAAGCGCCAGAAGCAACTCATTTTCACCAGCAGTTAAAACACTTGAGCCGGCGATTTGATTTTCATTGCCCTCCCCGCATGAATTCAAACCATGAAATATTAGATTAGCACATTATAATGCTGAACAACAATAATCGATCGCAAAGCGTTAAGACACCGAAGAGAGCGGAGGATGGAGGAAACTCTTGCGCCCGGGCTTATTTATAAAAGCAACATTTTTGCAGCTCTTGTGATAATTCCGGCGGAAGAAGGGATTTCCTTTCGAAGTTTGGCTGTGGGGGGGCGCCAATGCTTTGTTTTTCTATTCACCAGTCTATCTAAAGACTCAAGAAAGATCAGGGAGAGTAAGTATATCCGATGCCTCTTACAGTTTTGATAATTCGAGGTTTACTCGGATCCTGTTCAATTTTACGCCGCATTCGGGCAATCCGGATATCAATGGAACGATCGAAGGGTTCCCAATTCCTGTGATGCGCCAGCTCCATAAGCTGGTCACGGCTGAGAATGCGGTTGGGTCGCTCGGCAAAGGCCAGCAGCAGATCAAACTCCATGGCGGTAATGGGTATTTCGTTACCGCTGCTATCGAAAAGACTTCGGGCCTCAAAATCGAGGTGACAGGTACCGAAACGGACCCGCTTTCCGGCACTGGCTGCCTGTTCGGGGCTTGCCGCGAGCTTTAATCGCCGAAGCACAGATTTGATACGGGCGAATAGTTCCCTCAAATCTACCGGTTTAGTCAAATAATCGTCTGCGCCGACTTCCAGGCCTATTATTCTGTCAACCACTTCACCGGCCGCGGTCAGCATAATAATAGCAATATCGGATGTTTCGCGAAGATAGCGAGCCAGGGTTAATCCGTCGTCTCCTGGAATATTGATATCGAGAATTACCAGACTTACATTGCCATCGCCTTGCAGGATCTCTTTCAATGCTGCTCCATCCGTAGCAGGCGTGACCCTGAAACCCTTGAGTTCCAGATACTCCTGAACCGTATCACGGATTTCCTGCTCATCGTCTACGACGATAATGTGATCTTTTCCAGCCACATTGTTCCCCCAATATACCACCCGCATCCATCCCCTGTACGGGATCAGTTCTATCAATCGTGCAATCTCGTCGGAATCTTACGTCCGGAATGATCGCGGGGGCCATAGACAAGCCTGTCGATCTCGGATCGCGTAATGCCGATATCCCTCAGAATGTGATCATCAAGATGCCCTGTATATCCTTGTATCACAAATTTCTCGGAAAAATAATTCAGCAATTTCCTGATAAGCCGCGATACGTCCGCCATCGCTTTGATCATAAGCTGCCAGATCTCCACGCGCCGTGAAAAGGTCACACGGGTATTTGCAACTTCATTTCGCGCCAATACGTGCATAACTATAGGCATTGTTCAAGTTCCGTTGTTTGAGCTATTACAACGTCACTCTAGAGTTGGGACTTTTCTGTTAAATGTCCGAAACACGCTTATAATGTTTCAAGTGTTTCAGGTCAGCTGTGTGAAGCAGATGGGCCGAGCACACTTATCAGGCTCCTTACATCGGTTGGGGTGATAGGTTTTTCTATGTAGGGACGTTCTGAATTTCGCAGGAATTTTGCTATTTCCTGGCTCAATGTATCCCCGGTTATAAACGCCAGACGGCTTAATAACTCGGGCTTGAACTTTTCTATCTCGCGATAGAGCCATGGCCCGTCGAAATCAGGCATGCGCAAATCACTCAGGATTATATGGAAATCGTGATTCTTCACATGCATAAAGCCGACGCGCCCGTTATTGGCGATTACGGCGCTGTGCCCGTCCAAATGCAGGATATCCGCAATCAGTTCCGCCACTTCCGGCTCATCATCAACAATAAGTACAGTCAATGAATTGTTGGTGCTGGCGGACGATTCAGCGGCTAGAGTCTCCTCCTCACCGGAGCAATTTGCCGGTAGCCGTATGGTAAAGGTCGTGCCCAGGCCGGGGCGGCTTTCCAGCTTGATACGGCCGCCGTTGGCGTCGACCAGGCGGTGGCAGAGCGCAAGACCAATTCCTGTACCTTCGTCCTTTTTCTTGGTGGTGACAAAGGGTTCGAAGATCCGACGGCGCAGATGGCCCGGAATACCGGATCCGTTGTCCTTGACTTTGACGACGACTTCTTCATTCGATCCATCATACCGGGTTGAGATGGTGAGGCGGCGATCACGGTCCACCTGACGCATTGCATGCTCCGCATTGACAATCAAGTTAGTGAGGACTTGCGAAATCTGGTCGGCGTCAACCAGAGCCGTTGGTAATGAGGAAGATTTTTTAACAACTATTTCTACGTTTGATCCTCTGAGGGAATAGGCGGTGAGTTCCAGCGACAAGTCAATCAGGTTGTTCAAATCTGTCGCCTCGCGGGCAAGTGGTTGCTGGCGCGCCATCGCAAGGAAAGTTTTGACGATCCGGGCGCAACGGTCCGCCGCATTACTGATCCGTTCCGCTCTTTTAATGACAGCCGGATCATCAGCCGTTTCCCGCAGAAGCAAAGTTTGACCCACTACCACGGAGAGCGGGTTATTCAGTTCGTGAGACACGCTCGCGAGAAGCTCTCCCATAGCGATCATTTTTTCGCTGACATGCAGGACTTCGCGCTGGCGTGCCATTTCTTCCTGCAAGTTCTTGATATCTGTGAGGTCGTGCACAGTGGATACAATCATGCTGTTTGACCGGTAGCTGAGCACTCGGGCCGAATAGGATGCCCAGAACTCCGTTCCGTCGCCCTTACGAAACAGCACTTCCTGATCGAGAATTTCTCCATCCCGTTTCAGCTTTTGCCATGCAATATCCCGTTGCCGCGGATCGGCCCAGTAGTCGCGGGCACGGATGGTCCCAACTTTGGTATTCCGCTGGAACAGTTCCTTTGACATAGGACTTTCATACAGTATGACGCTGTCTTCACCATTGCTGACCGTAATCGGTGTTGGCGACGCCTCAAGGACCTGCCGTATTTCCTCCTCACTTTCCCGAAGCGCTTTTGCCATGGCCTTACTCGTTGTTACATCATTCAGCGTAACAACAAATCCGTTCTGTCGCGTGACGTAACATGAGTACAGAAGCCAGCGACTGTGGGTTCGCTGTTGGAACTCGAAATTCTGGACTGTCTGCCGGTTGCCATTGATGTCAAAATGTGATCGCAGAAATAGGGACACTTCCTCTTCATCAGCGAAGTATTCTTCCCGATTCGCTCCTGTTCTGATCAAATCCTCAAACAGCATTCCGGGCTGCAATATATCGCTGCAGGTTTCATTATACTCCTGATACCGGCTGTTAAAAGTAATCAATCGATTATCCTTGTCATACAGCGCGAAGCCTTCGGACAGGGATTCAATCGCATCTTCCAGCGTTTCATTGGCATGCTTGAGGGCGCTTTCACGTTCCTGCTGTTCCGACAGGTTCGTAATACTGGTAATATGCATGTCACGTCCGTCAATATTTATCAGCTTCGAATTACAGGAAATCCAGTAAGTCGAACCGTCGGGCCGACGATAATGAATTGGATAGTCCGTTAACTCCCCGTGCTGTTTCAAGGCTGACATAAATTCCTTGCGCCGTGAGGGATCCGCATACAGTTCCTGGACATGGAAGGGAACTTCGGTCTTTTCTTCCCTACCAAACATTCTGGAAGCTGAAGGGCTTTCGTAGACCACACGTCCGGTTTCAAAATCAACGAGAATGGCAGGAAGCGGCTGGTTCTCGACAAGAGTACGGAAGTGCTCCTCGCTCTTACGGAGTTCATCCTCAATATGTTTTCTCTGGGAAATATCAAAACTGACGGTAGCCTGACCGCCAGATGAAGTCCGGCCAAGCGTAACCATGATCCACTCCCCGGCTTTCATCCGTATCTCAACGGACTTGCCTGTGAGCCCTGCCATCGTACGGGTGAATTCGTCAATCCACTCGTCTGTATCCTGAACCGGCGTTCCGTCGAAAATATCCATTTTGGGAGCCATCGCTTCAAACAGGCGGCGGCGGGGATGACCGATGAAATATTCCCTGTCATGACCAGCCACCGATGCCAGGGCGGAGTTAATGGCAATTACGACGTCATTCTTATTGGTTAAAACAAATCCGCTTATCAGGCTTTCAACGACATCCCGGTGATTTTGCTGGAGGTCACGAAGTGCCTGCCGTTCAATTTCGCGCTGATATCTTGCCGCTCGCTCTGCGTCGATATCCAGCATCCAGCCGGAATAGACACCGGTGGATTTGTCCAGAAGGGTGATCCGGTCACTGAACCACCTATAACTTCCATTGCCGTCCCTGATCCTGTATTCAATGGTGGAATAACTATTTTGCGGTGATTCGGTAACTGCTTTTAGATAAGTCCCGATATCCTTTGGATGAATAAGCGCCTTAAGGGTTGCCACCCCATCCGCAAATACATTTGTGTCATATTTCAGAAGTTCGGCGGCATTGGGGCTGATAAAAGTTAGATCTCCGCGGCCCTTAATGGATGCTTGATAATAGATCAGCGGGGCCGAGTCAAAGATAGCAGCCGGGATTTTACCATGAAATCCACCGCTTTGCTTCATTCTATCCAGTCCTGACATATCTGCTGAGGCCATATCAGACTTCCCGGTTTCCGTTAATCCAAACCGTCTTGTTGTGGGGGATTATAGAGTGTTCCGCAGATATTTGCACCAACGCTGTCGGCCTTTGAAACAATTGAAACACTTTTCACGACCAGAGGATGTCGTCCTGAAACAACGGGGCCATAAGTTCAGGTCACCGGATAAGGAAATCCGCACGGATCACACCGCGATCCGAAATACAAAACGAGAAGGAACCGAACCATGTATACGACAACGCAGGAGCAGACGACGACACGGTTTGCCCGGTGTATCTCAGCATCCAAAAAGGTGAACTGGGATATCCATGAAGACGTCATTCGCGGCCGGAATTTTGAGCTTGATCAGAAGTTTTTGCCGGACGGACTTTCCTTGGTTGAGGAAATGACATTCCTTGACGAGAGGGAAAAGAGATTTGTAAGCCAGATTCAGGGCCGCACCTATGCGAATATTTTTGGTCTGGTCGAACGTTTCATAAACGCAAAGATGCTGGAAGTGAGTCGTGACCACGCTTTTGGAGACCAGGTTGC
>JBBDJF010000016.1:0-44785 GCA_040880045.1 Sneathiella sp.
GATATGGCGCTCACGGTCTGTCCGCTATCCAATTTCAAGCTGGCGGGCGTCACGGACATGCGCGCGCACCCCATCAAGAAAATGCTGGAGTTGGGGCTGAAAGCGACTATCAACTCGGATGACCCAGCCTATTTCGGCGGCTATGTAAATGAGAATTATATGGCGATTGCCGAAAGTCTCGACCTCACAAAAGGAGAAATACTGACATTGGCTCGAAATGGATTTGAGGCGAGTTTTTGCTCCGCCAATGAAAAGCAGGCGATGATCGCCAAGCTTGACGCATATGGGGCCTAGCCAATGATTACGCGGCTTGCGCAGCATCGTCAGATCTCTTTCGAAGGCTCCAATATATCCCTTCCCATATATCTGGATTATCCGGCTTCCACTCCGCTGGACGAGCAAATCGCCGCGACTATGACGGCAACGATGCACAGCTCAGTAGGCAATCCTCATAGCAGCACCCATCGCTTTGGTCATCAAGCCCGGCAGTCTATCGAACGGGCACAAGAACAGATCGCCGCGCTTATTAATGCCCGGCCTCATGAAATTATTTTTACTTCCGGTGCAACCGAAGCCAATAATCTAGCTCTCTTGGGATTAGTGAACGCGGCTTCTGGCGCGCGGCACATAATCTCGGTCGAAACCGAGCATGAAGCAGTTTTGCAACCTCTTAGGTATCTTTCCAGAGATGAAGAAGTCGAGCTTACATTATTGCCGGTGGATGCGAACGGCCTCATTGGTCTCAAAGCCCTGGAAAAGGCAATAAGGCCGGAAACAATCCTTGTCTCAGTCATGGCCGCCAATAATGAGACTGGGGTCCAGCAGGATATCAACTCCATCGCCCGCATTTGTGCCAGGAAAAATATTTCTTTTCACTGCGATGCTGCGCAGGCCCTTGTAACAGAAGCAATAGACGTTGCAGCACAAAATATCACTCTGCTCAGCCTTTCGAGCCATAAGATATATGGCCCAATGGGGATCGGCGCCCTCTATGTAAAGGAGGGGACGGATATCGCTCCCCTTTTCCATGGCGGCGCACAACAACGGGCCATCCGTCCGGGCACCTTGCCAACTGTCCTTTGCATCGGGTTTGGCGAAGCCTGCCGGATAGTGAAGGAGAGCAGGGATAAGGATGCACGGCACATCGCAAGTTTGCGGGCAGCTTTTAAAGAGCAATTACAGGCGGAACTCGGAGAGGCAGTTCGGTTTAATGGTGAAGCAGTACCGCATATCCCGGGATGTATCAGCATGACCTTTGCAAGCGTTGACGTCGAGGATTTATTGCATCAGCTGCCCGACCTCGCGCTCAGTACCGGGTCGGCCTGCAGCTCGATGAAATCAGAACCCTCTCATGTGCTTCGCGCCATGGGACGAAGTGCCGAAGAAGCCGCCGCAACGATCAGACTGGGCCTTGGCCGGCCGACGGCATTCGCTGAAGTAACCTACGCCGCCCAACAAATTATCAATGCCTACCGTAAAATAAGAACCGGCATTAAGCATGACATAAACATCCGCCGCGAGGGACGTTGATGGAATTTGATTTAATGGAATGGGTTAAACTTGCCATTCGCTGGATTCATATGATTACCGGCATTGCCTGGATTGGCGCATCCTTCTACTTCGTCTGGCTTGATATGAACCTGACCCCACCCGCCAGGGATGGCTATAAGGACAAGGCCGGGGTTGGCGGTGAACTGTGGGCCGTTCATGGGGGCGGCTTCTATGAAGTACAGAAATACCGTCTCGCGCCGCCCGAAATACCCCCGGTACTTCACTGGTTCAAATATGAGGCATATTTCACCTGGATCAGCGGTTTTATCCTGCTAGCTATCCTCTATTATTTTGGAGCGGATATTTATCTTATCGACAAGAGCATTGCCGATATTTCGACGGATGCTGCTATCCTGATCGGTCTCGGATCGATTGTTGGCGGCTGGATTATCTATGACGCCCTCTGTAAGTCTCCCTTGATCAATAATCAAGCCGCTTTTGGCTTGGTGCTCTTTGTTTTGCTCACCCTCGCCGCTTATGGACTGTCGCAGGTTTTTAGTGGCCGGGGGGCCTATATTCATGTCGGAGCGATCATGGGAACCATCATGGTCGCAAATGTTCTGATGGTCATAATTCCGGGGCAGATGGCGCTTGTCTCCGCCGCCAAGAAAGGTGAGGCGCCTGATCCCGTCTATGGTTTACGGGCAAAACAGCGGTCGCTCCACAATAACTATTTCACCCTGCCCGTCCTGTTCATCATGATCAGCAACCATTATCCCATGACGTATGGGAACCCCTATGGTTGGGCGTTGCTCGCGGGCATCGCATTGGTCGGCGTTCTGGTCAGGCATTACTTTAATATGAAAAACCAGGGACGGGCGAAGCAGGGCTTTATCCTGTTACCAATCGCCTTTATCCTGTTTTTTACAATTGCCTATGCCGCCGCTCCCAAATCCGATAATACTGCTCCGGCCGGGAAAATTCCTTTTGCCGAGGTTGAGAAGATCATTTTTGACCGATGCATCAGCTGCCATGCCACAAAGCCGACAAACACCGACTTCGAAAGTCCGCCCAAGGGAGTGCGATTGGAGACACCGGCACAAATTGCCCGCGAGAAAACCCGGATAAAGCAGCAGTCGGTCGATACGAAAACCATGCCCCCCGGTAATCTCACACGGATGACGGAGCAGGAGCGACAGATTATCGGCTGGTGGGTTTCACAAGGCGCCTCAACCGACTAGGAATAAACCTGAACCGGATCGTCAGTCGCAACAACCGCTGCCGCTTTTTCTTTCCGGTCCCGAGAGAAGTGGCGGATATACTTGCTCGTCACATTTTCAGTCTCGACAATGACACAAACATCAATCGTGTTGAACTGATGATCGATTACCGCGCCATCACCGATATAACCGCCAAGGCGCAAGTAACCTTTCAAAAGCGGCGGGAGTTCCCGATGCGCCAGTTCAACGTCAATTTCCTTGCGCTTCATCATTTTCATGGGGATGTAATGCTCATCGAGTGCCCGCGGGCGTAAATGTCCCGGCGCCTTGTGATAGTGATGAAGATATGAAAGAACCCTCGCCTGCTCCTTCAGGTCCGTGCCATGAATGCTGCCACAGCCGAACATGATCTGTACATCATACTGATGGATATAGGCGGCAATACCGCGCCACAGAAGCTGCATTGCACCGCGACGACGATAGGCAGCATCGATGCAGGAACGGCCAAGCTCCATGATCTCACCCGGAAAGACATTGAGGTGGCCAAGATCAAATTCCGATTCTGAATAGAAACCACCATTTTTCCGGGCAATGCTACTCCGGAGGAAGCGGTAGGTCCCGACAACATAAGGTGCGGCATTCGTACCTTTTTCAAGGTCGATTACCAGCAGATGATCACAAATCTCGTCAAACCGGTCTGTATCACGGGCAAGGCTTTGACAATGAGCCGACGGGATGGCGCCCATTTCCTCATAGAAAATCCGGTAACGCAGAGCCTGGGCTGCATCGATATCGGCAGCACTGTTGGCGAGACGAAGCTCCAGATTATTAAATCGCAAGGTTTCCAAAATACACTCCTACATACTCTTACGAGAGATTGCAGAAAAGTATCTCAAATGATTGTTGCGACTGGATGTCGGTTTAATGACGCAATATTTGCCCTTTTATGTCAGTTGCATGACAGTCGGCAGGTCTAATCGACCAACGCCTGATAGACAAGTGAGCGGAGTTCTTTTCGCAACGGATAATAACTGCTGGGGATAAACTGCGTCAGGAAGAGGACCGTCATATCCTCCATCGGGTCAACCCAGAAAACCGTGCTCGCCATACCACCCCAGCCGAAATCACCGGGTGATCCCATCATCTGTGACAAGGCCGGCTCCAGCATGACCCAGCCACCGAGCCCGAACCCGACGCCAACGAAGGAAACTTCGGAGAAAACCGGCTGGCCATATTCTGCAAGATCCCCGTCGAGATGGTTTTGCATCATGAAGTCAACCGTGCGCGACCCAAGCAGGTTACCGCCATCAAATTCACCGAAACGGCGGATCATCTCGGCAAATTTAAGATAGTCTGCGGCCGTTGATATCAATCCACCACCACCGGAATAGCAGACGACTTTTTCCTGACGAAACGCACTTTTTGTACTGGAATCCATGACCTTTATACCGCCTGCTTCATCCGCTCCATAGGCGGCAGCATAACGGCTGGTCTTCTCCTCAGGTACGCCGAAATCCGTATCGACCATGCCCAGAGGCCCGAATATATTTTCATGGAAATAGGATCTAAGGTCCTGTCCCGAAATAATTTCCACCAGACGCCCGACAACATCCGTCGACACCCCGTAGTTCCAGCGAGCCCCCGGATTGAACAGGAGCGGCATGACGGAAAGCTTCTCAATCTGGCTTTCAAGACTTCCCCGGGTCGGGCCAAAATCCATATTGGCAGCGGTATAGTGGTTTCCGAGCACGCCTTCATTGAAGCCGTAGGTCATTCCCGACATATGGGTGAGAAGGTTATGGATGGTCATTTTGCTGGTTGCCGGTTCCGTATCGTCAATGCTCCGCGCCTGCGGCCGGAGAACCTGCATATCCTTGAATGAGGGTATGAAGACTTCCACCGGATCATCAAGATGAAACAATCCTCTTTCATAAAGCATCATCAACGCAACAGAGGTGATCGGCTTGGTCATGGAATAGAAACGCGCCATGGTATCGTCCTTCCAGGGGAGATTGTTTTCCCGGTCAGCCTGCCCCACAGATTTCGAATAGGCAATGTTGCCACCACGCGCAACCACCGTTTGGGCGCCCGCCAGCTTGCCACTGTCCACATACCTGTTCATCCAGTCCGTGATATAGTCAAGGCGCTTCTTGTCAAATCCGGTATTTTCAGGATTTTGAATGGGTGTCACGGTATCATTCCACTTCTTGCTATTTTTAGTTATGCCTGAACAGTGGTTTGCTCCTGCTCACCAAGGCCTTCAACGCCAAGTTTCATGACCTGTCCCGGCTTGAGGAATATCGGATCAGGTTTCTGTCCCAGGCCAACGCCAGGCGGTGTCCCGGTTGAGATGACATCGCCAACATCCAGCGTCATGAACTGGCTGAGATAGGAAATGATTTTGCCCACACCGAAGATCATGGTACCTGTACTCCCGTCCTGACGCCGCACACCATCCACATCAAGCCATAAATCCAGCGCCTGCGGATCGGGCACATCATCGCGAGTAACCAGCCACGGTCCGATGGGGCCAAAGGTGTCATGGCTTTTGCCCTTGGTCCATTGGCCTAATCGTTCTGACTGGAATTCCCGCTCAGAAATATCATTAACGACACAATATCCCGCCACATGATCCAGCGCGTCTGCCTCGCTGATATATTTTGCACGCTTGCCGATGACAACGCCAAGCTCCACTTCCCAGTCGGTTTTCACCGATCCGCGCGGAATTTCGACGTTATCACTGGGTCCGCATACCGCCGAAGTTGCCTTCATGAAAACAATCGGTTCCGTCGGCACCGGCTGACCCGCCTCAGCGGCGTGATCGGAGTAGTTAAGGCCAATGCACACGAATTTTCCAATTCCAGCAACACATGGCCCGATCCGCGGATTTCCCTCTACCCGCGGAAGTGAAGCTGGATCCAGTGCACTGAGTTTCGCAATTCCCGCATCTGTCAAAACTCCACCGGCTATATCGGCGACAACACCGCTAAGGTCGCGAATTTTTCCTGCGGCATCAAGCATTCCCGGCTTTTCTGCACCCGTCGGGCCATATCTCAGTAATTTCATAGTTTCTCCTCGCGCTTGTTTCGCGCGTTTTAAATTTTAATTACAATCTTTCCGAAATGGCCCGCATTCTCCATCATCCGATAAGCGTCTTTTGCATCACGGAAATCAACGGTCGCATCAACAACGGGATGAATGTCATTATGCAAGAGTGCCGCATTCAGCCGCGCGAACATATCACGGGGTCCGACATAAATCCCCTGTAATGTTATAGATTTCCGCATGATGGATGTCGGATCAATCTGCCCGCCCGTCAGCACACCGACAAGGGAAATACGCCCGCCAAGCCGTACCGAGGCAATCGATTTTTCAAGGGTTCCCGCACCGCCGACTTCAACAACCAGATCCACGCCGCGCCCCTCCGTCATCTCCATAACTCTCTTGTCCCAATCCGGATGCTCCCGATAATTGACGACTTCTTTCGCGCCAAGTTGCTTCGCATGATCGAGCTTTTCATCACTGCTCGATGTCAGGATTGTCCGGATGCCCGTGGCTTTCGTAATCTGCTGCGCAAAGATGGAAACGCCCCCAGTCCCCAAAAGTAAAACGGTCTGTCCCGCACGCGCCTGTCCTGCCTCGATCAGACAATTCCACGCTGTCAGCCCTGCGCAAGGAAGAGTGGCAGCCTCTTCGAATGACAGGTTATCGGGGATCGGAAGGGCGCCTTCCTCCTTAAGGATGGCGTACTCGCACAAAAGCCCGTCAATTGGTCCACCAAGCGCACTGGCCATCGCCTCGTCATGAATAGGCCCGCTAAGCCAGTTCTGGAAAAAGGTGCCAACCACGCGATCACCAGCTTTGAAAATGTCTACCCCATCTCCCACCTCTTCGACGATCCCGGCCCCGTCTGAATTTGGAATGCGCGGCTCTGCAATTCCACGCGCTCTGGCATTCTTTATTGTTGACAAATCGCGGTAGTTGATGGAATTGGCCCTAAGCCGTACCAGAATTTCACCAGGCCCCGGTTTTGGGATATCCCGCTCGATTAGATCAAGGCTGTCAATGCCTCCCTCTCCCTTGATTACCCAGGCTTTCATGAAGTACTCCGGTTTTCAGATATCACATCTTCGGATTTGCAATTTATTTGTTTGCTGCAAAGCATTTTTTTAGTCCATAGTCTCGCAAAACTGTTCGGGTCGCCCCACCCGGACCGGCGTTTATTATTTCTCAATGCAGTCCGGATCATGATCGCGCAATATCTTCCTCAATTCAATCTTTTCCATTTACTGGTTGTCTGTATCGCGTTTGCACTTGGGGGATTTGTAAAAGGCATTGCTGCCTTCGGGCTCCCGACAATTGCCGTTCCGCCTATTGTCCTGTTTATGTCACTGCCCTCGGCTGTTTCGATCATGACCATCCCAATGGTCATTACCAATTTCGTGCAGATGTTGGTCGCCGGTCGGGTCAAGTCTGTAGTCTTCCGCCACTGGCGACTGTTTCTGGGCCTGTTTGTCGGCCTGCCAATAGGCGTCTTCATGCTGTCTGCCGTGGATACGCAGTATTTGCTGATTGCGGTAGGCGTCTTCCTGATGCTGATTGCCACACTTGAAATCTCCGGAATTTCCTTCTCTTTCTTAGGGTCACGCGAAAATTTATACGGCCCCATCATTGGGCTGGCTGCCGGAATTATTGGTGGCATCACAACGCTTTATGGCACATTACCTGTCTTTTTCTTTATCGCCTTGGGTCTTGATAAGGATGAATTCATTTCCTCCGTAAGTGTCATGCTTTTTGGAGGCAGTATTTTTCTGCTTCTCAGCCTCCAAAGCATGGATTTTCTAAAGCCGACTGAAATCGCCTACAGCATAATCGGATTGGTTCCGCTTTTCGCTGGAATGTGGGCCGGGACCAAGGTTCGCCGCTATATCAAGCAGTCGACATTTAAAAAATTCGTTCTGGCGCTCGTCGCAATTATCGGCCTGATTATGATCTATAGGGCGCTTTTTTAACTAGTGGACTATTCTGCGGAAAGCCGCACGTCCTGACGGTCGGCACGCGGGACGGTAAACGTGAAAACAGCACCTCCTTCAGGCTTGTTGGCAACCCAGACCCGTCCACCGAGAAAGGTCACAATCTCACGGCAAATAGCAAGGCCCAGGCCAGAGCCTTGCAGCTTGTCTTCATCCCGATCAAGGGACTGATGGAATTTTTCAAAAATTCGCTCGATCATACCTTCCCGGACCCCCTTGCCATTATCGGAGACACTCACTTCCAGCATATCATCGGCGACGGATACCGCGACCTCAATCCGCCCCTCTGTCTTGTCACAGAATTTAATGGCATTTGAAACAAGGTTAATAATGACCTGTATTAGTTGGTCCCGATCCGCGCGGACCGGAGGCAGGTCCTCGGGGATGTGCAAGGCAACAGCCACGTCATTTTCCTTGATCAGGCCGGCAAGTGTGGCCATGGCCTCACGCAATGTCACTGCCATATCAACCGTATCCAGAGACCAGTCCATTTGCCCCGCTTCCATCCGAGCAAGATCAAGCAGTTGATCGATCAGACGTGTCAGGCGGGTGCTTTCCTTGATAATGACATTGAGAAACTGCGTCCGTTCCTCTGGCGAGACTTCCGGGTTGTCGACAAGAATTTCGCCAAACGCACGGAGCGAGGTCAACGGTGTGCGAAGTTCATGGCTAACCATGGAGAGAAAGTGATCTTTCAAAGAATCAAGCTCCTGCAACCGTTCATTGGCGTTACGGAGCTGTGTCGTCGCGCGTTCCAGCTCTGCGGATTTCTGCTCCAGTCGATGGCTGTATTCAATCACCTGACTGGTTTCATCAAGAATGCGATACACCTCTTCAAGGCCGACGATTTCCCCCTTAACCACGGAGCCGACCATCACGCGGGCCGTTGCCGACCCGATAGCCCCGGCGAGCATTTTTTCGGCAAAATCAAGCAGTGCCGCATCTGCCGTCTGGCTTTTCCGCAAATTAATGTCGCGTTCCGCCGCAAAATCCGCGAATGCCTGCGCAGCACGCTGTATGCCAACAAAGCGGCCGACAAGCTGCTGCAAATCCGCCACTGTCGCTGAACCACGCCAATATCGGCTGTCCCGTTCATCATCGGTGTGCCCAAAGACATCCACAAAAAGCGTTCCCTGAATACGCTCAATTGCCGTCTGCTGCGACAACAGGGAGACTAGCCAATAAGAGCCAATATTGAAGAGCATGCTCCAGAATATGGCATGGGTGAGACGGTCAAGTCCTTCCATTCCGAGCAAAGCATAGGGCTTGAGTAGCGCAACACCATAGGGGCCATCTGTGATAAAGCTCAGTGGAAGCCAGCCTGATTGCGCGAATGACGGAAGCAACAGGGTATAGAGCCAAACCACGAAACCAAGGGCAAGCCCCGTTATCGCTCCGCGATAAGAGGCACCCTTCCAAAAGATGCCGCCAATGATAGCTGGGGCAAACTGCGCCGCCGCCGCAAAGGAAACGAGCCCGATGGTCACCAGGGAATAAGACTCGCTCGCAATCAGGTAATAAACGTACCCCAGGATCAGGATCAATAGAATGCTTATCCGCCTGATCGTGAGCAGAAGGCCGGTCAGGTCATCATTCTTATTGATATTCAGCCCCTTCCAACGAAGGAGAAGGGGCATAATCAGGTCGTTACACACCATTGTACTTAGTGCTATGGCCGCCACAATCACCATGGATGTCGCCGCTGACAGTCCCCCGACAAAGGCAAAGAGCGCTAGAAATGCCTGATCATGAAAAAGTGGAACGGTGAGCATGAACATATCCGCATCAGCCGAAACACCATCAAACGATAGCCGACCTGCAAGTGCAATCGGGAGTACAAAAATATTGATTACCAAAAGATAGAGGGGGAACAACCATGTCGCCTTGCGCAAGAAGGACTCGTCCGGGTTTTCCACCGCTGTAATATAGAATTGTCGGGGCAAACAGATAATAGCGGCCATGGAAAGGACTGTCATCGTCATCCATGTGCTATAGTCACTATCACTCGAAACTGTAAAAAGTGCTTCGAGTCCGTTTTCCGCTGCCGACGAAAATAGGTCCGAAAAGCCATTGTACAAACCATATGTTACAAAGAATCCGACCGCAAGGAAGCTCACCAGCTTGACCACCGATTCAAAGGCAATTGCCGCAACCAACCCTTCATGGTGCTCACTTGCGTCAATATGGCGTGTGCCAAAAAGAATGGCAAAAAGCGCGAGGGCAATTGCCACGATCAGGGTTGTATCGATAAAAAATATGGGCTCGCTCGACGCATGTAGCAACGCGGTCTCGGACGAGCTGACAAGAATACGAAAGCTGGTCGCAATTGATTTGAGTTGCAGGGAAATATAGGGCGTCGTACCAACCACGGCGATAATCGTCACCAGGCCGCCCAGCTTCGCCTGCTTGCCATAGCGCGATGCGATAAAGTCGGCAATGGACGTGATGCGGTGTACTTTGCAGATACGTACAATTTTTACCCATACGATCGACCAGAGCACAAAAACAAGCGTTGGGCCGAGATATATAGGCAGGAAATCAAGGCCGCGCGTCGCCGCAAGCCCGACACTTCCATAGAACGTCCAGGAGGTGCAGAAGACCGCAATTGACAGCGTATATATGTAAGGATTTCGGGTAAGGGGCCGACCCTTTTCGGCGCGTGAATCGACAAATTGGGCAATAGCGAACAATAAACCAAGATACAGGAATGAAACAGTGAGGACGATACCACCGGACATTATCCTTCTCCGTGCGCAGCGTCGGGATTGGGTTGCTCACGTCCTCGGACAGGCGGACCAATCGTCTTTTCCGTTCCACGCCTCGCGCCGAGTGCCGTCATCGCAATCACACCTGCCCATATACCGAACATGTAAAGATAGCTGAGCGGAATCCCGAAAATTAAGGTCGGCACATCAAATAGTGAAATAACTGGCGGTACGAAGGCGATCAGGCTGACGACAAATAACAGGATCGACCATTCCTTTTTTCGTCCCGTCCTTGTCATCCAATCATGTCCGTATCATCGGCAATACCCCGCCGTTTCAGGATTATCTGGCTTGCTGCACCGGCTTCTTTGGCGTAACGATTTCCTTGACCATTTTACCGAGTGCCCGTGTAGAAAAGGGCTTGGTAACAAATTCATCCGCGCCGAGCGCAAGCGCCCGATCCTTGTCTGCTTCCCGGCTTTTCGCCGACAGCATAATGATTTTCACATTACGGCAGGCGGCATTGGCCCGGATAGCCTCACATACCGCAAAGCCGTCCTGCTTGGGCAACATGATATCCAGAATTACCAGGTTGGGGACATAATCATCAATCGCCCGTAGCGCCTGGTTTCCATCGCGCGCCACCCGTACAGTAAAGCCGGCCTGCCTTAAAATAAACTGCAGGGAAAGGACGATATTAGGTTCGTCCTCCACTACAAGCACCGTATGTGACATGTCGCCGTTTGCTCCCTCACCTCGCCCAAAAACCTGAGGATCAACGATACAATTCGGCTTTTGATCAAGCTCTTCTATATCGGTTGGCCCAGTCTTCGGCTTCCTGAACGTCGATCATACTCTATTCTTCCGGACATTGTCATCGGTCAATCTTTTAGGGAAAGCTAATCCTGTATCCAACTCATCTGTTCATACGATTGGAGATCAAATCATCGACAACAGTCGGTTCGGCCAGAGTTGAGGTGTCTCCCAGACTACCGTAATCATTCTCTGCGACTTTACGCAAAATTCGCCGCATTATCTTGCCTGAGCGGGTCTTCGGCAATCCCGGTGCCCACTGGATCAGGTCCGGGGTTGCAATCGGTCCGATTTCCTGCCGCACCCATTTCGCAAGCTCGGATCGTAATTCCTCTGTTGGCTCTATGCCGGACGTCAGCGTGACATAGGCGTAAATACCCTGCCCCTTGATATCATGCGGATAGCCGACGACAGCTGCCTCAGCCACTAACTCATGGGCGACCAGTGCGCTTTCCACCTCTGCCGTTCCCATCCGGTGACCAGACACATTTATCACGTCATCCACGCGACCGGTAATCCAGTAATAGCCATCCTCATCCCGGCGCGCGCCGTCACCCGTGAAGTAACGCCCAGGGAAGCTGGAAAAATATGTCTGGATGAAGCGTTCATGATCGCCATAAACTGTGCGCATCTGACCCGGCCAGCTATCCTTTATACAGAGGACACCTGCACAAGGGCCTTCCAGCACCTTGCCTTCGGGATCGACCATAACAGGATCAATTCCGAAGAACGGAAGCGTTGCGGAGCCGGGCTTTAAATCCGTCGCTCCCGGCAGCGGTGAGATCAAAATACCGCCGGTTTCCGTCTGCCACCATGTATCCACGATCGGGCAGCGCCCGTCCCCAACAACATCATAATACCATCGCCACGCTTCCGGATTGATCGGTTCCCCAACCGAACCCAGCAAACGAAGTGATTTACGGGAAGTTTTCTTGACCGGTTCAGCGCCATCGCGCATGAGTGCCCGGATCGCGGTCGGTGCCGTATAGAAAATATTGACCTGATGCTTGTCACATACTTCCCAGAAGCGTGAAACAGTCGGATAATTTGGCACACCCTCAAACATCAATGTCGTCGCACCGTTAGCAAGCGGCCCGTAAACAATATAACTGTGGCCGGTTACCCAGCCGACATCAGCGGTGCACCAGTAAACATCGCCATCGTGGTAATCAAACACATAGCGATGCGTCATCGCCGCATAGACGATATAGCCTCCCGTCGTATGCAATACGCCTTTTGGCTGGCCGGTCGAACCGGAGGTGTACAGAATGAAAAGTGGGTCTTCGGCATTCATCTCTTCAGGCGGGCAGTCTGCGTCGACCTTTGTCATTTCCTCATGGTACCAGACATCCCGCCCTTCGACCCAACCGGTCTTTGCTCCCGTACGCTCAACAACGATACAGGTGGTACAATCGGGGCAATCTTCCAGCGCCTTGTCGGTGTTTGCCTTCAGAGGGATCGGCCTGCCGCCACGAACGCCCTCATCCGCGGTAATCACGCAGTTTGATTTGCAGTCCTGTATGCGGCCCGCCAGCGCGTCTGGAGAAAAGCCCCCAAATACGATGGAATGGATTGCGCCAATGCGGGTGCAGGCCAACATCGCAACAGCCGCCTCTACGATCATTGGCATATACAGGGTAACGCGATCGCCCTTCTTTATTCCTTGTGCTTTCAGGACATTCGAAAATTTGCATACCTCAGCATGCAATTCGCGATAGGTCAGGGTTTTATCGTCGTTCGGGTCATCCCCTTCCCATATTATAGCCGTGCTGTCGCCTCGTGCTTCCAGATGCCGGTCGAGACAATTGTAGCTTACGTTGAGCGTTCCATCATGGAACCAGCGAATGTGCAAATCATCCTTGTCGTAGGAAACATCCTTAACTTCCTTGTATGGCTTGATCCAGTCAATACGTTTGCCATGCTCCCCCCAGAAAGCTACGGGATCCTCGATCGACGCGCGATACATTGCCTGGTAGTTCGTTTTATCGGCCCACGCCGTCTTCGCCAGCTCCTCCGGTACGGGATATAGATCCTTTGCAGACATCCTTCCAAGTCCTTTCACCCAGTGTTTGTTTTTGTCTTTCGTTCATCAACAATCAATAGGATATTTAAGCGCCTGCCGCCACCCAAATACGACCATAAATATTAGAAATTGCTGGTCAACATGCAGTCAGATCGCCAGATATTCGTGACGCAATTCCTGATCGTCGAGGACTTGCTGTGCCGTACCGCGAAAGGCAATCTGCCCCATATCGAGGATCAACGCCTTGTCAGCGAGTTGCAGCGCCGCGATCGCATTTTGCTCAACGATGATGGTTGTAATTCCGAGCTTCTTGACCTCCAGCAAAATTTTCTCGATCTCCTGGACAATTACGGGAGCAAGCCCTTCATAAGGTTCGTCGAGGAAAAGCAGTTTCACATCCCGCGCAAGCGCACGGGCAACTGCGAGCATCTGCTGCTCCCCTCCGGACAATGTGACCGCATCCTGATTGTGCCGTTCCCCGAGACGGGGAAAATGATCATAAATCCGCTCAATTTCCCAACCTTTCGGTTCAGCAACCTGTGCTAGGACCAAATTCTCCTCAACCGTCAAGCCGCCAATGATCCGGCGATCCTCAGGCACGAGTTGAATGCCCTCACCTGCTGCCTGAAATGCCTTGAGCGGATGAATTGCCTTACCATCGAGATAAATTTCACCGCGCTTCAAGTGCGGGTCGTCAACCCGCGCAAGCGCCCGCAAGGTCGATGTCTTGCCAGCGCCGTTGCGCCCCAGCAACGCGACGATATCCCCTTCTTCAACATCAAAAGACACGCCTTGAACAATGTAGGATTCGCCATAATAGGCATGGACATCCTTGACACTGAAATAGGCCCTCTTTTCAGAAACGTCAGACATTATTGGGCCCCTCCCAGATATGCTTCCTTGACTTTTGGATCCTCACGGACACTCTGCGGATCGCCGCCCGCAATAATCTGGCCGCGGGCCAGCACACTGACCTTGTCGGCAAGACTGAACACAACATGCATGTCATGCTCAATAATTACCTTCGTCATCCCGCGGGATTTTATTTTCTTTAGAAGTTCAATCGTCTGGTTGGTATCGTGGCGTGCCATACCCGCAGTAGGCTCATCCAATAGCAGCAAACGCGGGCGTAGAATCAGGCACATGCCAAGCTCCAACCGGCGTTTGTCTCCACGGCTGAGGCTCCCTGCCTCCGTCATCATCATGTCTTTTAGGCCCACGTCCTCAAGGATATGTTCCGCTTCATCACGAATCGCTGTCTGGCGGCTCAACAGCCTGGTTGCATTAAACCGAAAGGCGCCATCCCGATGCGACAGGGCGGGGATCATCACATTTTCAAGCAGGCTCATCTCCTGAAAAATTTCGGGCGTCTGAAACACCCGTGCAACACCGAGCTGGGTAATTTCATGAGGTTGCCTTCCTGTCAATTCAGACCCCGCAAAGGTTACTTTTCCGGTATCGGGTTTGAGGCGGCCTATGCACACATTCAACAGCGTCGATTTACCGGCGCCATTGGGGCCGATAATCGCATGGGTCGTCCCCTCCTCAACGTCAAGGTTGATGTCGGAGAGAGCACTGAGACCGCCGAAACTCTTGTTGATATTCTCGAGATGAAGAACGAGATCGCTCATAATTTATCCTCTACTCGCCTGCCTGGTTATGCGCTTCGACGGACTGAGACTTGGCGTTCCCACCCGACTTGAAATAATTGAAGATACGGCGGAAACCTTCAACCAGCCCGCCCGGCAGGAAGATCACGATGATCATGAACAACAATCCCAGCGTAAGATGCCATCCGCTTCCAACGAAGAGCCCAACAACGGGGACCATAAAATCAACAACGGCATCAGGCATGAAGGAGAACGCCTGCGCAAGCACGTTATTATCGAAGGAAGAAAAGATATTTTCGAAATACTTGATAATTCCGGCACCCAACATCGGGCCAACCAATGTGCCCGCTCCGCCCAGAATTGTCATCAGGACAACCTCGCCCGACGCCGTCCACTGCATCCGTTCCGCCCCGGCCAGCGGGTCTGTTACTGCAAGCAAACTCCCCGCAAGTCCGGCATACATGCCCGAGATAATGAACGCCGTCAGCATATAGGGCCGGGTGTTGAGACCCGTATATTTCATACGGTTCTGGTTCGATTTAATCCCTTTGAGCATTAATCCGAAAGGCGATCGGAATATCCTGAGTGATATGTAGAAACATATAATCAACAACACCGCACAGAAATAGAATCCGGGATAGCCGCTCATGGTTTCGCCGAATAGGTCTGTTCTTGGTAACCCCAGAGACGCCGGGTCATCAGAAAACATTTTGTCCAGAATGCGTGGATCAGAGCGCGAAAGTTGCAATCCGGTTTCGCCATTTGTGATCGGTGTCAAAACGGAATAGGCGAGATTATAAGACATCTGCGCAAAGGCCAGTGTCAGGATGGAAAAATAAATGCCCGACCGCCGCAAGCACAGGAACCCGATGGCCGCTGCCAACAATCCGGCGAAAAGCACACCGAAGATCACTGCCGGAATAACATTCATTGTCAATAACTTGAACGACCATACCGCCGCATAGGATCCAACCCCAAGGAAGGCGGCATGACCAAAGGAGAGATACCCAGTCAGCCCGAAAAGAATATTGAACCCAACGGCAAATATACCATAGATGGCAAACTTCTGGAGAAGGTCCGGGTAGTTGCCGCCAATGGGCTCCAACCAGATCGGCATTGCCAGAATAGCGGCCGCAAAGACGATCAGGAGAATCGTATCATTGAAGAATGGCTTTTTCATATCAGTCATCCATCACCCCAGTCCGGCCCAACAGGCCGCGTGGCAGAACCAGTAAAATTACAACAGCAACGAGATAAAGAATGATCTGGTCGATCCCCGGGAAAATATCTTTCACTTCATTCATGGAGGCGAAAGACTGCACAATCCCGAGCAGGAACCCGGCGATCACAGCTCCGCCGAGGGATCCCATCCCACCAACCACGACGACCACGAAGGAAAGCACGAGGAACTCCATCCCCAGATGATAATCCGGGGGTAATATTGGCGTGTACATTACACCCGCGACACCCGCAACAATGGCAGCTATCGCAAAAACCACTGTAAACCGTCTTTCGATATTGATGCCCAGCAAGCCAACGGTTTCGCGATCGCGCATCCCGGCGCGGACTACCATGCCGTAGGTTGTGAACTGCAGAAAAGCGAACACGGCAAATATGATAATGCCGGAAAAACAAAGATAGACAAGGCGCCACCATGGGTAGACGAGGTTGTTTCCAAGCCCGACCCATGACCCAACATTCGCGCTGCCGGCAAGAATTTCCGGAGCTGGCTGCGGGATCGGATTGGCTCCGAAATATGCCTTGATAATTTCCTGGATAACAATGGCAAGGCCAAATGTAACCAGAATCTGCTCCGCGTGTGGGCGCTTGTAAAAATGCTTGATCAGCCCCCGTTCCATCACATAACCAACCAACAACATGAAAGGTATGGCCAACAGAATGGATAGCGGGACGGAATAGTCAATAATCACCCGGCCCGTATCACCGAACCAGGTTTCAAGATAGGGCAGCTCTTTATAAGCAGCAAAGGCGGTTACGCCTTCATCGCGGACCTTGACCGAAAGTGTAACGAGCTTTTGAAAGGTTACAGCGCAAAAGGCGCCGAGCATGAATAATGCGCCATGGGCGAAATTCACAATCCCCAGCGTCCCGAACACCAGGGTCAACCCCAATGCAATCAGGGCATATGCCGCTCCCTTGTCAAGGCCATTGAGTATTTGAATAAAAATGGCATCCATGAAATCTACCCCGAATAACCCTGCGTAGCTTTTTTAACAGGCTTGACGACCGTCAAGAAATTTACGGGTTGGCGTACTTCCGTGTACGCCAACCCGCGATTTTTCTCCAGACTACATTTTTACTTCGTATGGACCAAGTTCGCCGCCGAAAATTTTCCAGTCATACTCGACCTGCGCCCGTGGCGTAATGTCAACCACATTCAAAAGGTCGAACTGGCTGCTCGGGTTTTCATTACCGCGCACAACAAGAACATCCTTGAAGCATTGATGATCTTCCGCACGATACAGCGTCGGACCATTACCCATGCCGTCGAAGTTAAAGCCTTCAAGTTGCTTAATGACTTCCGGCGGATAGAAGGTTCCGGCCATTTCACAGGCATTCGCATACAGCAACGTCTGAACGTAACAGGTATGGGCGGCCATGGAGGGCGGCGCGCCGTATTCCGCGCCGAAGGACTGTACGAAGGCTTGCGAGCCCTCATCCTGCAGTGACCAGTTCCAGTTTGTCGTACCAAGAATTCCCTTGATCGCATCGCCTGCACCTTGCGCCATCAGGCGCGAGAAGAGAGGAACAACAATCTCGAAATTCTTGCCATTGACCTGCTTGTCACGCAGACCGAACTGAACTGCCTGGCTGAGCGAGTTGATCATGTCCTTACCGTAATGGTTCAGGATCAGAACATCTGCACCGGAGTTCAAGACTGGCGTGATATACTGAGAGAAATCGCCTGCTCCAACAGGAGTCTTCACGGCATTCACTGTTTCCCAGCCAAGCGCCTCGGTTGAGTTCTTGATCGATTCCTCCTGAGTCCAGCCCCAGGTGTAATCGGCCGTCAGGTGATAGGCCCGACGATCGCCGCCATATTCCTTGTTCAACACGGGTGCCAGCGCCGCACCGGACATATAGGCATTGAAGAAATGCCGAAAACCATACCGACGCTTGTCCTTGCCCGTTGTGTCATTGGAATGGGTCAGGCCGGCCATAAAGATAATGCCTTGCTCCTGGCAAAGTGACTGAACCGCGACGGCCACACCGGAGGAGGAACCGCCGGTAATCATCAAGACACCGTCTTTTTCAATCATACGCTTCGCGGAGGCGCGGGCAGCATCAGATTTCGTCTGGGTATCACCAGTTGAATAGGTAACTTTCTTGCCAAGGACACCCTTGCCCGTGAGCATGGACGGCTTGAACGTGTTCAGCATACCGCCGTCACCTTCACCATTAAGATGCTTCACAGCCAGCAGATAGGCGCGCAGTTCATCGGCGCCCTCATCTGCGTAGGGTCCCGACTGTGGCACGTTAAAGCCCAGTTTCAGTTCTCCGGAATTTTCAGGATTATTACGGAACTCTTCGGCCCACGCGTTCTTGACAAAGAAGCTTGGCGTCGCGGCAACCAAGCCGCCAACAGCACCGGCCTTGAGTAGGCCGCGGCGCGACAGGCCTGATTTTTTAATATCGCTCATGAATTGTCTCCCATAGGTTATTGGATCATCCCCGGACAGGGCGTGTATGATATATTTTTATTTCAGACTCGTCCCTGCTGTGTAAAAGTTTCACATTTTTGCCATTTTTCCCAATAAAACATTGTAAAACAGCGGTTTTTTATGTAAATATTTTCTAATGTATTTTGTAAACTTGTAAAGTATTGTAAATTATAAGGAGTCGCTAATGGCGAAATCCCCCCTTCTTGGCAACCGGTTACGGCGATTGCGCAAGGAGAAAAAACTGACGCAGGTCGAGCTTGCGGATCGGTTGGGCATATCAGCAAGTTACCTTAACCTGCTCGAACACAACCGACGCAGCATTACCGTCCCGCTATTATTGCATTTAAGCAAAATCCTGAAAGTTGATCCGCAGGTCTTCTCGCCGCAAGAGGAAGGACATCTGATTGGAGAAATCACTGATGCCCTGAAGGATCCCCTATTTTCTGATAATGAGTTTACAGACGAAGAAATCGCTGAAATGGCCGCAGACGCACCGGCTTTGAGTTCTGCCTTCAAAAAAACCTATGATGCCTTCAAGGCTGCGCAGACAGATTTGCAGCTTTTGAGCGAACGGCTCTCCCAGGACCTTCTTTTTGCCGACTCTTCTTTCCGATTGCGGACATTAGTGACCTCGATCATGTCATCCACGGAGATCGTTCATGACAATGAAGACCTGAGTCCGAAAGAGCGCAGGGAGTTTCTTCAGATCGCGTTAAAAGATAGTGACGCACTCAATGATACCGTCAATGAAATGCTTGGTGTTGTTGGCAATGGCAGCCTGACAGGCAAAACCTGGGCCCCCTCTCCTAATGAAGCCGTCTCTGACTTTATTCAGGCGCGCAACAACTACTTTGACCAGATTGAAACGGCGGCTTCGGAGTTTCGCACGTCCCTCGGTGATCGCACCTTACTGCCAATGCCTCTCATGATCGCACATTTACAGCAGAAGCATGGCGTCAGGGTCGATTTCGCAACGCGTGACAGCCATAACACAGAGGCCACACTCTATGATGAGAAGAACCAGTCCTTGGTTCTGTCGAAGTCATTGCCTCAATCGAGTGTAAACTTCCATCTTGCACTGCTTTGCGGTCAATTGACATTCTCCGATCTTTTTCAGGAACTTGCAAATGTACCGGAACTGCCGACCGAGGCCGCCAGGCAAAAGGGAATTGCTGCGCTCGCCAACTATTTCGCCGGAGCCTTCCTTTTACCATACGAGCAATTCTTTCGTTCGGCTGAGGAATTAAGATACGATATAGAACTCCTCCAACAGCAATTCGATGCGAGCTTCGAGCAGATATGCCATCGAATGACCACCTTGATGCAACCGGGTAATAGTGGCGTTCCGTTCCATCTGATCCGAAGCGATATTGCCGGGAATATTTCGAAGCGCTTCAGCGCATCCGGGTTGCGTATCCCGAGGTACGGCAATTCCTGTCCGCGCTGGGTGCTGCACGCGGCTTTTCTGACTCCAGGAACACTATGTCCGCAAATATCTGAAATGCCCGACGGGAGCCGCTTTTTCTCGATTGCCCGCACCGTCACAAAGCCAAGCCTTGGTTACGCCCAGCCGAAGCGCCACTACGCCATCAGTATCGGTTGCGATATTACCGATGCGCATCGGTTAATCTATGCGGACGGGCTAAATCTGACCACACCGAAAATCGTGATGCCCGTTGGGATAACCTGCCGCCTTTGCGAACGCCCCGAATGTGCCCAGCGCGCCGCGCCGCCTCCCTCACAAACCCGCCAAGTAATTCCACAAAAGCGTAACATTTCGCCAGGAATCGGGGACTTCTGATGTACCGCCAGATCGTCAGTAGTTATTGAGTGTAAGCTGGCCTTTCGCGGTTCGACGAATTGCACCGTCACCTATAGCGGTGAACTCAAGCTCCATATTCACACCCGTAAGGGTCCGCTTATAGATCTGCATATCGTAGCCGCCTGCCTCACTGATGGCCATCACGTAAACGGTCAGGGTTTGTTTTTTCAATTGAGCCCAGGAAATTGTACCACCAGCATATACATCGCCCCCTTTGTGTCCTTCCAGACATTTGCCTGATCTGCTTTTACAAAGGTGAGAGTGGTTTCCTTCAACACTTCCTTGGGATCTTCCGGGGTTCCTTTCTGCCGAAGCAGCGTGCGCCAGGTAATGGAAAAATCGCCTTCCGTCGTTGGTTTGATCCTGACATCTATATCGCGACTGGTAATGGGAAAGCTGACACTGACATTACTTTCTGAAACAGCATTACCCCGCCAGTCACCCTTGAACGCTGATATCGGCAGATCCTTCGCAATCGCGACTGCCGGTACGACCATAAAAACGGCCAGAGCCACAACCAGGAAACCTTTTAGATTGATCAACTTAAACCCCCGAAATTTATTACACCACAACCCGTTTGCACTAGCTCATACTAAGGCAAGCCATACCCATCTTCCAGTATTTTAACCTCTTGCAGAAAAGAAAAAAGGCCGCATATGAATGCGGCCTTTTCCCTTCCTGTCAACAAAGCTGCTAGCTTTCATCGACGACAATTTTTCCATTGGTAATGTCAGAATTATCAAGAGAAGCATTTTCCACCACGATAGAAAATCCAGAAATTTCCGCATCCGACCCGTCGGTAATCGTAATCGTCGTATTTCCACCCGCTTCGGAGAAAACAACATGATCGGCCCGATCGCCGGACGCAATGTCCAGCCTGTCGAAAATCGCGGTCAGATTGATGACATCGGCATCGCCGTTGACACCAAAGTCCTCAATCACATCATTCCCGTCGGTGCTGGCGTTGCCGAAGTAAAACTGGTCATCACCGTCACCGCCAAAAAGTGTATCATCTCCGGCACCGCCCACTATAATATCATTAATGGCACTACCATCAATATCATCTGCCGCCGCCGTTCCCAGCAAGGTGTGGTCAGGCATGATCGTGATCGTCAGCACCGCAGAACTTGTCGATCCGTCATTATCGACGATGGTATAGCTTATTTCCTCCTGCTGGACCCCGGTAACATTTTTATTTGTCAGGAATGCGTAATCGCCGTTCTCGAAATTAATTTCAAATAGGCCGAAATCTGTATCAATATGCAAGACGTTCCCCTCAACCGTGGAATTCGGGCCGCCCGCCAGAGTATATGTCACTCCCTTGAAGCTGATAGATTCAATTGGTATATCAGCAAGTGGATCCGTGCCCAGGACATCATTATCGAGAACATTGCCTGTTATCCAATTACTTTCGGGCTCAATGCTTGAAGACAGATCTTCAATGTTATCCACATAATGATACGGATCACCCGCCGGAGGATCAATATTGTTGTCATCTGCGGTGTTGTCGATCTGCCCAAGGTACGCACTATTTTGGGCGTCACTTCCGATGCCAATCGCGTATACCTTCGCACCAGTGAGATCATTCGTTACCCAATTATTGAATTCGTCGATACCGCCTTGTGTATTTCCTACGGTCGGCTGACCATCAGACAGGAAATAAATAGCCTTCTCGTAACCTGGCATAAAATCAACGGTACGCGTCAGATCGAGTGCCGCATCATAGTTCGTACTGCCATCGGCCAGAGTGTCAACAACATCAAGAGCATCCAGAACAGACTGCAACGTTGTATAGGTCCCGGCACCGAGAAAGTTCGCGTCCCAATCAAACTCAATCAGTGTGATTGCCGTGCCCAGTTCATTTTGCTTAAACAAATTTATCGCCAGATTCTTGAGCGCATCTTCCATCAATTGTAGCTCGTACTGGCTCATGCTGCCGGACGTATCAATTACGAAAACCGCATGTGTATTAACTGGCGCAACCGAAAGTATTGGACCGTCATTAACCGCTTTCGGACCGTCATCAACCGTCACATCGATTGTGAAGCTGCTGCTGGCTTCATTGTTTGCGTCTGTCAGCTCACCACCACCGGCCGCATCCGCGCCTTCCGTGGCTATGGCCGTCACTGTCAGAGTGAAGTCTGTGTCATCATCTGCGGGCGGGGTAATCGTAAGGTTCGCAAGATCCCAACCCGTAATATCAGCATCCGAACCATCACCGGCAAAATTATTGACACCATCGGAAAGCGTTGCCCCTACAGGTACACCGCCAACATATAAGGTAAGAGTTTCCGAACCATCACTGTCCTGAAGTGCCGCTGAAATTTCAGGGAGGGCAATCGCCGTATTTTCCGCCCCTCCGGCGGAATCTTCGCCAGATACCGTCGGTACATCCGCAACCGCATCAATAATAGCAATCCCGCTAGCATCGGCCGACCCTGTTGCCCCGGCCCCATTCGCAAAATTTGCCGTCACATCCAGAGATATATCAGCATCGCTGTTTGCTGGCGGCATAAGATACATTACTGGCAGAACTCCACCAACTGCCACCACCGAAAAGCTACCACTGGTAACATTTACTTCGTTGCCAGCACCGGATCCGCCAACAAAAAAACGTGATCCGGCGGGGAAACCGGAAATATCGACAGAAGTCAGCTCTTCATCCGTATCCGGTGTAAAACCAACGACGACCTGCATCGGAAGTTCGGTCGTGTCGCCAACATTCTGGTTCGGCTGCCAATCCTCATACCCACCGCTTACAGTCCCGGATGGCCCACCCGGAGTTTCAAACGTAAGGGTAACCGTACCGAGCGGATCATCCGGACCCGGTGGCGGAGAAGAAGGAGGCGTGCTCGAAGTCGGATCGGCATTCTCACCGATAATTTCTTCAATCTCTTCACGTGCAAACGACAGTTCCGTTGGAGGCAGCAAATCGTAAATCCCGAGGGGATCCCCAATACTTCCATCATTGAAGGGGCGAAAATTCGCACCGCCACCATCGCTGTTGTCTTCACCGGCTTCCGGATTAATGTCAGAGAGGGAGTAACCCTGGACGAGAGGCATAATCTCGCTTATCTCCACGATTTCACCATTGATCAACTCAATCTTAGGAGGGTTTTCCGTCGTACCGAAAGTCAGGAAATCCTGAAGCAGAATAGGCTCGCCTCCGTCCGCAGGAACAACAATCAGATTCCCTGCATCTTGTGTAAACAGGACACCCTGAAGCGATTCAAGCGGTAACTTGATAGTCTTTCCAGGCGCTGTCTCAATAACAATCTCCGCACCGCTCTTATTTGCTGTGCCGAGAACGTTATTACCGTTTGCCGTTACCATTTTACCTACTCCACTAACCTTAAAATTCCTTGGCGAAACCGAATCAGCTAACCTGTTATAAAAATAGCTAAATTCGGATCCTATCTCTGTAAATTTATCAACTCTAAAATAACCCTACTATTAAGAGGCCTGTCTCTACATCCCCTAAACGAGGGATATAACACAAAAATTAATAAAATTTTAAGTTTCCTTGCCGGAAATAGGCGGCAAAAATGGCGAAAAGCAGAACCAGGGCCAGCAAACAACCATCTCGTTCACCGATAACTCGAAGAAAGTGCTACCTTCACCATGATTGCAGAAACCAACGCAATCAACGAAGCTCTTGAGCGGCAAGCGATCGACCAGCAGCCCCGCCTTCCAGAGAAGGGCCGCACAAACAAGAGTGGCCACCGTATAGATGCCACCGAATTCACTGTTACTGAGACTGAAATCACTGCGTATGTGTCCGCCAATGACAGAGATCACATAGGTTTGCCCCGGTCCGGACCAGAAAGCCAGAAGCAAACCGAATAAAGAAACCGCCATTCCTGACGAACAAACGCCACAGTACCCTGTAGACGCAACATAATTCATAACCGGCGAATGCAAGAATAACGCCGACCATTGCGGCATGGATGGGAGTTCAAGTCAATCGAACAAAATCAACCCTTCTCCAACACCGCAGCGGGAGGTAATTCTCTTTGAACAGAATGCCTGAATGCGACAGCGCACAAAACGGGCTGGCATAACATTTCTTCACATGTCAAAATCCTCCAACAGGGAATAATGAAAAAAGTGAAGAAAGCGAATGCCAGGATATATTCTTGCCATTGACCAGGGCACAACTTCAAGCCGGGCCATTCTTTTTGATCGGGATCACCAGCCTGTTTCCATCGGACAGCAGGAATTCACGCAGCATTTTCCGGCGTCCGGATGGGTGGAGCATGATCCGGAGGATATCTGGCAAAGTACATTGGCAACTGTCAGGGAGGCATTGGAGCGGGCAAAGGCAACAATGGAGGATGTCGCTGCCATCGGTATAACCAACCAACGCGAAACTACGGTCATCTGGGACCGCGGAACTGGAAAACCTGTTCACAATGCCATTGTCTGGCAGGACCGTCGCACCGCTGATTTTTGTGCCGAGCTGAAATCCCGGAACTTGGAGCCGCTCTTCTCAGAAAAAACCGGACTTTTGCTGGACCCTTATTTTTCAGGTACCAAAATATCATGGTTGCTTGAGAATATACCGGGCGCGCGTGATGCGGCAAACGCCGGGAAACTCGCCTTTGGAACAATTGACAGCTTCCTCCTTTGGCGGCTAACGGATGGAAAGGTTCATGCAACGGACCCCACCAATGCCAGCCGAACCCTGATCTATGATATTCACAAGGGATGCTGGTCTGACGAGTTGCTGGAAATCCTGAAAATTCCGAAATCCCTGCTACCGGAAGTTCGTGATAGTTCTGCTGACTTTGGCGATCTGGATCCGTCCCTTTTCGGTCACTCTGTCAAGATTTCCGGTATTGCAGGGGATCAACAGGCCGCCGTCGTCGGTCAGGCCTGCACGAAACCCGGCATGATGAAATCGACTTACGGCACAGGCTGCTTTGCACTTCTTAACACCGGTGATGTCCCTATCCGGTCGACACATAAACTTCTGACGACCATTGCCTATCAATTGAATGGCAAACCGACATATGCTCTGGAAGGATCCATTTTCGTTGCCGGAGCCGCCGTTCAGTGGCTTCGCGATGGCCTTGGTATTATTGAGCATGCCGCCCAATCCGGTGAATTTGCAAAGGACGCTGATGCCACACAGTCGGTAATAATGGTCCCCGCTTTTGTCGGCATTGGGGCGCCTTATTGGGATGCAGATTGCCGGGGCGCCATATTTGGTCTCACTCGCGCAACAGGCCCCCGGGAACTTGCGAAAGCTGCACTGGACAGCGTTTGCTTCCAGACGCGTGACTTGCTCACTGCCATGCATGCTGATTTTGCGGACAGCCATATCCATGAAACGGTATTGCGGGTGGATGGCGGCATGGTTGCCTCTGAATGGACAATGCAGCGCCTCGCCGATATTCTGGGCGCGCCGATTGACCGCCCAGCCTCGGCGGAAACAACAGCCCTCGGCGCCGCCTATCTCGCAGGACTGCATGTCGGATTTTACCCGTCGGTCGATGAGTTTTCGAATAGCTGGAAACGAGATAAGCAGTTCGCCCCCTTGACCTCTCGTCAAGAGCGGGACGCCGCGTATGAAAAATGGCAGGATGCGGTTCGTCGTACCCTCTCAAACTACTAGTCAGAAAACCTGGAAAGAAGTAATGGGCCATGGCGGCAATTGAATATTTTTACGCAGGTTATTCCGCATTTGCCTATATCGGTCACGCAGAACTGTTAAGGATCGCGAAGGCGGCGGGGCGCAAGATAGAGCACCGGCCTTTCGACCTGCGTAAATTGGTCACCACAACCGGCGCTCCGCCCATTGCGACAAGAACTCAGGCCCATAAAGACTATTTCTTCGGCCGGGAGATTGAGCGTTGGGCTGAATATCGCAATATTCCGGTGATGAAGGGGGCACCGACCTATCACGCTCACGACATTACGCTCTCCAACTGCATGTTGATCGCAGGGCTGGTTCAGGGATTGAATATAGACGAACTGTCGCATGAAATGCTTCGCGCCCATTGGGTCGATGATTTCGACCTCGATAACCCGGAAGATTTGAGAAAAATTGGCACCGGCGCAGGTATCGATCCCGCGCCCTTGCTCGCCGCGGCGTCATCTGAAGAAGTACGCGAGATATATGAGAGGAATACGGAGGAAGCCATCAAACGCTCGGTTTTCGGCTCCCCCACCTATTTTATCGATGGTGATATGTTCTATGGGCAGGACCATCTGGAACTGGTTGCCCATACCCTTAAAATCTAGCTATCGCTATCGAGTGTACCCGCATTTGGCACGAAAAGCTTCTGACCGGCGATTTCATAGTCACCGATCATTTTCTGGACCTTTGGGCTGACCAGCCAATTTTCGAGCTTCGCCACCAGTTCCTTTTTCACATGAGAGTGCTTTTCCGGATTGACCGGCAGATAGGCGTATTGGTTAAACAGCACCGGGTCTCCGGAGAACAGCAGGCCTAGATCACCCTTGTTCTTGAAGTTCAGCCAGCTCGCGCGATCGGCAAAAACATATCCGTTCATCGCACTCGCCGTATTCAGAGTCGCGCCCATGCCAGAGCCGCTCGCTCGGTACCAGCTGCCTTCAGCTTGTTCCGGGTTTACTCCGGCCAACTTCCAAAGAGCCAGCTCTTTGCGATGGGTGCCGCTATCATCCCCACGGCTTACGAACACTGCTCCTTTATCCGCGATTACGGTCAAAGCTTCAGCCGCTGTTTTGGCATTCTTAATACCGGCTTCATCGGTCTTCGGTCCAATCAAAACAAAGTCATTATACATGATTTCCCGGCGATGAGTACCAAAGCCCTGGGCCACAAATTCTTCCTCGGCCTTACGGGAGTGCACCAGAATGGCGTCAACATCGCCTGAACGACCAAGCTTCAACGCCTGTCCCGTTCCAACGATAAGCAGATAGACATCTATCCCAAGGTCTTCCTTGATTTCTGGAACCAGAATGTCCGACAGGCCGGAATTATGAAAAGAAGTGGTGACCGCCATTTTTAACTCATCGGCCATGGTCAGGGTTGTCGTCATCATCCATATGGCTATGGCGGCAAAGCAGGAACGAGGTTTCATATCAATATGTCTCCTATGACAAAAGTTGCAGCTTCATCAGTTTTGGGGCCGTCAAAAAAATCACTGACGGCGGCACGTTCATGAATGACGCCGTGATACATAAACAGAATCTCCGTGGCGAGCCGACGTGCCTGCCCGAAATCATGGGTCGCCATAACGATCCGTGTCCCTCCTTCGATCGCCGTACGGATCAGTGCTTCAATTTCCTGTGTTGACGCCCCATCAAGATTTGTTGTCGGTTCGTCGAGGAACAGGATATCCGGTGCAGTGATTAACGCCCGCGCCATTGCCAGTTTTTGCTTTTCTCCACCGGAAAGAACATGAGCTTCGCGAAGAGCTGCATGCTCAAGGCCCACTTTAGCGATCCACTCTTCCGCGGTCGCCCACGCCATTCGTCGCGCAACGCCCCGTACATAGAGTGGATAGGCAATATTCTCCATGACAGAACGACGGAGCACAACAGGCGTTTGGAAAACAAAGGACTGCCGAGCGTAAACAGCGCTCTTCCTGATGGCCCAATTGACACTACCTTCGCTTGCCCGCTCCAGTCCATGCATAAGGCGCAGCAGTGTCGTCTTGCCCGCCCCGTTGGGACCAATTATGACGCTGCAGCCGATACCCTCAATTTTAAGATTAAGAGGACCCAGGATCGCCTTCCCGCTTTTGCGTACGGACACATTTTGCAGTGTGACGGGGAGGATTGAAACTACCATGTCCCCTCCCGTTCCGTCCGCGACAAGGTATGGATCGCCAGATTAATCAGTATTGCAATAGAAATCAGAACAATGCCAAGGCCGAGCGCAAGCGGGAAATTGCCCTTGCCTACTTCAAGTGCAATCGCCGTCGTCAACACGCGGGTCAGGTGATCGATATTACCGCCAACTATCATGATGGCACCAATCTCGCCTATGCCGCGCCCGAAACCCGTCAAGATCGCGGTCAGAAGTCCCCGCCGTCCGTCCCATAGCAGCGCTTTCATACGTTGCCATTTGGTGGTTTTGACGGATATCAGGAAATCATGATAGAGGAACCAGAGCTCACGCAAGGACTGATGTGAGATTGAGGCAATAATCGGTGTTACGATGATTACCTGGGCTATGATCATCGCTGTTGGCGTAAAAAGGAGGTTAAGAACACCGAACGGACCGGAACGCGATAACAGGATATAAACAACAAGCCCGACAACGACCGGAGGAAGCCCCATTAGAGCGTTTAACAGAGCGATTGTTAACCGCCGGTGACGAAACCGCGTCACGGACAACCACGCACCAAACGGCAGACCAATCGCTGCGGAAATCAGGACGGCGGAGAGGGTCACCTGCAATGATCTCAATGAAATTTCAATGAGATCGTGATCCAGGTGGATGATTAGCCCGACGGCCGATTGCAGCCCTTCCAGTAAATCGTTCATTCCACCTTACATTTTATCGGGACAGTATATTCCTTATGCTCTCCATTTGCGCCACTTTTTATTCAGCTTACGCGCATCTTTCAAAAAAGTTCTAATCCATGATGAGTCCAATGGCTAGACCACCTTCGCAAAAATGGCAGCTTTTCCTCTTAAAACAATCTTTTCAGTTTTCTTTCGTATTGACGCGATATAGTCAGTATACTCACCCGAAAAATGAGGAAGACATTTATGCATCTGACCGGGCGCCAGGCCGAAATTGTAGAAATTGCCAAATCGCGTGGGCGGGTACAGGTCGATGACCTCGCTGCACATTTCGATATTACGCCGCAAACGATCCGTATGGATCTCAACACCCTCTGTGCCAATCGGGTACTCGTCCGGTTCCATGGTGGCGCCCTTTTTCCCGAAGCGAACGAGAATGTCGAGTATGAGGCGAGACGGCAAATAGCCGCCGCCGAAAAAGCTGCTATTGGTGAGGAAACCGCCAAACTTATTCCCGATTATTCCTCTCTTTTTATCAATATCGGCACAACAACGGAAGCCGTCGGGCACGGCCTTGTCAATCACAAGGGACTCATGGTTGTTACGAATAATATTAATGTTGCTAATAACTTGCGCCTTTATCCATCGATCGAAGTCGCAATTGCGGGCGGTGTAGTGCGTCATTCCGACGGTGGCATTGTCGGCGAGGCCGCCATTGATTTCATCAACCAGTTTCGTGTTGATTATGCCGTTATAGGAGCCTCCGCTATTGATCCTGACGGCTCTCTTCTTGATTTTGATTTCCGCGAGGTCAAGGTTGCCCAGGCCATTATCGCCAACGCCCGCCATGTAATCCTTGTGGCTGACTCGACGAAATTTGCCCGCCGCGCGCCGGTTAAAATTGCCCGGATTGCGCAAGTGGATACCCTGATTACCGACCGCGTTACGGAACCGTCTATCCGTCAAATCTGTGCTGAAGGGGACGTACAGGTGATTGAGGTCGCCCCCTGACGTCCGGAAAGCGGAATAGGGCCCTTGCCCATGATATTTTCGTTTTATTTTCTTTTTATTTTCATATATAGATTATAATTCTTCGTTATTAGCCAGAATTCACTGAATTCGCATTACTGGAAAGCGGGGCTTAATGACCGCGGAATTTGACCTGTTTATTATTGGAGGAGGGATAAATGGCTGCGGTATTGCCCGTGACGCAGCTGGCCGTGGTTATTCTGTCGCGCTTTGCGAAATGAATGATCTCGCGAGCGGAACGTCCTCTGGGTCAACGAAACTTATCCATGGCGGTCTTCGCTATCTTGAACATTACGAATTTCGCCTGGTTCAAAAGGCGCTATCCGAGCGCGAGATACTCTGGGCGAATGCGCCACATATTATCTGGCCACTGCGTTTTGTGCTCCCGCACCACAAGGGCTTGCGGCCCGCATGGCTCCTGCGCGCGGGCCTCTTTCTCTACGATCATCTAGGCGGTCGTAAAAAGCTCCCGGCCACCAAAACGCTCAATCTTCGAAAATCAGGTCCGGGTGCCCCCCTGAAAGAAGAATTTTTAACCGGCTTTGAATACTCCGATTGCTGGGTGAATGATTCCCGCCTCGTGATCCTGAATGCGATGGACGCTGCCGCCTGCGGCGCGCTAATTGAGCCACGTACGAAATGTATCTCAGCTGAACAAAAAGGCGGTCTATGGCACGTCACTACAGAAGACAGTCAAACCAAGAAACGACACACCAGAACGGCGCGTATGGTCATAAACGCAGCTGGTCCATGGGTTGATAATGTGATCGATGCGGCGTCTGATGCGGCCCCGTCCCATAATGTCCGCCTCGTGCAGGGGAGCCATATTGTCGTTCCCAAACTCTACGACCATGGCGAATGCTATATTTTTCAGAATGCCGATGAACGCATCATCTTCGCCATTCCCTATGAGCAAGACTATACTCTGATCGGCACAACGGACCAGGATTACGACGGCGATCCTGGAAAGGTTGCGATTAGTGAAGCGGAAGTATTTTATCTTTGCGAAGCGGCCAGCGAGTATTTCAAAGATCCGGTAAAGGTTTCCGATATCGTCTGGTCCTACTCCGCCGTGCGGCCATTGGTCGATGACGGGGCCAGCAAGGCGCAGGAAGCCACCCGCGATTACGTTCTGAGGTGGCAGCCGGACACGGGCAATGCGTCACTTCTGAACATATTTGGAGGCAAGATTACAACCTATCGCCGACTTGCCGAAGCAGTCCTTGAAAAAGTGGAAGAAAATCTTGGGCGTAAGAATGCGCCCTGGACAAAGGATGCACCACTGCCCGGAGGCGATTTCCCGATGGAAGGGTTTGATACCCTCCTTTTGAAAGTGCAGAAAAATTACCCGTTTCTGGAGGACCGCCAATCTGTCCGCCTCCTCCGCGCTTATGGGACCCGAATATTTGCGCTTCTGGAAGACGCAACGAGGGATACTGACCTTGGCAAGAATTTCGTGGCAGGACTTTATGAAAAGGAAGTTCGCTATCTGATGGCTCATGAATGGGCTCAATGCGCCGACGATATTATCTGGCGACGGAGTAAACTTGGCATCGGCATGAAAAGCAATCAGATTGCAGATCTTGAAGCCTGGATGAAGGAGCAAAATCGGGTTACTAGCCAGAGCGTGTCAGCTTGACACCCAGCAAGACAATTACTGCCCCAAGAATCTGCACCAGCGTAATGACTTCGTCCAGCAGAATAACAGAGCTCAAAATAGCAATCACTGGAATAAAAAAGCTGTAAACCAACCCCTTGGTCACACCCAGACGGGCAATACCTAATATTCCTATCAAAACGAGCATCCGTGCCTCACGCCAGGAAATTGCAATTGCCGCCTTTCGCATCCAAAGAAGGCCGAATAAAAGCAGGGGAGCGGCAATGTAGCGTGTGGCCGAAAATACGATCGGGTCCATAAATTCCAATGCATATTTGGCAAATGGAAAGTTAACCCCCAGGCGAAAACCGCCCCAATCAAGAAGATATCTCCGCTCTTGAAACCGCCTGCAATCGCTTGCGCAGACCTGTTATTCATACCGGCTTCTCCGTCCTGTTATTTTCGCGCTATTTCTATATTGACGGAGCCTACAACCAATGGATAGGGTAAAAGTTCGTAGTTTCACGGGTAAATTTCATATTAGGGCGTTGATCGCAAAGCGATAGGTACGCAAGTTTCGCGCATTATATTTCTAGCGATATCGTTTATATTGCTAATCAAAAATTCAGATTTTCGTCTTATGATCTAATTTGATGCGTATTTAGCGTGTTTTTGAATGTCGGCGGATGAATTATTTATTTAGGCGGCAATGATCGTGAAACTGTCAAACACCATGGCTAAGATGCCGTTTGTCGAAAGCAAACGGTCGGACATGGGTTATATTGCAAAGCTTCTGGAGCATTGCATTGAAACCAATTTATGGGCGAACCGCGGTCCCCTATACCATATGCTGGCGGTAAAATACGAAGCGCATATGAATGTTCCGACAGAACAGGCCATCACTCCCTGCGCAAACGGCGGTATCGGTCTGGAGGCGCTTGCAAGATTCCTTGAAATCAAATTCGGCAAACCGATCCGCTGGGCAGCCAGCTCATTCAGCTTCAGTAATCTGGGGCGAGGCTATTTCAGTGACATGCAATTCGTTGATTGCACCAAACAGGGAATATTGAGCTTGGAGGCACTGGAAGAGCTGTATCCGGATAGTTTCGATGGATTTGTGGTCACCAACCCCTTCGGAGCATGGCCAGATTTCGATTCGTTCATCGACTATGCTGAAAAATCCGGTAAATTCATGCTTATCGATAATGCAGCCGGTCTGAACGAACATCTGCCGAAATGGCCATATCAGAGCTTTAGCCTGCATCATACGAAACCTTATGGCGCTGGTGAGGGCGGACTAATTCTGTCGCCAAAGGACGAAGCGGAATCGATCTATAATCTTTTGAACTATGGTTCTCTGACAACAGTCGAAAAACGCCATTGGATAAACAATGGAAAAGTTTCGGATATCGCCTGTGCATTTCAAATTGACCGGCTTGACCACAATCACATCTGGAAACCGTTGTATCTCGAACAGACGCTTCGAATTATTGAAATTGCGGCGAAGGCCGGATTGAAACCACTTTATCCGTTTGATGAAAACATCCCGGTAACAAGCCTCCCCTTTTGCGCCGCTGAGACTGTTCTGAAAGAAAATATCGATAAATCGGAACATCTGGTGCTTTCAAAATACTATCTGCCGCTTGCGCAAACGCCAAGCTGCCTGGATATCTTCGATCGATTGGTTAATATTCCCTGCCATCCGGATGTCGCGCTGGTAAAAGAGGAAAAGCTGTTTGAAGATTTCTCTCGACTTACGGAAAAAGCAACCGTAAGGGAGGAAATGTAGAGGTACTCTCTTCTTACGCCCGGCCAGGATTGCACCCTCGGTCGAACCATCGACCAAACAAACCACGCTTTTGCATGCCATAAATTTGTTGCAGTTACTATCGCTGCAACCTATCCTTTTTGAAATAAAGCTTCCAAAAAAGGGAGAAAACAGGATGTATCCAAGGAAATTTGCAAAAGAAAATCCCGATCGGGCGGCCTTTATAATGGCCTCCTCCGGCGAGACCGTTACCTAAAAGGAATACGAAGCAAGAACAAACGAACTTGCACATTTGCTCCAGCGGAAGGGATTCCAACGGCAGAATCATTACGCAATTTTCATAGAGAACAACGCCTGATATTTCGAAAGCTGCGGCGCAGGAGAGAAATCCGGCCTTTACTATACCTGCGTCAATTCCTATCTGACCGCAGAGGAACTTTTAACGATCCGGACCGAACGAGGGAGGCCCTGTCGCCCGATGGCACCATGAGTACGGTTGGTGATATGGGATATATCGACGAGGATGGATTCCTCTATCTCACTGATCGCGCAACCTTCATGATCGTCTCAGGCGGGGTCAATATTTACCCGCAGGAATGCGAAAATCTGCTTATCACACATCCGAAAGTTGCGGATGCAGCGGTATTTGGGGTGCCGAACGAAGATTTCGGTGAAGAGGTAAAGGCCGTAATTCAGCCAATGCCCGGGAATATGCCTGGCGAGGAACTCGCCGCGGAGCTTTCGGCCTTCTGCCACGAACATCTCTCTCCTCAGAAATGCCCCCGCTCCTTTGATTTTGAAGAACAATTGCCACGCCTGCCAACCGGCAAACTTTATAAACGGTTGCTTCGGGATCGTTACTGGGGCGACAAGAAAAGCAAGATCGTCTAGATATTCTCATCTTATATATGTGACTGGACCAAAATCTCTGCTTTCAAGACTTGCCCAAGAATCAAACTGCATTATGATGGCGGCAATGGACAAGGATTCACAAGTCAGGGCTGCCAAGTTTTCAATCGGGCAAATCGTAAAGCACCGGGTATACCCGTTTCGCGGCGTCATTTACGATGTGGACCCCACTTTCAACAACAGTGAAGAATGGTGGCAATCCATTCCCGAAGAAGTCCGACCAAAGAAAGACCAGCCATATTACCACCTGTTTGCGGAGAATGCTCAGACCACGTATGAGGCCTATGTATCGGAGCAAAATCTGCTGATTGACGACAGCGGCAAGCCCGTCTCGCACCCGGCAGTGAAAGAGTATTTTTCAGAACTTCGCAACGGGCGCTACCTCTACGAAAATCGCCTGCAATCCTAGCTTCCCGCCACAGACTTCAGTTTGATCACTGCTTGTTGCGTTCGACTGACCAGGTCGTTCACAAGAACGCACGTCTTTAGATAATCCTGATTTTCCACCTTAGAAACTCTGGTCGTCTCATTCGAAAAGAGCTAGCATCACGGATGCAATAATCAAATAACAATATGGGAGGAAAAGTGATGCATTGTCAGCAGATTATTCAGTTTGGAGAGCCTTTACAGGCACGTGATTATCCGACGCCGGAACCCACAGGCACCCAGGTTTTGCTGAAGGTCTCTGCCTGCGGCGTCTGTCACAGCGATCTTCATATCTGGGAAGGGTTCTTCGATCTGGGCGGAGGACAGAAGATGGACCTTTTACAACGCATGAAACTCCCGTTCACTTTAGGGCATGAAGTTGTCGGTGTTGTCGCCGCAATCGGGCCGGATGCAAAAGATGTGGAAGTCGGCGATAAGCGGATTGTCTTTCCATGGATTGGATGCGGGAAATGCAGCGTATGCGAAGCGGGGGATGAGCTTCTCTGTATGGCTCCACAAACAGTTGGCACCCGATATAACGGCGGATATGCGGATGAGGTAATTGCGCCTCATCCGAAATATCTTATCCCCTATGATGGCGTTCCAACGGAGCTTGCCTGTACTTACGCCTGCTCCGGCTTGACTGCCTACAGCGCGCTGAAAAAGCTCTCTCATCTACGCGAAGACGATCATCTTGTCATTATTGGAGCAGGTGGTGTCGGGCTGTCCGCGGTCCATTTCGCCTCCAGCGTCGTCAAGGCAAAGATAATTGTCGCCGATATTGACGATACAAAGCGTGCGATTGCTCGCCAATCCGGTGCACATGAAACCATCGATAATAGCGATCCCGAAGCTGCGCTCGCTAAACTCCAGGACATTACGAAGGGCGGAGCGGCGGGCGCCATCGATTTCGTCGGTGCGCCCGCGACGGCACTATTTGGGTTTAATGGGCTCAGGAAGGGTGGCCATATGGTCACCGTAGGCCTTTTTGGCGATTCCATGCCACTTTCAATTGCCATGCTGCCCCTCATGATGCGGACGATACAGGGCTCCTATGTCGGCTCTCTTGAAGAAATGCATGAAATGATGGCGCTGGTGAGAGCCGGAAAAGTTGCGCCAATCCCATATGAAGTCCGACCACTGGATGACGCGAATAGCGCCCTGACGGATCTGCAGGCTGGCAAGATAAAAGGCCGGGTGGTCCTCAGCCCGACGAAATAAATCAGCGAATTTAAAAAGAAAAAGGCAGAGGATGAAAATATCCTCTGCCTCCTTTTTTTGGATTGGAAATCCGAAGTTTTCTTCCGTTTAGTTTACAGAAACAACCTTGCCCAGCGGAGCAAATTTCTCGCCGGTAAACTCAACCGGCATCATTGCTTCAATCGGGAAGAAGTCATTCGGGCCGGTTTGAATTTTAATGCCTGGCAGCATCATATCCAGTTCCAGATCCAGATTGGCAGCTTCTTTCATGATGTTCTCACGCGTAAGATTATCACCAGCCTGCTTCAAGACCTGCTCCATCGTCTGGCCAACCAGATATCCATAGGCCGTGAAGGCGCTGCTTTTGTCACCATCCGGATAGTACTCATCCATAAACTTTGACCACTTCTTGTACGCTTCTGTCTCGAAGTTAGCCGGATCGGTGATGTCCATATAATACATCAGGGAAATGATACCCTTTGAATTATCAAGGCCAGCCGGCTTGTAAACCGCACCGACTGAGTTGGAGACAGAGTTATTCAGGAATACGGCATCCCAGTTCAGTTCGCGAAATTTCTTGACAGCCTGCGCCGCAAATTTTGGCGTGGAAACGTTGAAAAAAACGTTTGCGCCGCTGTCTTTAAGCTTGATCATCTGCGAGTTGATCGTTGGGTCCGTGACTTCATAGCTCTCTTCCGCAACGATAATGGAATCAGCCTTGTCGCCCAAAACCCCTCTCAAGCCATGGACATAATCCTTACCGTAGTCGTCATTCTGATAGAGAATGGCCACTTTCGGGTCTTTCACATTTTCCAGGATATAAGCACCGAACAGCTGACCTTCTGTCTGGTAACTTGGCTGCCAACCCATTGTCCATGGGAAGTTTTCAGGATCACCCCATTTTGTGGCGCCCGTTGCAACAAACAACTGCGGCACTTTCTTCTGGTTCATATAGTTATGAATTGCCGAGTTTGTTGGCGTTCCCAGGCTTTCAAAAATGAGCAACACTTTATCTTGCTCAACAAGCTTGCGGACCTGCTCTTTTGTTTTTGGCGGGCTATAACCGTCATCCAACGAAATAAATTCGATCTTCCGGCCGTTCACACCGCCGTTTTCCTTATTGATCTTGTCGAAATAGGCGGCCGTGGACTTACCAATCTGGCCATAGGCAGCAGCCGGGCCGCTATAGGGCATGGTATTACCAAGCTTAATGGAATCATCGGTCACGCCCGGTCCGTACATTTTGTCGGCGAACGCCGTGCTTGCAACCATTCCCATTGCGGCAATGGCAGCAAGACCGAATGTTAGTTTTCTCCCGTTATACATTAGTTCCTCCTGTTATTTATTATCATATCAATGATACGGGTTTTCCCCACGTATACAACTGATCGCTTAAAACATCTTCTTTACTCGCATTTTCAGCAGATTTACCAAACCGGCAAATCCAGAGGGCATCACATATATGACAAGTATAAGAATAACGCCGAAAATTGCATAGGAAAGCCCTGTCGAGATTTCCTCGGCAAAATTTGGAACTGTCAATATGAAAAAACCACCGAAAATCGCCCCCCAAATGGACCCCGTTCCACCCACCACCATACCGATGAATAGCAAGATGGACAGCTGGAAGGTGAAACTATCCGGAGCGACAAACTCAATCACGATCGCAGCCAAGGCACCTGCAATACCGGTATAAAATGCACTGACACCAAAGGTGAGGGATTTATACAGAGACGCATTAATGCCCATGGATCTTGCGGCAATGGGATTATCACGGATTGCCATCATGGCACGACCCGTACGACTATTGATCAGATTCCATGCGATCCAGAACATGAACAGCATAATAACGAATACTATCAGATACCACCACTGATCCATCGTAAGGCCAAAATTTTCAACCAGAAACGCAGGAACCTCTGGGCGGAAAATATCCAGACCCTGCACACCGCCAGTCAACCCTTCCAGATGCGATGATTTCAAGATCTGGGGTACGGAGACACCAAGCGCAAAAGTAGCAAGAGCAAGATACAGCCCTTCCAGTCTGAGTGCAGGCAACCCGAAAAGGAAGCCCGCAACGAAGCAGACGATACCACCAAACGGAATCGTCACATATACCGGCCAATCCAGATGATAAACAAGTATCGCCGCCGTATAAGCCCCGATCGCATAAAAGGCGCTATGCCCGAGCGAGAACTGCCCATTGAAGCCTGTCAGAAGATTAAGCCCCAAAATCGCGATTGCGTAGATCATGATCAAGGTGCCCTGGAAGGTCGAATAACCTTCAAGAAAAAAAGGCAGGACAGCGCCGATGATTATAAACAATGTCACCCATTTGAAGGGAATCTTCGCGCCGACCGTCAGTCTTGAATCCACACGCGTTTCTACATCCGTCGCCATACCGCTACACCCTGGTCACAATGGTTTTACCGAATAATCCATTCGGCTTGAACAACAGCACTGTAACGATCAGCACAAGCGCGACCGTCAGTTTCAACTCACTGCCAATTGCCGGAATATAGGTTCCAGCCAAATTCTCGATGATGCCGACGAGGAAGCCACCAGCGACAGCTCCTCCCGGGCTTGAGATGCCTCCGACGATCGCTGCAGCAAACCCATAGAGAAGGATGCCCAGCATCATGTTCGGTTCCAGGAAGACAATCGGCGCAATCATCATGCCGGCCACGGCGCCAATCGCAGCGGCCAAGCCCCAGCCCAGCGCCAGCATCCAACCAACCCGAATGCCGACCAGCCCGGCAGACGCGGGATTTGCCGCCGCCGCCTGCATGGCCATTCCGACTCGCGTAAAACGGAAAAAACAGAAAATTGCCAATAGCAGGAACAGGGTCACAAAGAACATTCCGACTTCATGCAGCCCAATCAGGCCGCCGAAAGAACCCTCGGGAAAAGGTGATGGAAATGTCTTGATATTATGATCCCAAATTGCACCAGCCGTACTGTTGAATATGGCGACGAGGCCAATAAAGACTACGATATGACTGAGAACCGGCGCGTTATGGAGTGGCTTAAAGATAATCCGCTCAATCGCGAGCCCGCCGATGAAGGAAATGATGATTGTTGCAAAAAACGCGACCCAGTAAGGCAGGCCGCCAGCGATCATCGCCCAGCATATATAGGTGCTGAACATCGCCATTTCGCCCTGAGCAAAATTGAAATGGTCAATTGCCTGATAAATCATGACAACCGCGAGAGCCAGGCAAGCATAAATTGCGCCGTTCGCGATACCTGTCAGCATTTGTTGTAGAAAAAGATCCATGGAAGTTTTCCTAATACCCTAAGTAGGACCGGCGAACGGTCTCATTTTCAAGAATTGATTGTGAGGTTCCGGAAATGACGATATTCCCCGTCTCCAACAAATAGGCATGATCCGCCAGTTCCAACGCGAGCGCCGCATTCTGCTCAACAAGCAACATACTCACGCTTTCTTCCGCATTGATCCTTTTCAGGATATCGAACAGTTCCTGAACAATCAGCGGCGCAAGCCCGAAGGATGGCTCGTCAAGCAGAAGTAATATCGGCCGCAACATCAGCGCCCGGCCGACAGCCAGCATCTGTGCTTCTCCACCGCTCAGGGTGCCGGCCTGTTGATGCCGACGCTGTTTGAGAATGGGGAAATAATTGTAAACCCGTTCCATATCTTCAGCGATTGCGGCTTTATCGTTGCGACTGTAAGCGCCAAGGCGAAGATTGTCTTCTGCCGACATCCTGACGAAGGTGCCACGCCCTTCCGGCACATGCGCGACCCCTTTGCGTGTAATATCCGCCGTGCTCAGCGAGGTCAGTTCCGCGTCGTCAAGTTTGATCTGGCCTTTACGTGAAACCATTCCACTGATGGCTCGCAAGGTAGTTGTTTTACCAGCGCCGTTTGCACCGAGAATAGTGGTCACCCCCCCCTGCTCCAGGTTAAAATCCAAACCATGCAAGACTTTCGTCGGGCCATAAGATGCTTCAAGCCCTTTTACTTCAAGTAAATGACTCATTTCTTGCCCGTCCCCAGATACGCTTCAATAACATCAGGATGCTGTTGGATGGCAGAAGGTGGGCCTTCCGCCAGTTTACGGCCGAAGCTGAGTGCAACAACTTTCTCGGAAACCTCCATAACCAGCCCCATATGGTGTTCTACCAACAAGACCGTTGTTCCGAACTCATCACGGATCCGTCGTATCGTATTGACCAGCAAAGACAGTTCATTGTGATTGAGGCCACCGGCTGGCTCATCCATCAGCAGTAACTTGGGGCGGCTTAACAACGCACGTGCAATTTCAAGACGCTTTTGAACCCCGAAAGGAAGGTCACCGATGCGTTGCAGGGCGGTTTCTTCAAGTTCCATAAAGCGGAGAACTTCAAGCGCCTGGCGACGCAATTCCTGCTCTTCTTTCTTGATCCAGGGTAAATGCAGCGCATTACTTAAATAGTCTGATTTTCCCTTTGAATGCCCACCAATCATAATATTGTCCAGAACGGTCAGATTGGTAAAGAGCGCCAGGTTCTGGAACGTCCGTCCAATGCCAATTGAGCTCATCTGGTGCACGGGACTTTTGAGGATGGATTTCCCGCAGAACAGGATATCGCCTGCATTGACGTCATAAAGTCGGCTGATGCAATTGAACAAGGTGGTTTTACCGGCACCGTTCGGACCTATAAGGCCGACAATCTGTCCGGCAGGAATATCAAAGGTTACCCCATCCAAAGCGACGATACCGCCGAAATGGACGCTGACATCCTGGACACTCATCAAGGTGTCCGTCACTGGAACGTCCGCAGACGCTAAACTATCGGTATTTTTGTTCACTCATAACTAATGGCTGCACAGCTCCCAGATGCATCTTCACTTTCTTTATGAATACGCTTCCGGACGCCTAGGCGTCCACCTCCCAGTTAAAACGTTATTCTTTATTTTTTGTAACCAGACTGTGACTCAATATTTTGAATTTGGCTAGCAAAAAATATATTGTTTATAGAGAGTAAGGAGAAATTTTAGAAATTATTATATTAGATATCTATCAATAGGTGTGGCCGTTTATGAATAAAAAGGCAGCGCTGGATCCAGGAGAATTAACCTGAGAGCGCTGCCCTTAAAGTGTGTATATAGAAGATCAGCTGGCGCGAATTTGCGAGAGGAAATTCTCTACTTCCCGGTCCAGATCTGCGACTTCTTTTGCCATATCATTCGAGACCTCTTGCACCTGTAGCGCCGTCTTCCCGGTGGATTCCGCCGCGTCTCTAACAGAGCTGATATTATGGGAAACCTCTTGTGATCCCTCCGCAGCCTGTTGAACACTCCGGCTGATTTCACCAGTGGCGGCACCCTGCTCTTCTACCGCAGCGGAAATTGATGCCGCAATCTCGTTGATTTTGCTAATGGTGGTTGTAATGCCGCCAATCGCCCCAACTGCATTTCCGGTTTCTTCCTGAACGGCTCTGATCTGCTCGGTAATTTCTTCCGTAGCTTTTGCTGTCTGGGCCGCAAGATTTTTAACCTCACTCGCGACGACAGCAAATCCCTTGCCGGCATCTCCAGCGCGGGCCGCTTCAATCGTGGCGTTCAGTGCCAATAGGTTGGTTTGTCCTGCGATATCATTGATAAGCCCCACAACGTCACCGATTTTGGCAGCCGCTTCATTCAAGGACGTGACCATGATATTCGTCCGCTCGGCCTCCGTTACAGCCTCACCGGCGATACTTGCAGCCTGATTAACCTGACGGCTGATCTCATTGATGGACGAAGTCAGTTCCTCTGTCGCCGCCGCGACTGAGTTCACACTGGATGTCGCGAGATCCGAGGCGGATGCCACTGTTGCAGATCGCTGCGTGGTGTCTTCCGCCGAACTCGTCATCGATACCGACATTTCGGTCATTTCAACCGTCGCGGCAGCGAATTTTTCAACCATATGTTTCACACTGCCCTCAAAGGCATCAGCAAGCTGGTTCCGCTCTTTGGTTTTCGTTTCCGTTGCTTCACGTTCGGCACGCTCACGTTCTTCCTGGGCTGACTTTTCAGCCAGGCGCTGCGCTTCTTCCTGCTTTGCTTTTTCCTCTTCACGTATTTTACGCTGCTCATCGGCTTCCATCCGGGCCTCATTCGCTTCACGTGCTGTATCACGAAACCCGACAAGAGCATGTCCCAAGCGGGCAATCTCGTCCGAGCCATCACGATAGATGCTTGACGTCAGGTCGCCTTCGGAAAGGCGCTGCGCCGACGCCACCAAGAGCATCATACGACGAATAATATTGCGCCGGACGTAAAGCCACCCGATGGCAACCGTTGCAACCAGCGCAATAATCGCGCAGATGAGCAACATCATTTTCGTGTTATTCGAGAGTGTCTCATTTTCCTTGGCTGCAAGAGCAACAGATTCCTGCACTTCATCCGTGAAAGCATGAACATTCTTCACAAGAATTCCGGAAAGAAACCTGCTTTCATTCACGATACCCTGAGCGGCGCTCGCAGCTTCCAGTTCCTGAACCCGCGTTTTGAATATATTCACAGAACTACCGGCACTGTCTTCCACGCCCATCGCGAGAAAATCATTAAAAAGTTCGGTCAACTCTTTCGTGCGCGCTTTAGATGTGTTTCGCTCAATCGAGTCAAGAGGCGTTCCCATGGACGCAATTGAAGAGAGAAAAACAGCTTCCAGATCTTGAACCGCATCTATGTCACTCGCCTGCAACCCTTCCGTCAGAAGACTCAGCATTTGATAGCCACTGCTCTTGAAGGAGAAAATATCTTCCTGGAAGCGCAAAATTCCCGAGATTTCCGAGGAAAGTTCTGACGTATCGTATTTCGGATTTATTCCAGTAAGCGCCTGATCAACAGACTTTGAGAGGACTTCGTTCCACTGGTCGGAATTTTTAATGACCTGCATACGCAACGGAAGCAGCAGCGAGTTTAATCCAGTATCCAGGATGTCACGCGCGACAGAAAGCCGTGGCGCAGTTGAGTTCAACTTATTTGCGAATTCAATACGTTTTTGAACCTGCTCATTCAAACGCGTTAGACTTTCCTGGATCTTGACGAGACCGTCGTCAATTCTCTGGAGTGACTCATTTTCAGCCATATGCTGACGCAATGATTGTAACCGCTCGGTCGCTTTGTCGGCGGCATTGGTGATCCCTTTAAAGCTTTGGTTTCGCTCTGCTTCAGTTTTAGCATTACTCAGTTGTGGAGCTGCGGCTGTCAAAGCCGTTGTCTCATTAGCGAGATTCAAAGCGAGAGTGATCGCGGGGACTTTTTGGTCAATCAGTTCCTTTTGGGCTGATGTAAGAGTGCCCAAGCTAACCCAGCTCACAATCGATATTGCAATCGTCAATACTGCCACTATGGAAAAAGACGCTATTAGCCTTGGCCCAATCCCAAACTTGGAATAGGTAACCTCTCCCTTTTTCTCTACGGCTTTGTTTTTTCTTTTAAAAAGCTGCTTAATCTTCATCATCATCTGGTACATCAGCTTGTCAGGCCCCTCATCAGTTGCAATCCATTAAACACAATTACCGTAAAATTATTAACAAGGGGTTATGCATATACAGATCAAAAGAGAATTGTCCTTGAGGATAAAATTCCGCTAAACTACATTAAGAAAAAGCAATAGCTCGCGCGTTAGTTTAAGCTCGGCTGCCCGATTCTCCGCCCTCGAGCCTCGGCCAGAAAACAAAAGCAGGAGACCAAAATGAGTGTGGCAACTTTTAAAAAACCTACGTTACGTGAACAGGTCAGCGACGCCGAATGGCAAGTCCGGATCGATTTGGCCGCCGCCTATCGTCTGGTCGCGCTTTATGGCTGGGACGACCTGATATTCACTCATATTTCTGCCCGGCTGCCGGGGAAGGACAATCATTTTCTTATTAATCCCTACGGCATGATGTTCGAGGAAATTACGGCATCTTCTCTCGTAAAGATAGATATGAATGGTGAAATTGTCGGAGAGAGCGAGTACAAGGTAAACCCCGCTGGTTTTACCATACATTCCGCTGTCCATGAAGTCCGCCATGACGCCGGTTGTGTGATGCATTTGCATACGGCTGCCGGCACCGCCGTCGCGACACAGGAGGAGGGACTTATGCCCCTCAATCAAACGGCATTGGTGATCCGGGAGCAACTTGCCTACCACGAGTATGAAGGCATTGCCCTTAATCATGACGAACGCCCTCGCTTGCAAAAAGATCTTGGGGACAAGAAGCTGATGCTGCTTTGGAACCATGGCACACTTGCCCTTGGAGAGACTGTCGCGGACGCCTTTTTGGGTATGTATTTTCTTGAGCGGGCCTGCGAAATGCAGGTTGCCAGCCTCGCAGGGGGCAAGAAACTTCACTATCCAACCGATACGGTCAAGCAAGTAACGGCAGATCAAGGGAAGCATGGTCTGACCGCTGTATCGGGAATGGCGTGGAAGGCGCTCTTGCGGAAGCTGGACCGGCAGCTTCCCGGATATGCAGACTGACAGGGATCGCACCTTCACAAAAATAAAAGAAAACAGGGAGAGAGCTTGATGGACTACAAGAATATACAAGTCGAGCCACTGACCGGCACCATCGGCGCCGAAATAAGCGGTGTGGATCTTAGCCGTCTGGATGAGGATGCCGTGGCTGAAATTCGCAGGGCCTTTTTGGAGAATGTCGTCGTGTTTTTTCGGGATCAGCCACTCGGTATTGAAGGGCTGAAAAAATTTACCTCTCACTTTGGGCCCTTCGGCATCGAGCCATATGTAAAAACATTGACAGAACATCCGGAGGTTATCGCTGTCGTCAAGGAAGCGGACGAGGTTAATACAATTAATTTCGGCGGCCATTGGCACTCGGATTGGTCCTTTCAGGAAAACCCGCCAATGGCCACTATCCTCGCGGGCGAGGATATTCCGCCCTTCGGCGGGGATACTTTGTTTAACAATATGTATCTCGCTTACGAGACATTGTCAGAGGGCATGAAAACACTCATTGATCCGCTGATTGCTGTTCATTCCGCGCGGCGCCCATAC
>JBBDJF010000017.1:0-6788 GCA_040880045.1 Sneathiella sp.
AATACAAAAACACATCTTTATGGAAATACTTCTTTGTTTCAGAAAATGGGGCCAATTATGGCATATGAACTTTCATCGCGAGGGGCGGATTTTATCAAGAGTTTTGAAGGGAACCGGCTCACGGCTTATGACGACGGGACGGGGGTGATGACAATTGGCTATGGCCATACCGGTGATGTGAAAGTCGGCGAGACAATCACACAGGCGCAGGCGGATAGTTACTTCATGGAGGACGTGAAGGGGGCGGTGGCGGCGGTCAACAGCGCGGTGAAAGTAAACCTCACTCAAGGCCAGTTCGATGCCCTCGTCTCCTTTACCTATAATGTCGGGGGCGGCGCCTTTAAATCCTCTACCTTGTTGAAAAAGCTGAACGCCGGTGATTTCAATGCCGTAACGGCGGAACTTGACCGATGGATTTATGCCGGGGACAAACAGGGAATGCTGGCCGACTTTGTGCGATGGGCTCAACCGGGCAGCGGCAAGGAGGTTTCGCCGGTTCTGAAGGAACGGCGGGAGAAAGAAGGACGGCTTTTTGCAAAAGGGACTTATGCTTGAGGAAAATTACCGCGATTTCCCGTATTTTCAGTCTATTATAAGGTTTTTTGCAACTAAATTGTCGACAGGTCAATTTAACTGTTGACCTCGACTCCGCTATTTGATTCACTCCGTCCATGAACGTCAGTCACGAAATACGCAAGCGCGCAAAAGCCGGAGCCGGTCCGATCCTGGGAATTCTGGCCGTCGCCTATTTCAGCTACCATCTTGTGGAAGGGGATCGGGGGCTTTTTGCCTATCTGAAACTTCAGCATGCGATTGACCGGGCCGAGACAGTTTACCAGCTTACCGAAAGCGAAAAGCAGGCGCTTGAAAAGCGGGTTGCCTTGCTGCGGCCAGAGAATCTCGATATCGATATGCTGGAGGAGCGGGCCCGCGACGTGCTGGGGCTTGCTCACCCGGACGAGATCGTTATTTACCAGAAATAGTCGGGCGGTGTCCTGATTTATTTTTTATGTCCTGATTTATTCCTTTAGTTACTATTTGTTGCGTGAATCCAGTCTGAAAAATTGCATTTCATGCGCTTGAAAATATTAACTTATTTTCAGTTTATTTTGCATGTGCGAACAGATTTTTCAATATATTAACTGATATAAAGTTAATATATAAATACAGCTTGTTTAAACCCGTCTGTTCATACACACTCTGAGGTAGTCTAACACGTATCGGAAGGGACAGGGACACCACCGATACCCACATCAATGGGAGATACCATGGCACGTCAAGCTGCGAAAAAGCCTGCGCCTGCGACCAAAAAGCCAGCGCCTGCGACGAAGAAGTCGAGCGCCGGCGCCCGCAAGACCACGCCGAAATTCTCAAAAGAGGTCATCGAGAAATTTTATTGGGACATGCTTCTGATCCGCCGTTTCGAGGAAAAAGCCGGGCAGATTTACGGCATGGGCCTGATCGGCGGTTTCTGTCATCTTTATATTGGTCAGGAGGCCGTGGTTGTTGGCATGAAATCGGCCATCACGGACGACGACGCGGTCATCACCTCCTACCGCGACCACGGGCATATGCTTGCCTGCGGAATGGACCCCAAAGGCGTCATGGCCGAACTTACCGGGCGCGAAGGCGGCTATTCCAAGGGGAAGGGCGGCTCCATGCATATGTTCAGCAAGGAGAAGAATTTTTACGGCGGCCACGGTATTGTCGGGGCCTGTGTCCCGCTCGGAACCGGTCTCGCGTTCAGCCAGAAATACCAGGACACGAAAGACATCACCCTTTGCTATATGGGCGACGGGACAGTCAATCAGGGCCAGGTCTATGAGAGCTTCAATATGGCGGAACTCTGGAGCCTGCCGGTGGTCTATGTGATCGAGAATAACGAGTATGCCATGGGCACCTCGGTCAAGCGTTCCTCCGCCCAGACGCAGCTTTATAAGCGCGGTGACAGCTTCAACGTTCCCGGTGAACAGGTTGATGGCATGGATGTTTTCGCCGTTGCGGCGGCGGGCAAGAAGGCCGTTGACTGGGTCCGCTCGGGCAAGGGTCCTTATATCCTTGAAATGAAGACCTATCGCTATCGCGGCCATTCCATGTCGGATCCGGCGAAATATCGCTCGAAGGAGGAGGTCAACAAGAAGCGCGCGGAACATGATCCGATTGATCACCTGCGCCAGACAATTCTCGATGACAAGATCCATACCGAGAATGAGCTCAAGGAAATTGATCGCGAGATCAAGGCAATTATCGCCGATGCCGTCGAATTTGCCCAGGACAGTCCGGAGCCGAAACCGGAAGAGCTTTACACGGATGTTTTGGCGTAAGTGCCGATCAGGTTTGGAAGGACGAGATAAATGCCAACAGAAATTTTGATGCCGGCGCTATCGCCGACGATGACCGAAGGCAAGCTGTCGCGCTGGATGGTCAAGGAGGGCGACACGGTCAGCTCCGGCGACGTGCTCGCCGAGATTGAGACCGACAAGGCGACAATGGAGGTCGAGGCGGTCGATGAAGGGAAAATCGGCAGGATCCTGATCGAGGGGGATACGGACAATGTCGCCGTGAACACCCCGATTGCTGTCCTTCTGGAAGAGGGGGAGGATGACAGCGACCTTGATGATTATACTCCGAGTGCAGCACCGTCGCCGTCTGAAAACTCTGATGAGAAGGACGCGGACGACGATGACGAGGATGAAGATGAGGAAAGCGATGCGGCCTCGACACCGCGCGTAAGTACCTCGAAAACACCGGATGCCTATGACGCCAGCGGAGAAATCCCTGAAGGCACCGAGATGACCAAGATGACGGTCCGCGAAGCGCTCCGTGATGCGATGGCGGAAGAAATGCGCAACGACGAGCGTGTCTTTATCATGGGGGAGGAAGTTGCTGAATACCAGGGCGCCTATAAGGTCACGCAAGGACTGCTGGATGAATTTGGCGGGCGTCGGGTGATTGATACGCCGATTACCGAGCATGGCTTTGCCGGTGTGGGTGTTGGCGCGGCCTTTCACGGATTGCGCCCGATTGTCGAGTTCATGACATTCAACTTTGCCATGCAAGCCATTGACCAGATTGTCAATTCTGCCGCCAAGACCCGTTATATGTCGGGCGGGCAGATGGGAAGTCCGATCGTGTTTCGCGGACCCAACGGTGCGGCGTCGCGCGTCGCCGCGCAGCATTCGCAATGTTATGCAGCTTGGTATTCTCATGTGCCGGGGCTGATCGTTATTGCCCCGCATACGGCGGCGGACGCCAAGGGACTGCTGAAGGCGGCCATCCGCAATCCGAACCCGGTGATCTTCCTGGAGAATGAAATCCTCTATGGGCAAAGCTTCGAAGTCCCGGTGATGGATGATTTCGTTGTGCCGATCGGCAAGGCGAAGATAGAGCGTTCCGGTGATGATGTGACAATCGTCTCCTTCGGGATGGGCATGCGATATTCGCTAGAGGCGGCAGACAAACTCGCCGAGGAGGATATCTCGGCCGAAGTGATTGATCTGCGTACCATCCGCCCGATGGATATGGAAACGGTGCTGGCCTCGGTCCGCAAGACCAACCGCTGCGTCACCGTCGAGGAAGGCTGGCCGCAAAGCGGTGTCGGCGCCGAAATCACGGCGCAGATCATGCATCACGCCTTTGATTATCTCGATGCGCCAGTCCTTCGCGTGTCGGGCAAGGATGTGCCGATGCCCTATGCCGCCAATCTTGAAAAACTGGCGCTGCCACATACCGATGAGGTTGTGGCAGCGGCCAAATCTGTCTGTTATCGCGATTAAAGGGGGCGAAAATGCCAATTACCATTACCATGCCAGCCCTCTCACCGACGATGACCGAGGGAACGCTGGCCAACTGGCAGGCGAAGGAGGGGGATACAATCTCCTCCGGTGACGTGCTTGCCGAGATTGAAACCGACAAGGCGACTATGGAAGTCGAGGCGGTGGACGAGGGGACGCTCGCGAAAATCCTCATAAAGGGCGGCACGGAAAATGTCGCCGTGAATACGCCGATTGCGATCCTGCTGGAAGAGGGAGAGGATGCTTCCGCCCTTGAAGGTTACGATGCCGGATCGGCGCCAGAGCCTGAAAAGGAAAAATCCGGCGACTCCTCAAAGGAAGAGGAGGCACCGAAAAAGAAAGCGGACAAGGACGAGCCGAAAAAGGCGAAAGACGACACCGCTCCGGACGTCAAGGGGAGCAGTGGCCCGGCCCCGGTTTCGAAAAAAGGAGAGCGTATCTTCTCAAGCCCACTCGCCCGCCGGATCGCAGCCAATGAAGGCCTTGACCTTAAGGCAATCGAGGGAACCGGCCCGCATGGCCGGATTATCAAGGCGGATGTTGAAAAGGCGATTGCCTCTGGTGGCGCCAAAGCCAAAGCCGAAGCCGCCGCGCCCAAGGCCGCTCAGTCAGCGCCCGCCCAGCCGCAGGCCGTAACGCCGCCGCCGGAGGGAGATTATGAGGAAATCCCGCTCACCAGCATGCGCAAAACCATAGCCCGGCGCCTGACTGAGGCCAAGCAGACCATACCGCATTTCTATCTGACCATTGAGTGTGAGCTGGATAACCTGCTTGCCATGCGCAAAGAGCTCAATGGCCGTTCCGATGAGTATAAGATCTCGGTCAATGATTTTGTCATCCGGGCGTCCGCGCTTGCGCTCAAAAAACTGCCCGCGGCCAACGCCTGCTGGGGCGGGGACAAGATCCTGCAATATAAGGACTTTGATATCTCCGTCGCGGTCGCGATTGAGGGCGGCCTGATCACGCCGGTTGTCCGCAATGCCGATCAGAAGGGTCTCGCCGGTATTTCAAATGAGATGAAGGAACTGGCGGGCCGGGCGAAAGAGGGCAAGCTGAAGCCGGAGGAATATCAGGGCGGCTGTTTCTCGATTTCCAATCTCGGCATGTACGGGATCAGGGAATTCTCCGCCGTGATCAACCCGCCGCAATCCGCCATTCTCGCAATCGGAACCGGCGAGATGCGTCCGGTCGTCAAGGAGGGCGCGCTCGCCATGGCGACGATGATGAGCGTGACGCTATCCTGTGATCACCGGGTTATCGACGGTGCCATGGGGGCGGAGCTGCTTAAATATTTCAAGGGTTATATTGAAGAACCCTTGACCATGATGCTGTAAGGAGCCGGATATGAGCGAGACGAAATTTGACCTGGCCGTTGTCGGCTCCGGCCCCGGCGGCTATGTGGCGGCGATCCGCGCGGCGCAGCTCGGGATGAAGACAGCCGTTGTCGAGCGGGAACATCTGGGCGGTATCTGCCTCAACTGGGGCTGCATCCCGACAAAAACGCTTTTGCGCACCGCCGATGTTTTCACCCTGATCAATCATGCGGAGACGTTTGGCATCAAGGTTGAGGGAGCATCGGTCGATCTCAAGAAAACCGTCGATCGCTCCCGTCAGGTAGCGGGACAGCTTTCGGGCGGGGTCAAGCATCTCCTGAAGAAGAACAAGGTCACGGTCATCGATGGCCATGGCAAGCTTAAAGGTGGCGGCAAGCTTGAGGTTACCAAGGATGACAAGGTCGTCACGACGCTGGAGGCCAGGCATATCATCCTTGCAACCGGCGCGCGGGCACGGACACTTCCGGGGCTGGAGCCGGACGGCAAGCTGATCTGGACCTATAAGGAAGCGCTGGTACCCGATGTCATGCCGAAGAAACTGCTGGTTGTCGGCTCCGGCGCAATCGGGATTGAGTTCGCCAGCTTCTTCAACGCCCTGGGCGCCGATGTTACGGTTGTCGAGGTGATGGACAGGATCCTGCCGGTTGAGGACGCGGAGATTTCATCGCTCGCGGAAAAGGCCTTCAAGAAACAGGGAATGACCATCCATAAGGGCACGACGGTCTCCGACTTGAAGAAATCCGGCGGTAAAGTCACCGCTACGTTCAAGGACAAGAAGGACAAGACCTCTACCGATACGTTTGATCGGGTCATCCTCGCGGTCGGTATTGTCGGTAATGTCGAGAATATCGGCCTGGAAGGAACCAAGGTGAAGGTCGAGAAAACCCATGTGGTGGTGGATGAGTATTCGCGCACCGGGGAACCCGGGGTCTATGCCATCGGTGATCTCACCGGGCCGCCCTGGCTTGCGCATAAGGCATCCCATGAAGGGGTGATCTGCGTTGAGAAAATCGCTGGTGAGAAGGACGTACATCCGCTGAATACGGCAAATATCCCCGGCTGTACCTATTGCAATCCGCAAGTCGCCTCGGTCGGCCTTACGGAGGCGGCGGCCAAGGAACAGGGCTATGAGCTTAAAGTTGGTCGTTTCCCGTTCATCGGCAACGGCAAGGCGATCGCGCTCGGTGAACCTGAAGGCTTGATCAAGACAATATTTGATGCCAAAACCGGCGAGATGCTGGGCGCCCATATGATCGGCGCGGAAGTGACTGAGCTTATCCAGGGCTATGGTATTGCCAAGACTTTGGAGACCACCGAAATTGACCTGATGCATGCGATCTTCCCGCATCCGACAATATCGGAGGCCATGCATGAATCCGTGCTTGACGCCTATGGCAAGGTGATCCACATCTAGTGCAATGCCCCGCCTGCCTGTGGGTGGGAATTGTGGTAAGGTTGAATTATGAACGAGACAACATCGATAAAGCGCGTGCGGCATCCGGAAAAGGCGAACCGGCCGGATAACCCGATCCAGCGCAAGCCCGCCTGGATACGGGTGAAAGCGCCTGTCTCGAAAACCTATAACGAGACGCGCGAGTTGATGCGTGGCCTCAACCTCACCACGGTCTGCGAGGAGGCGGCCTGTCCCAACATCGGCGAA
>JBBDJF010000018.1:0-1275 GCA_040880045.1 Sneathiella sp.
GGCTGTCGGTTCGGTTTTAGGGGGCAGGATCATGACTGACAATATCAACACAAGCCCTTGCCGCCGAAAACGCAGCCCTGCGCACTGAGCGCGATGATCTGCGGGCGCAAGCGACATCCTTGAGCGATGCCGCCAAGCGCCTACTGACGCCCGACAATGAAGGAATTTCGCAAAGAAGTTTATGACGCCTGCGCTAAAACGGTGAAGGTTTATAAATTCGACGCCGTTCTACACAAAATCATCACCGCCCGGTTAGGCCGCAACCTTGGCCCGATCAGCACAATGAGCGACGACCTGCGCCAAGCACTTTACAGGCTGGCGCTTCAATTGCAGAAGGAGAGAGATTATGATTGATGGAATGAGGTTAATAAAGTGCGAAGGTTGCAATACTGATTCGCATACGGTTGAGAAAAGAAGGTTAAACACTAAATACGTAGATGAAGAAAGTAACTATCTTACATCATGCGTAGACTGATATACTAAAACAGTAGAATACTATGAGGAAAGATGGGCTGGCTGAGTGTTTGTAATGAAACCTAACCAACGCCCCGCGCCAATGGCGCTGCAATTACAGAAGGAGATGAGTGATGGATATTCGTGAATTGACCTTCCGTGGCGAGGATAAAGCCGCGCTTTACGCGTGCGGGAAGTGCGGGCAATGCTTCTCGCCCAAGATATACGCGGCCACGGACGAGCGGTCACATGAGGCCGCCCGTGCGGCGGCTGAGAAGTGCTGCGTTGCACCGACATGCTCGGTCTGCGGTGTCGAGGTGGGCAGCCCGTGGACGATGTGCGCCAAGCACCGCGAGCAGGCCGCATTGAGGCGGGCGGCGGTTATGCCTGCCGCCGAGTGGGCCGATCCGGTGTTTTCTGACGAGGTGTCGGGCGACTGGGGCGAGGGTTACTCAAGCGACGTTGCGGCGATGCTGGAGCACTTTGAGGACGAGATGGCGTGCGTGGACGACCGTGACGACACCTACGCGCCTGATCCTCCGCCAGCCTATTGCTGGCCCTGCAAGCCCGACGCGTTGCGTCTTGATCCTGAATCCTTGCTTGAGCAAGCCGCAGACGGGCACCACGAGGACGCCTTTGACCAAATCGAAGCCGGTGATGAATTGGTCGCTTTCATTAATGCTTGGAACGCCAAACAGACCTGCGTATCGTGGTATCCCGATTACAAGCGTGTCGTGGTGCTGGACGAGGCGCGGTTTCGGCAACTTTTGGAGGACGGTATGCGGGTGCCGCGAGAAGGGAAAGTGAGCCGGATCGTATGAG
>JBBDJF010000019.1:0-6709 GCA_040880045.1 Sneathiella sp.
AGAATTATCAGCTATTATGTTTCCCGTTACTTAAGGAATTGAAGTCTCCCGGAACGGAAATGGACCAGCGAATGACGATTATTAATCTTTTCACAGACCATCCCGCAACCGTCAATGAAAGCTATGTCGAGCATATGGAGATGTCCGGCAGCTTTGCCTTCTGGCTGCTGGTTGCCGGTTTCTGTGCATTGGTGCATGCGGTTTTCCCATTCCTTTTCGAGACAACGGGAAGCCGGATCATTACCAGATTGCATGGCCGGATGGTATCAAACCGCATCCGGAAAGCGACCCCCGTTTCCAGTCTCCATCAGGCACTTGACAGCGCCGCCCTCTAGAGGGGCGAATTCGGGAGGAAATGAGCGTTTTCCGGCCCGCTAGAGGTTGCGCAGCCCCCTGATATCTTGTAGAACAAGGCAACTCTTCCGATGGCTGTCATGGGGAGGGGAGTTTATCGTTTCTTCTATGCCGCAACGATGTCCGGCATAAACAAGTTTCTTCAGGAACCCTGCCTTGAATGATGTAACCATACCGCCTTCCGACGACCATATCGTTCCGATCACTATTGAGGACGAAATGCGTCGGTCGTATCTTGACTACGCCATGAGTGTGATTGTCTCGCGCGCGCTCCCTGATGCGCGCGACGGCCTGAAACCGGTGCATCGGCGCATCATTTACGCCATGTATGAAAATGGCTACACCTCGGACAAGGCGTTTCGCAAATCCGCCCGTGTGGTCGGTGATGTGATGGGCCGGTATCATCCTCATGGCGACAGCGCGATTTACGATGCGATGGTCCGCCTCGCGCAGGATTTCTCCATGAGCCTGAAGCTGGTGGAGGGACAGGGCAACTTCGGCTCCATGGATGGCGACAAGGCCGCGGCCATGCGCTATACGGAGGCGCGCCTGCAGAAGGCCGCCGAGAGCCTGATCGATGATATCGACAAGGACACCGTTGATTTCGTCAATAACTATGATGACAGCGAGCGCGAACCCACGGTCCTGCCGGCGCGCTATCCCAATCTTCTTGTCAATGGCGCGGGCGGCATCGCCGTCGGCATGGCGACGAACATCCCGCCGCATAATCTCGGTGAAGTGGTTGACGGGGCGCTGGCGCTGCTCGAAAAGCCGGAAATGTCGGTGGAAGAGCTTGTCGATTATATTCCGGGCCCGGATTTCCCGACGGGCGGCACCATTCTGGGCCGCAGCGGTTCGATAAGCGGGCTGACCACCGGGCGCGGCTCGGTGATTATGCGCGCCAAGGTCGATATTGAGGAAATCCGCAAAGACCGTCAGGCCCTGATCGTCACGGAAGTCCCCTATCAGGTCAACAAGGCACGGCTGGTCGAGCAGATTGCCGATCTGGTGCGGGCGAAGAAGGTTGAGGGGATCGGCGATCTCCGCGATGAATCCGACCGTCACGGCGTCCGCGTCGTGATCGAGATCAAGCGCGATGCGATGCCGGAGGTGGTGCTGAACCAGCTTTTCCGCTTTACCTCCCTGCAAACCTCCTTCGGCGTCAACATGCTGGCGCTCAATCGCGGCAAGCCCGAACTTCTCAATGTTCGCGAACTGCTGGAGGCGTTTCTTGATTTCCGTGAGGAAGTCATCTCCCGGCGGACGAAATTCCTGCTCGGCAAGGCGCGGGAGCGGGCTCATGTGTTGATCGGTCTCGCGATTGCGGTTGCCAATATCGACGAGATTATCAAGCTGATCCGGGCGGCGCCCGATCCGGCGACGGCGCGGGCTGAACTGATGGGCAAGGACTGGCCCGCAGGGTCGGTCGAGCCGCTGATCCGGCTTGTCGATGATCCGGAGTATACGATCAATGAAGACGGCTCCTATCGCCTGTCGGAAGCACAGGCGCGCGCCATTCTTGATTTGCGTCTGCAACGGCTGACGGCGCTTGGCCAGAATGAAATCGGGGATGAGCTGAGAGATCTCGGCACGAAGATCCTCGATTATCTCGATATCCTGTCCAGCCGTCCGCGCCTGATCGGCATCATCCGCGACGAACTTCTCGAAATGAAGGAGAAATACGCGGTTCCGCGCCGCACCCAGATCGAGGAAAGCGAGTTCGAGCATGATATCGAGGATCTGATCCAGCGCGAGGACATGGTGCTGACGGTCAGTCACAAGGGTTATATCAAGCGCGTCCCGCTCTCGACCTACAAGCCGCAGCGTCGCGGCGGCAAGGGCCGGGCCGGCATGCAGACCCGCGATGAGGATTTCGTGACCCAGGTCTTTGTCGTGAATACCCATACGCCGGTATTGTTCTTCTCGTCCTTCGGGCGGGTCTACAAGCTGAAGGTCTATCGCCTGCCTGTCGGTTCGCCGCAGAGCCTGGGCAAGGCAATGATCAACCTCCTGCCGCTGGAAGAAGGGGAAGTGATCTACACCCTGATGCCGCTTCCGGAGGAAGAGGAGAGCTGGTCCGAGCTGGAAGTGATGTTCTCCACCGCCAAGGGTAACGTGCGGCGCAACCTGCTCAGCGATTTCTCCAATGTGAAATCGAACGGCAAGATCGCCATGAAGCTCGATGAAGACGATCAACTGATCGGTGTGCAGATCTGCACTGAGGCGTCCGATGTGCTGCTGGTCGCCAAGGGCGGCAAATGCATCCGCTTCCGCGCGACCGATGTCCGCCTGTTCAAGGGCCGGGATTCCAGCGGCGTGCGCGGCATGAGGCTCGCCAAGGGCGACAGCGTGATCGGCATGTCCATCCTCAACCATGTGGAAGTCGATACCGAGACACGGGATGCTTACTTGAAAAGCCGCAGGTCTGTCGATGAAACCGGTACCGTCGCGGAATATGCGGACGGGATCACGCCGGAGTTGTATGAAGCGCTCTACAAGCAGGAAGAGGTTCTGCTGGCCATTACCGTCAATGGTTATGGCAAGCGGACGAATGCCTATGAATATCGCGTCACCAATCGGGGCGGACAGGGGATTATCAATATTGAAACCTCGAGCCGCAACGGCGATGTGATCGCGACATTCCCGATCACGGATGATGAGCAGATCATGCTGGTCACCAATGGCGGCAAGCTGATCCGCACCCCGGTGACCGATATCCGGATTGCCGGCCGGAATACACAGGGCGTGACCCTGTTCAAAACCGCGAAGGACGAACAGGTCGTCTCGGTGACCGCGCTGGCCGATGCAAAGTCCGATGAGGAAGACGCCGACGGTGACGAACTTGCCGGAGATGACGAAAACGGCTAAGACGGCAAAGCTGAATTATAAAGCTAACATATAGAAGTAGCAAAAGAAGAAAGGGAATTTTCATGGCCAAGAATCGCGTAGGGCTTTATCCGGGAACATTTGATCCGATCACGGTCGGGCATTATGACATCATCCGGCGGGCGTCCAAGCTTGTCGATACGCTGGTGATCGGTGTCGCCATGAACCCCGGTAAAAACCCCCTGTTCACGGTGGAGGAACGGGTCGAGATGGTCGCGAAAATGACCGAGGAATTTCCCGGCACCAATTTCGAGGTAAAGCCGTTCAATAACCTGCTCATGCATTTTGCGGAACAGGTGGGCGCGGCGATAATCATTCGCGGGTTGCGCGCCGTATCCGACTTTGAGTATGAATTCCAGATGGTGGGTATGAACCGGCGGCTGAATGCCGAGATCGAGACCGTTTTCCTGATGGCCTCTGACCAGCATCAGTTCATCGCCTCCAGCCTGGTGAAGGAAATCGCGTTGCTGAATGGCGACATTACGAAGTTTGTTTCGGCGACAACGGCCGAGAAAATCACCGAACGCGTCAAGCTTATCAAGAACAACACGACTGACTAACATTAACGTCCGGGCAGGATCCGGACCCGACAGGAGCGATTTATGTCCCGTGATTTAGAAAACACCCTCTATCTGGAACTCAAAGATGGCCGCGTCATCATCGAGATGCGCCCGGACCTGGCGCCAAATCATGTCGCCCGGATCAAGGAACTGGCACGTGAAGGATTTTACGACGGCATCGTGTTTCACCGGGTGATCGACGGCTTTATGGCGCAGACGGGCTGTCCGCAAGGCACCGGAACCGGCGGGTCGGGAAAGAACCTGACGGCGGAATTTTCCGGGGAGGCGCATCTGGAAGGCACCTGTTCCATGGCCCGCGCCGGGCACCCGGACAGCGCCGACAGCCAGTTCTTTATCATGTTTGAACGCTCCCCCCATCTCGATAGCCAGTATTCGATCTGGGGACAGGTCGTCGAGGGCATGGATCATGTGCATGCGATCAAGAAGGGCAGCGCCATGGATAACGGCTCGGTCACGGATCCGGACAAGATCGTCAGCCTCAAGGTTGCCGCTGACGTCGACTAGACAAATTTCAGGATTTGGTGCGAACGGCCTGGGCTTCCCGGGTCGTTCATTTATATTCAGGGTCAGGACTCCAAGCGATGAAAGTTGAGGCTTTTGACTTTACCCTGCCAGCGGAGCTGATCGCTGACCGCCCCGCCGTTCCCCGTGAGGCGGCGAAGCTTCTTTGCGTCGGTGATGATTTCGGTGATTTCACGGTCGCAGACCTGCCGGAGTTATTGCGTGAAGGCGATTTGCTCGTCTTCAATGACACCAAGGTAATCCCGGCCCGCCTGCGCGGTCTCAGGCGGAGCGCGAAGATCGAGGTTACGCTGCACAAGAATGTCTCGGCCGATAGCTGGCATGCGTTTGCCAAGCCGGCGAAGAAGCTAAAACCCGGCGATATCATACATTTCTCGGACGATTTTACGGCTTTGGTTACGGAAAAATATGACGGCGGTGAAGTGGCGCTCTCCTTCTCTGCCTCCGGCCCTGCGCTTATGGAAAAGCTGATGACATACGGGGAAATCCCGCTACCACCCTATATCAGCAGCCTCCGTACCGTGGATGAGCAGGACAGGCGTGATTACCAGACGATATTCGCAAAGGACGAAGGCGCTGTGGCGGCGCCAACGGCGGGGCTGCATTTCACCGAAGGGCTACTCGACAAGTTCCGGGCGCGGGGGATCGGCATGGTGACGACGACCCTCCATGTCGGGGCGGGAACCTTTCTGCCGGTCAAGGTCGCAGATACGAAGGATCACCGTATGCATGCGGAAGTTGGCATTATTACCCGGGCGACGGCGGATGCCATCAATGAGACCCGCGCGCGCGGTGGGCGGATTGTTTCTGTCGGAACCACCAGCCTGCGCCTCCTTGAAAGCGCGGCGGACAAATCGGGGGAAATACATCCGTTCAACGGCGAGACGGATATCTTCATTACGCCGGGCTATAAATTCAAGGCGATTGATCTGCTGATTACGAATTTTCACCTGCCGAAATCGACGCTTTTCATGCTTGTTTCGGCTTTTTCGGGACTGGATACCATGCAGGCGGCCTATGCCCATGCGATCGAGAAAAAATACCGCTTTTATTCCTATGGCGACTGTTCGCTGCTATATCCGAAATCATGACCGGTAGTTTTGACTTCAGTATACTGGCGACCGACGGAGCGGCGCGGCGCGGCACCTTGAAAACCGCCCATGGCGATATTCGCACGCCTGCCTTCATGCCTGTCGGCACCGCCGCGACGGTGAAGGGAATGACGCCTGAAGCCGTACGGGAGACGGGCGCGGATATCCTGCTGGGCAACACCTACCATCTGATGCTGCGACCGGGGTCAGAACGGGTGAGGCATCTGGGCGGATTGCATAAGTTCATGAACTGGGAGCGACCGATCCTGACGGACAGCGGCGGCTTTCAGGTGATGTCCCTGAACGAGCTTCGCAAGATTGACGAAAACGGCGTGGTCTTCAAGTCGCATATCGACGGGAAACGGTTTGAACTGACGCCGGAACGGTCCATGGAAATCCAGAACCATCTGGATGCCACTATCACCATGGCTTTCGATGAATGCACGCCCTATCCGGCGACGGAGGAAGTGGCGGCGAGTTCCATGCGCCGGTCCATGCGCTGGGCGAAGCGGTCACGCGCCGCGTATGAAGCGCGGGATGGCTATGGCCTGTTCGGTATTGTTCAGGGTTCCGTCTTGGAGGATTTGCGGCTGGAATCCGTCTCGGTGCTGACCGATATCGGATTTGAAGGCTATGCGGTGGGCGGCCTTGCGGTGGGCGAAGGACAGGCGGAAATGTTCCGCACCCTCGAATTCACGACCCCGGCGCTCCCGGCGGACAAGCCGCGCTACCTGATGGGGGTGGGCAAGCCGGATGATCTGGTCGGCGGGGTGATGCGCGGCATCGATATGTTTGATTGCGTGCTGCCGACACGATCGGGGCGGAATGCGCAGGCTTTCACCCGCTTCGGTACGGTGAATATACGCAACGCCCGCCATGCAGAGGATCAACGCCCGCTGGATGAGCGATGCGGCTGTCCGGCCTGTCGCAACTACTCCCGCGGTTATCTTCATCACCTGTTCAAGGCGAAGGAAATGCTGGGCGCCATGCTCCTGACCTGGCATAACCTGCATTATTATCAGGAGCTCATGGCAGGGATGCGCGGTGCAATCGAACAAGGCCGGCTCGCTGATTTCGCGCTCGATTTCTACGCTGCGCAAGAGCAGGGCGATATAGCGCCGATCTAGCTTCTATGTGGGGAAGTTGAGGTAACCGAAGCCATTTTTGCCATCGAGGGGAGGGGTGGAAGTGGCAAAAACAGCTTCGATCAACCTTGGACAGCTTTATCATCCGCCCGATAGTCTTAACATTTCGTTAATTTTTAAACAGGCCGCG
>JBBDJF010000020.1:0-41392 GCA_040880045.1 Sneathiella sp.
CACCATATGACAAATCATGATAAGCCAAGAAATCTAACTCATAACCTGAAGGTCGCAGGTTCAAATCCTGCCCCCGCAACCAATAATATCAACGGCTTAAGTGGAAACGCTTGAGCCGTTTTTTGTTGCCCGGAGACATATGAGGTCTAGGTCACAGCCAAAACGGAATGGACATTCACCGTTCTTATAACCGTTTACCGCTTCGCCACCATAGCTAACGTCCGATCCGCCGTGGAGAAAGTCGTTCCAGCAGTAACAGACCATCATAGAGCAGCACCGCCAGCGCCGATACAATCAGACCAAAGCCTGGGAACGCAGATAGTGAGAGCATTCCCGCCTATTAGTTAGAACTGAGATGTTCTATTGAAAGTTCGGGTGCCAAGCGTGGGCCCGCCATCATATCTACTCCCATGGGATCTAATTTCCAGATTGCAAAACCATCTTGCTTGACAGCAATAGTAAGTTTTTTGTGCGCCTTTAAAAAATCCTCAATGTCAGTTGCATCATCGGTGACGTGCGCTTTGCCGCTGAGTGTCAAGCGACCCTGAAACATTGGGCGTTTAGCAGCCCATTCCTCATCACTCTCATCTATCTGAAACATCACTGCAACGCGTGCATCATGCCGCATGTTACGGGAGTGAGACGCAACCAGTGAGGTCAGGAACAAGACCTTTCCCTTCCGATTAGTCGACGTGGTGATAGAGGAGAGAAAAGGGAAACCTGTCTCGGAATCTGTGGTTGCAAGTGCAGCCGTTCGAGCATCGCGTATGATCCGCCTCGCATAAGCCGCAGAATCAAATGTTTCGTCACCTGCTGGTTTGGCGGGAACCACGCGAGGAGTGATAGATGAGGCCATAGATGATCTCCATTTAACTGATAAATTAACGATTTGTCCGGAAGATTCAGTCAGCTTCGGTGTCCGGACTTCTTGAAAGGCCCGTCACCGTAGAGGCGCTGTTCAATCTCTGCAAGGGATTTGGTATGTTTTCCTTGCTTACAAAAGTCATTTCAGAACACTATTCTGATACCTTAAAGAGCATGATCTACGACTTTTGCGTATTTCTATTGAGAAGCACGAAATCGCAGGAGATAAGAAACTAAAGGAGCCGCTTTTAATGGAAAGGCGTCCCGCTAAAAATGACGATATTACCTATGAGTATTCAAAAGATGATCCTAAACGTAGCCACATAATGCCCACAGAAGTATCGCCATGCGGTTCTGTTATGTGGGGAGTTGCCGATATTGCCGCAAAAAAGTCATACTGGATTGAACGGCAGAATATAGCCGAAAGAATTTTTGCCTTATATCCCGGTACAGAATAAAAGAAGACGGATACTTAGCCTTTGCATACTCTCACTGGAAATTGCATGCTGAAGTAATTGCAACGCTGAGTCTGTATGCCGTGTATCAGCAAAAGGGTATGCGGCTGTTTCCCGGACATGCCTAAGTTAGGATGCAGGAGTTTTTTTATGTCGACCTCTGATATTCGGGATGGAAAGTTCAGTTCTCTGGTTTACCTGTCCTTGATAGTGGGCGGGGTCGTGTTATTCGGGTTCATGAAGGATATTTTTGGCGATGGCCTGTTTAGCGGCAAGACAATATCCTTATTTGAGTATGTTCTGACTTTCGATGCCAATGCGGATTCGTGGTTTCCGATGTATCAGGCGGCGGTTGAGAAATTAAACCATCCTGAATTAAACCTGTACCAGACAATTTTCTTCGAGAATAAAATAAAATTCCAGTATCCGCCCGCAAGCCTGCTGCCATTCATGGGGCTGGTTTGGCTGGATACGGTGGGGTCTTCCTGTTGGCGTCGGTAATTATTCTCCGGAATTTGATGAAACCGCTTTCAAACCCGACATCGGAGATCGGGGCGACGCCGGCGTACAGGGAATTGTCATGAAGCGCGAAAAGACAGGAGGGGAAGTTGATGGCTTTTGATTACGCGGGGTATGAGCCGAAAGGGGACAAGAAGAATTCTGCTTTCTTCAATGACTTTCGCCCTAAAATCTATGAGCGCCGGAAATCAAGCGGCATCGAGGATCTTGTCGGCAATATGCGCGCCGTCGTGATTCAGCTAGACCCCGGCACCAGCCTTGCGACGATGATCGAGCTATACGAGATGACGCCCTATCGCCACGGCGCCAGCTATATCGGGGAGACCCACAGGTTTTACGTGCTGCACAGCCGCACGGCGTTCCCGGCGATGATCCTGATGGAGCCATTGAGCGCCGCCTTTGAGGACTATATCAGCCGCGTCAACCGGATGTATCCGCTGTCGCGCGCGACCCCCCACAGCCGCTATGTCGGGGAGATCTATGAAAGCGCCAGCAATAGTGAAATCCGCAGGATCCTGGAGGACCAGGCCGTCCGCTTTGAATATCCCGGCGAGGTGGAAAACTCCTTCTATGCGTCCGATGAACGGCTCTTCACCATGCCGTCGGATTTTACCGGCAACCGGGTTGGCTACAGCCCGCTCGATTTCAACGATCCGGACAGCCTCGGCCTCGGCGGCCGGTTCGCGCTGACGGCGGCGGAGCAGGCTGCGCTTGACGCGGCGGCGGAATTTTCCGAAAGTTCCGGCGTCGGGGAATTGCTGCTCGGCATTGATCATATGGCGACCCGCATTCTTGCGGCCGACCGCGAAGACGCCATTCTCGAATTCCTGACGCAGGTGCCTTATTATTTCTGGGGCGCCTATAACATCGCGGACATGAACTCCTCGACCAACGTCAATCGCAACGGCGCGATCATGGATGACAAGCGCTCGCCGGCCAAGGTTTTCACCGCGAACAATACCCCGTCCTTCGTCAATAGCTTCGAGAACCGGCCGATGCCGACGGAGACTTTCGTGCGCAACTACGGGCGGCGGATGCATCATATCGCGATCGAGGTGCAGGACGGCGACCATGCCACGGATGAGAAAAACGTCGATTTCGTCGTGCATGCGCTGAAGGAGAAAGGCGTGCCCTTCCTTGCCCATGTGGTCGGCGAATGCCGGGACGAGCCGAACCTCAAGCAGATTTTCTCCAAGCATTCAAAGAACACCATCCTGATAACGGAATATGTCGAGCGCTGTCACGGCTTCGACGGCTTCTTCACCAAGGATAATGTCGCGGCCCTCACCGAGGCGGCGGGACAGGACGAGCAATTCAGGCATGGACAGGTCTTCGATTAAGGAGAGCCCCGGATGATCATCAGAACTATCGGAAAATCGATTTTCAGCAAGGACAGGGGCACGATTGCCCGGCATCTCTTCTTCGCCATTTCCATCATCGGGCTGCTGCTGATCTTTGTCCTGCATTTTGTCTGGCCGCCGGTCACCTGGTTCCTGTGGCTATTGCTGCCCTATATCGCCCTTGGCCTCTATGACATCCATTTCGCCGAGCATAATGTGCTCCGGAATTATCCGGTTGTCGGTCATTTGCGCTATGCGCTTGAATTCATCAGCCCCGAAATCCAGCAGTATTTCATCGAGACGAACGAGAGCGGGCGTCCCTATAACCGGATGCAGCGCAACCTTGTCTACGCGCGGGCGAACAAGGGCCTCGATACCCAGCCCTTCGGCACGCAATGGGATATCCTGCAAGTCGGCTATCAGCGCGCCAGCCATTCCCTCGCGCCCAAGCATGTGGATGCGGACAAGGCGCGGGTCACGGTCGGCGGGCCGCAGTGCAAGCGGCCCTATAACGCCTCGCGCCTGAATATCTCGGCGATGAGTTTCGGCGCGCTCAGCCCGAATGCCATCCACGCGCTCAATGCCGGGGCGAAAATCGGTGGCTTCGCCCATAACACGGGGGAAGGGGGATTGAGCCCCTACCACCTTGCCGGTGGCGGCGACATTATCTGGCAGATCGGCACCGGCTATTTCGGCTGCCGGAATGACGAGGGGAATTTCGATGCGGAGAAATTCAAGGCAAATGCCAACCGCGATGTCGTCAAGATGATCGAGATCAAGCTTTCCCAGGGAGCCAAGCCCGCCCATGGCGGCGTCCTTCCCGCGGCCAAGGTCGATGAGGAAATCGCGAGAATCCGCGGCGTGCCCGTCGGCAAGACCGTCATCTCGCCGCCCGCCCATTCCGCCTTTTCGACGCCGGAAGGATTGCTCGGCTTCGTTGAGGAGCTGCGCGAACTGACAGACGGCAAGCCGGTTGGCTTCAAGCTCTGCATCGGTAACCGCAGTGAGTTCATGGGCATCTGCAAGGCCATGCTCAAGACCGGGATTACCCCTGATTTCATCACCGTTGACGGGGCGGAGGGCGGCACCGGCGCGGCGCCGCTGGAATTCACCAACCGTCTCGGTGTTCCCATCGACGAGGGGTTGACCTTCGTGCACAACTGCCTTGTCGGCATCGGCCTGCGCCGGGACATCAAGATTATCGCCAGCGGCAAGGTCGTCACCGGCTTCGATCTGATGGAGAAAATCTCGCTTGGCGCTGATATGTGCAATGTCGCCCGGCCGATGATGTTCGCGCTTGGCTGTATCCAGTCGCTCCGCTGCAACACCAATACCTGCCCGACGGGAATCGCGACGCAGGACAATATCCGCGCCCGCGCGGTCGAGGTGGAAACCCGCAAGCAGCATGTCGCCAATTTCCATGACGCGACGATTGTGAGTTTCCGTGAACTGGTCGGCGCCATTGGCCTCGACGACCCGGAAGACCTGACGCCGCACCATATTTTTCAGCGCGTCGCCGATCAGACGGAACGCTCAAGCTATGATCTCTATGAATTCCTCGATGAGGGGGAGCTCCTCTCCGACACGATCCGGCCAAGCTATCTGCGGGATTGGGATCGCGCCCGAGCCGAAGCCTTCTAGCGCGCAGTTACTGAAGCGCCGCCGCGGCTTTCAGCGCGCCGGTCAGCTCCGCCTCGGTCACGACGCCGACTATATCCCCGGGCGCACTCGCTTGCGGCGCAGTTGAGACAAGCGCGACATCGGCGCCGTTCCGTTCCAGCGTCTGCAGCGCCTCGATCAGGCTGGCATCTTCGGCCACGATCGCGTAGTGCACCGGGGAACCAACGGTCAGCGGCGTCCCGGGCGCGTTCCTGTCGGCGAAGCGTTGCTCCACCCGCGTGATCATGCCGTTTCCGCTCCAGATAATAATGCCGGGTGTGGCGGGCAGGGGCTCTCCCTCGGTCAGGATCGTGAAATTCCGCGTCATGATATCGCGGACCCGCCGCGCCGCCAGCAATGCAGAATTCAGCCCCTCCGGCACTGAATGGCCACGCCGGTTGAGCTTCAGCGTATAGATGCTGGCCGGGGACAGGTGGCGGCGCACCGCGTAGGCCACGACTGTCGCGAGGATCGTCGGCAGGACGGTATTGTAATCGCCGGTCATTTCCGCCAGCATCACGATACTGGTGAAGACCGCGCCAGTGGTCGAGCCGATCATCGCCGCCATCCCGGCGATAGCGAAGACCGGAATGCCGACCTCCAGCCCCGGAAAGATCATATGCATGATGCTGCCGAACGCCGCGCCAAGCGTTGCCCCCATGAACAGCGACGGCGAGAAGACACCACCGGACGCACCGGAGCCAAGCGTGAGGCAAGTTGCAATCATCTTGAGCGCGAACAGCAGCAGCAGGAACCACGGGTCAGACAGCGCCCCGACCAGCACATCGAGGATCGTCGCATAGCCGACGCCCTGCACATAGAAATGCCCGGCGTAAAGCTGCATCAGATAAATCATCACCCCGACGATCGCCATGCCGATCATATGGCGGCTGTAGTAATTGCCGGGCATCGCGTCGAACCTGTCCTCCGCCCAGTAGATCGCCCGCACGAACAGCGTTCCCGCCAGTCCGCAGATCAGGCCGAAGGGCAGGAACAGGATCAGGCCCCAGTTCGCGCCGACCCCGAAATCCGGGATTTGCAGGGCGGGCACGTCAAAGCTCGGGCTCGTGCCCAGAAGCTGGCGGCCGATATAGGTCGCCATGATGGTCGAGGTGGCGACGAGGAAAATGCTTTGCGCACTGACCGAGACCAGCAATAACTCGACCGCGAATAGGATGCCGCCCAAGGGCGCATTGAAGGTCGCCGCGATCCCGGCACCGGCGCCCGCCGCCATCAGGATGACCCGCTGGCGCGTCGGCATGGCAACCCAGCTTCCCATGATCGAGCCGAAGGTCGCGCCGATCTGGATAATCGGCCCCTCCCGACCGACGGCACCGCCGCTGCCGATGGAAAGCGCGGAGGCGAGGGACTTCACGATCACGACGACGGGGCGGATGCGGCCCTCATTATAATAGATGGCGTCCATCACCTCGGGCACGCCATGGCCCTTGGCCTCCGGTGCAAAGGTCCTGATAAGCCAGGCGACGCCGACCGCACCGATGACCGGTACGAGGATTACGCCTGCGCCCCAGATATTGGTTGGTGTGTGGATATTGGCGTCATAATGCAGGCTGAACTGCCCGAGGAACAGGAGGTTATGGAAAAGCGCAATCAACAGCCGGAAAATCCAGGCCCCGATACCGCCGATGACGCCGATAAAGATAGCGAGCACGCACAGCAGGACGATGTGCCGGTTTTGAGTTTCCACTATTATTCCCCTCGAGAACGAGACGCCTTTTACACCGTCCCTCCCGGATTCAGCAATAGCTTTCTGTGCCAAACATCTGGTTATGGGTATAGCGCGACCCATGGGCGAAACCGATGGGCAGCATTTTCTCGATTTCCTTCAGTTGATCCGTGGTCAGGATAAGGTCAGCCGCCGCCGCGCATTCTTCCAGATGGATCGCCGTGCGCGTCCCCGGGATCGGCACCATGTCGCCCGGCTGCGCGAGGATCCAGGCAATGGCAAGGGTCGCCGGGGAAACGCCAAGATCACCGGCATAGTCATTAAAGACGTTAAGGGCCTTCACATTGAGGGAAAAATTCGGCTCGACAAAGCGCGGATTATGTTTGCGGAAATCCGTCTCGGCGAAGGTTGCGGGGTCGGGCATTACCCGGCTGAAGACACCGCGCCCGACCGGGGAGAAGGGCACGAATGTCACGCCCAGTTGCTCGCAGGCCTGCACCATCCCAAGCTCGGGCAGGCGGGTCCAGAGGGAATATTCATTCTGCACGGCCATCACCGGATGCACCGCCTGCGCGCGGCGGAGCGAGGCGGGGGAAATCTCCGAATAGCCGAAGCCGCCGATCTTGCCCTCTTTTTTGAATTTGACCAGTGTTTCCGTCACCTCCTCGATCTCGATGGAGGGGTCGCGCCGGTGGATGTAGTAGAGATCGACATGATCAACGCCGAGGCGCTTGAGCGAGCCTTCCAGCTCCCCGCGCAAGTACGCCTCGCTGTTATCGAACGTCCGTTCCGTCGCGCCCGGCAGCCGCTTGATCCCGGCCTTGGTCGCGATCTTGAAGAAACCGGGATGATCCTTGATGAAGGAGCCGATAATCTCCTCCGACTTGCCGTTGCCATAGACATTGCTGGTGTCCAGAAAATCGACGCCCAGCTCCATGGCGCGGGCGAGGGTGGCGTGGCTTTCCTCAATATTCGTCTTGCCGTAAAAGCCCGCAAAACTCATGCATCCCAGTCCGACCGCGCCGATCTGCGGTCCGTTTTTTCCAAGTGGTCGTGTCTGCATGAATTTTTATCCTTTATCTGAAATCTTGTTTTTTTCCCAATAATGTTACTATGTTAGGGGGACGACGCAACAGGTAAAAAAATAACAGAAGGACCTGACCCGATGCATAAACTCGAATTTTTCTTTGACTGCTCCAGCCCCTGGACATATCTCGGCTTTGAATCCCTGCAACAGATGGCCGCGCGCCATCCCGACCTTGAAGTCAGCTATCACCCGTTTCTTGTGGGCGGTGTCTTCAATACGGTCAACCCGTCGGTCTATGCGTCGCGCGATAACCCGGTGATCCCCAAGCAGCGCTACGCCAAGAAGGACCTTCAGGACTGGGCGGAGTTCGTCGGCATCAGGATCATTCATATGTCGAAGCTGCCCGTCTTCCCGGTCAACAGCGTGAAAGCGATGCGCGGTGCTTTCGTTGCGATCGAGAAAGGCTGCATCGTGCCTTATGCCCGCCGGGTGTTCGAACGCTACTGGAGTGAGGGTGGCGATATCTCGCAGGATGACGTGCTGGAAGGCATTGTGGCCGATGTCGGGCTCGACAAGACGGAGTTTTTCGAAAAAATCAATGATCCCGTCTACAAGGACATGCTGAAAGCGACGACGGCGGAGGTGATCGAGCGCGGCGGCTTCGGCACACCGACCATGTTTCTTGATGGCGAGGATATGTTTTTCGGCAATGACCGTTTCCAGCTGATCGAAGCGAAGATCGGCGGGAAATAATCAGATGATCGATCTTTATTACTGGCCGACGCCGAACGGATGGAAAATCTCCATCGCGCTTGAGGAAATGGGCCTCGACTACAACGTGATCCCGGTCAATATCGGCAAGGGGGAGCAGTTCGAGCCGGACTTCCTGAAAATCAGCCCGAATAACCGCATGCCCGCGATTATCGATCAGGACCCGGCGGACGGCGGGGAGCCGATCCCGGTTTTCGAGACCGGCGCGATCCTGATCTATCTCGCCGAGAAGACGGGACAATTCATGCCGACCGACATTCGCGGCCGCAAGGAGGTCATCGAATGGGTGATGTGGCAGATGGGCGGCCTCGGTCCGATGCTCGGCCAGAATGGACATTTCAAGTTCTACGCACCGGAGCAAATCCCCTACGCGCAGGAACGCTACTCGACCGAGGCGCTCCGTCTCTTCGATGTGCTGAACAAGCGTCTGGAGGGGCGGAATTATATCTGCGGTGAATATTCTATCGCCGATATGGCCTGCTGGCCCTGGATCATCACCTACAAACGGCAGGAGATTGACCTTGGTGAATTTCCCAACATCCGCCGCTGGTACGACACCCTCAAAAGCCGTCCGGCGCTCCGGCGCGGCTATGAGGTCGGGCGGGAGTTCGGCAAGCCGTCGGGCAAATGGACGGAGGAATCGCGCAAACATCTGATGGCGCAGCGCCAGCCCGCCAAGTCGTGACCTTCGCCGGATGAGCGATATTACGGCCTATGTGAGCCTGTTTTTCAGCGCCTTCGTGTCGGCGACAGTGCTGCCCGGAACCTCGGAAGCCGCGCTGACGCTGATGATCAACGAAGGGGCCGGCGTGCCGGTCCTGCTGTTCGTCGTGGCGACGCTTGGCAATGTGCTGGGGTCCATCCTGAACTGGTTCCTCGGGCGGTTTTTCACCAGCTATCGCGACCGGAAATGGTTCCCCATCAAGGAGAAGCAATACGACCGGGCGACCGGATGGTTTGACAAATACGGAAAATGGACGCTGCTGCTCGCCTGGGTGCCGTTCTTCGGCGACCCGCTCACTATCGTAGCCGGGGCCATGCGCGTGCATTTCGGGTTTTTTCTGCTGCTCGTGACCCTCGGCAAGGCCGCGCGGTACCTGTTTGTGATGCAGGCAGCCGCGATGATCCTGCTGGAATAATTACTCGGCCTGGTCCGCTTCCAGATACTGTCCGGCGGTCCAGCCGGTCATGCCGTTATACTTGATATTGCACCATTTGCGTCGGGTTTCTACCTTGCGGATCGCGGTGGTGGAGGTGCGCCATTCCAGATAGGGCATCCCGATATGACAGCCGAGATTGACAATGCCGTTCGTCTCCGCCTCAAGGGCACCGATCTTCTGGGCCTTGATCGACGGGTCTTTGCGTACATTCAGTGTGCCGCCGGGGTCCATTTTGACGCGGAAATAATCCGGGTCATCTGAATTGGCGAGAGCCGCCGGAGCGAAAGAGGAAACGGCGAGGGACATGACTGTCGCCAAAACGCCAACATGAAGAACAGATTTGACTGTTTTTGTTGCTTTCATCGTGGCAACGGCATCCGGTAAATAGCTCACAATACACCTCATCGGCTAGTAATCTAAATCGAGAAATCACAATGATCAACAGGAGTTCTTAAAAAACGGTTGTTAAGCAAGGTTAATGCAAGATTAAAGTCGGGTAGCGAGGCCGGGCGGAACTATTGCCGCCTTTCATGCCTATTGAAAAAGCGCCTGTTACTGGCCGCGATGGCCGGGAATCACCGCCAGGCGGTTTTTCGAAATTTTCCGCTCGCAGGGCAATTATAATGCGTCGGGACCTGACAATTCGAAGCATTAATACGGCGCAGGTCCGCCTCAAGCAAAGAATCGTCCATTCTCCTATATTCTCCGATAAGGATTTGATTTTAATATAATTTTATATATATGAATATTTACTACTATCCCCTGAATGAGGTATGCGGAACCGTTCCGGTTGGATTACTCTCAAGAGAATAAGGATAGGCCGGGTGGGATATCAGTGAGAGGCCCCACCGCAGAATTTGGAACACCGGATGTCGAAAGAAACGCCAGCGCAGGATATTCTGTTTATGGGAGATGAGAGTGACATGCTCTTCTTCACGGCGTTCACCTATGGCCCGGCGACCCTGAAAATAATTAACGATTTCACCCCCATGCTCGGCGAGGCGGGGGAGGAGTTTGTTGTCGAGTCAGCGGCGCAGGATTTGGAGCCGGAGATGCCCTATAGCGATGACCATTTCGATGTCAGCGCAATCGTCGCCGTGGCGGAAGAGAGCGGCCGGGAAGAAATCCCGCCGGCGGACCTGGCGCAGATGCTGCCGGAATTCGCCGAGGCCCAGCTTGATCTCGATCTCCTGTTCGATGCCATCCAGGTGAACGGTTATTCGAACATGGACATCCTGGACTACAGCAAGCCTTCCTGGATGGATGGGAAGGCAGGGCTCCTCTCCGCCGGTATGATCTCCCTCGATGTCCCGGATATTTCGGCGGCGATTGACACCGCCTTCAAGAATCTGATCAGCAGCGACGAAAGCTGACCTTCCTTTCAATATTCCCCTGTTGATGCCGCCATCCTCCGGTTACTATGAATGACGGAAGCGATAACGGCGACGGAAACAGGAGGAGCAATCGATGCGGTCGGAGAAAGTGACATTTGACGGGGAATCGGGAAAACTGGCGGCGCGGCTGGATCTGCCGACCGGGGCACCGCTCACCTATGCGCTCTTTGCCCATTGCTTTACCTGCTCGAAGGATGTGTTTGCCGCGGCGCGGGTCTCCTCCGCGCTTGCCGGGCTCGGTATCGCGACGTTGCGTTTCGATTTCACCGGCCTCGGCCAGAGCGACGGGGAGTTCGAGAATACGAATTTCACCTCCAACATCGCCGATCTGGTCCATGCGGCAACCTACCTGAAGGACAATCATTCGGCGCCCAGCCTGTTGATTGGGCACAGCCTTGGCGGCGCGGCCGTGCTGGCGGCGGCGGAGCACATTCCCGATGCCAAGGCCGTCGCAACCATCGGTGCGCCCTTTGATCCGGCCCATGCCGGTCAGCATTTCGTCGATCAGCATGAAAAAATCCGTGAGGAGGGGACAGTGCAGGTCGATATCGGCGGCCGCCCCTTTAAAGTCAGTCGCCAGTTCCTTGACGATATCGAGGATCAGCAGCAGGTGGACAGGATCAAGAACCTGCGCAAGGCCCTGCTGGTGTTTCATGCGCCTCTCGATGACGTCGTCGGCATCAACAACGCCACCAATATTTTCGTCGCGGCGAAGCATCCGAAAAGCTTCATCACCCTCGACGGCGCCGATCATCTTCTGAGCCGCCGCGACGATGCCGCCTATGTCGCCGATGTCATCAGCAGCTGGGCGAAGCGCTATATTCCCGATCTCGAAGACAAGCCGGCGACGGCAACGCTGAAAGCCGGGAAGGGCGATACCCTGGTGTCGGAAACCGGCGCCGGTAAATTCCTGCAGAAAATCGACAGTAACGGCCATGCCCTGCTCGCGGATGAACCGTTCTCCGTCGGCGGGCTGAACCGCGGGCCCAGCCCCTATGACCTGCTGGTCTCAAGCCTCGGGGCCTGTACCTCGATGACCATCCGGATGTATGCGGATCGCAAGAAATGGCCGCTCGAGCATGTGGCGGTGCGACTCAAGCATTCCAGGATTCACGCCGATGACTGCGAAAGTTGCGAAACCCGGGAGGGAAAGATCGATATGATCACGCGGGAAATAGAGTTTTCCGGCGACCTCACCGGGGAACAGCGCGCCCGGCTTCTGGAAATTGCCGATATGTGCCCGGTTCACAAAACACTGCATTCGGAAGTGAAGATAATGACGGAACTTGCCTGACAGGGCAGAAAATTAGCCTTGAATCACAAAATCAACATAGTTTCGCCATGATTGTATTAGATAATCGTAAAATAGATAAATTTTTACCAAAATGATCCTCAAAAGTCACAGGTTTTGACCCTCCGGGAAAAAACAATATCCCCTTACCTCCGATCTTAACGAAATGTTAATACTTCCCTGAGAGATTATCTACAGGACCATTGTATCCATCGTTTTGTACTGAGTATCGATGAGAGGTAGTTTCTCGTGGCTGAAAATTTTCATAAGAATTTCGGGGTGATACTGGCCTTTCTGGCTTCGCTTTTTGCGTTGCTGTTTTTCTGGACCTATCAGGTTTATACCCTGAATGCGCCCGCGCAATGGAACGCCGCCGACCGCCATTTCAGCGAGACCACCAACAACAGCGAACAGGTCATGAGCCTTGTCGGCTTCCATGGGATGATCCACAACTTTAAGGATTATCTTTTGCGAGGAAATGCGAAAGACAAAGCCGAATTCTTCATCGAGTTTGAAAATGCCCGCAAGGAATTGGGGATTCTCCGTTCCCATTTTGGATCGGCCGCGGAAGAGCAGATAAAGGCGATCGACGCGACCCTGCGCGACTATTTCGTCAGCATTAACCGGATCGACCAGCTCCGCGAGGAGGGGAAATCCATCGCCGAGATCGACAGCACCATCTCCATCAATGACGCCGCCGCCTTTACCGCTTTCCGGGAAATCCTCGCCATGTACGAGGCGGAAAAGAGTCACATACGCAATCTCGTCCTCAACGCCATGGAAAAGGACAGCCAGAACCTGCAATCGCTCTATACGACCCTGTTCGCTATCGGGCTGCTGCTGGTTGTCGCCGTGGTCATGGGTCTGCGCTTTGAATATCTGAAACGCCGCGCCGTTCAGCAGCAATTCTCAACGAAATCCCTGCTGGAAAGCTTCCTTGATTATTCAACGGTGCCGTTCCTGGTGGCGGGCGCTGACGGGATCATCCGTCATTGCAATCGCGCCGCCGCCCAATTGCTTGAAACCAGGCCCGGCAACCTGGTCGGCGCCTCGCTCTCGCAGATTATCGAGGCGGAGCTGCCGCCAGGTGACATACTGTCCCTTGAAAGCGGGCGGTCGCGCAGCTTGCTCACCAATATCGAGTTGCAAAGTGGCCGAAAAATCCCGATTCGAGCCGATTTTTCCGCCAACCGAGACGGGACCATGCGGATCGTCGCGCTGTTTGACCAGAGCTCGGAACTTAAAATCCGCGAACGCATCCTGTTCGAGGCGGAGCACAGGCTGGCCAATGACACCATCGACGGCAGCCTCTCTATCCGCCGGGAAATCCAGAAGTTCAACGATCTGGTGGCCGAATTCATCCAGCATGTCGGAAAGGATGACAAAGGCTTCGCTGACCGTGCGCGGAAAATCGCAGAGGCGCTGAAATCCCGTGTGAATGACTTCATGTCCCTCTCCAACCCGGTGACGGACGGGCGGCTTGCGGTCAATCTGGAGGGGCCGGTATCGCAGAAGTTCAACAAGACGATTTCCGCCACCCTCGAAAAATTCGAGAATCCGATCCGCGAGAAGCGGCTTATGTTCAACTGGGTCAATCGCGTGCCGGAGGGACGGGAAGTCGATTTCCCGGCGCAGCTTCAGCGCATCCTTGATAACCTGCTGAGCAATGCGGTGAACTACACGAAGCCTGACGGCGCGATCAAGATCACCACCTCCCTTGAGAAGGAGCATCTTATCCTCAAGGTCGAGGATACGGGCATCGGCATCGAGGAAGAGGATATCCCGCGTATATTCGAACGCGGCGTTCGCATGAAGAACGCGGCGCAGATGTGCGGCGGCCTCGGCATCGGACTCAATTCCGTGCAGGAGACCCTGCGCAATCTCGGCGGCGAGATCACCTGTACTTCCTACGCGGGGATCGGCTCGGATTTCGTTGTCCGGATACCGATGACGCAGCAACCGGCAAATGTCGTCGCGATACAGTCTGCCTAGGGACGTGCCCTAGAGACGACGCACGTTCTTTTCGGTGAGGGTTGCGGCAATCTGTGTCCGGAGCCAGTTGCTATGCTCCAGGAAGCTCTCCCGGGCGCCGCTCTCATTCCCGGCCAGCATCAGCTCCTTCACGTCGTTATGGTCGCGCAGGCAGCGTTCCCTGTCGGCAATCTCGATATGACGGAGGGCGCCGAAATTCGCCCGCTGGATAATATCGCGAAACGAAAGACCGGTCTCCATCAGCTTCGCATTGCCGTTGAGCACGAACAGGCTGCGGTGAAATTTCTCCTCCGCCTCGGCCCAGGCCTCGTCATCCTGACTGCGCAGCGCGATCTCCTCGCCGGAGAGGGCGTAGAGCAGCGGCATGATATCGGTCCGCGTCAGTCCGCGCGCGCAGATATTGCCGATTGCCTGCAGTTCAAGGCCGGTCACGACCTGATAGAATTCCGTCAGTTCCTTTGCCGAGAGCGCAAGAATGCGGATGCCGCGCTTGGGCACGATCTCCACGACCTTCTCCGTCTGGAGTTTCAGCATGGCCTCGCGGATCGGGGTGCGACTCATGCCGAGCTGCCGTTCGATCTCCGGGATATCGATAAAGCTGTCGAGCGCGATTTTCCCGGCGTTGATCTCTGCCTTGATCGCCGAATAGGCCATCTCTGTCAGCGATTGCTTCTTTCGGGTCGGCGTCGGGCGCGCTTTATAATGCAGGGCAGATGTCATAATGGTGGCATAGTGCCACCGGGATGGTTGCAAAATGGTTAATCGCGCGGACAATGGCGCGTATTTAGCGAAATTTCATCGATTTGCGAAAAATCCGGGCGCGCCGACCTTACGCCCGCCATTTCAGGAAGTATTTCTCCGCGCGACCGATGACCCAGGCGAAGATGAGCCCCATGCAGGACAGGATGGCGACCCCGGCGATGAGCTGATCCGTCGCCATCAGGCTTCCCGCGATCAGGATATAGGCGCCGATGCCGTATTCCGCCGCGATCATCTCCGCCGCCACCAGCAGGATAATCGCAATGGCGGCGGAAATCCGCGCGCCGGACAGAATGGCGGGCAGGGCGCCTGGCAGGATGATCTTCCGGATGATCGACAGGCGCGAGAGCCCGAAGGACTGGCCCATGCGGATCAGGTTTCTATCGACATTGTCGATCCCGCCATAGGTGGCGATGACGGTCGGGAAAAAGGTGCCGAACAGGATGGTCGCGACCTTTGATCCCTCGCCAATGCCGAACCAGATGATGAAGAGCGGCAGCAGGGCGATTTTCGGGATCGGGAAGATCGCCGAGACGAGCGGCTGCAACCCCGAGCGCGCGAGGGAAAAGAGCCCGATCATCGTGCCGGCGATAATCCCCAGCATGGTGCCGGAGAACCAGCCGATCAGCAGCCGCTGCAGGGATGCGGCGAGATGCTGCCAGAGCAGCCCGGAATTCACCAGATCCATGAAGGCGGCGAACGCCTCCGACGGGGCGGGCAGGATCAGCGGGCTGATCACCCCGGTGCGGGTGCCAAGCTCCCAGAGGCCAATGAGGACAATAAAGACAATCGGCGCAATAATCCGCCGGGATTTCGGCAGGAACCCGCCGCCGCGAAACGGCACCGGCCTGCCATTAACCGGGTATTCGCGGCCGTTATCGGGCATCCAGAAGCTCCCGGTCCGCCGCGCGGGCCTCATCGCGCATCAGGGTCCAGAGCCGTTTCTGGATCGCGTCCAGTTCGGCATTCTCGCCTGCGCGGTCGCTGAGCGGCATGTCGATCTCGACGATATCGCGAATCTCGCCAGGCCGACGGGAGAGAACGACGATCTTGTGCCCCAATCGTACCGCCTCGGCGAGGTTATGGGTGACATAACAGGCGGTGTAATTCTCCTTCTCCCACAGCTCGACAAGGTCATCCATGAGCAGTTCCCGCGTCTGGCTGTCGAGCGCCGAGAGTGGTTCATCCATCAGCAGAACAGCGGGGCGGACACTGAGCGCGCGGGCGATGGCGACGCGCTGCTTCATGCCGCCGGAAAGCTGGCGGGGGTAGGCCTTTCTGAAATCGGCGAGCTTCGTGCGGGCGAGGACATCGGCAATGATCGCTTCGCGCGCCGCGCCGTCAAGCGCATGATCCTCCAGCACGAGGCTGACATTCCCCTCCACCGTGCGCCAGGGCAACAGGGCGAAATCCTGGAAGATATAGGTGAGCGGGTTGAGGCAGCCCTCGGGCGGGGTGCCGAGTTGCAGAACCTCTCCCGCTGTCGGCCGTTCCAGCCCGCCGATCATGCGGAGCAATGTTGATTTCCCGCAGCCCGACGGGCCGATGATGCAGACGATCTGCCCGCGGGAGATTTCGAGGTTTATATCGCGAAGGACCTCAACCTCATCATAACGATGGGATATATGGCGAAGATTGAGGTCCATCAGCTATCCTAGAAGGTCTCGACAAAATCGCTGTTGACCAAGGTCTCGATGGTGATGTCTTCCTTGACCAGACCTTCCGCCTTGAACCAGTCGAGCTGGTCCTGCACATTGGTGAGGTTGAGCGCCGCGCCCTTGTTGACGCGCATCGCGCCGTTACGGATAGACGGTCCGGCCTTCTCGATCGGCTGGTCCGCATAGACATATTTATGGATCAGCTCGACCATCGCCGTCGCGCCGTCCTCGCCTGCCGTCATGTCGACAAGGGCGGCGTTGAAGTCATCCGCGCCCTTGGAGAAAGCGGCAAGGAAGCGCTTGGCAAGGTCCGGCTTGTTTTCCGCAATCTCGGTCGAGGTGAAGACCGTCGTCACCTGATAGTCGGGGATATAGTCCGCGACCATGCCGATCTGGACAACCGTGTCGCCTTTCAGGAGGGCTTTGGCGATATGCGGGACGATGGACCAGCCATCGACCTGACCGGATTTGAGCGCGCCGATGATCGCGCCGACCTTCTGCAACGAGACGAGTTTCATGTCGGCGGTGGCAAAGCCTTCTTTCTCGGCGATTTTTGAGGCCATGTAATGAAAGGACGATCCGGCTTGCGTAATGCCGAAGCTCCGGCCTTTCAGCATTGCCGGGCTGGTAACGCCCGCATCATAGGCGGCCTTGGAGACGAGGATGATCTGGCCGTCAATGCCGGGTTCTTCCTGCAACGCGCCGCCGATCACTTTAATGGCGCCTTTTTCCGCGAGGTTGATCAGCCCGCCGGAAATCGCCGTGATGCCGAAATCCACATCGCCCGATGCAATGGCAACGGCCATCGGCTGCGCGGCCTGGAAGAACTTGAATTCGACCTCCAGTCCCTCATCAGTGAAATAGCCCTTCTCGAACGCGACGAAGCTCGGCGCGTGGGAGGTGAAGCGGAGAGCGCCGACGGTGATCTTGTCCGCCGCGAGGGCACTGACGGCGCTGCCGGTGAGGACCATAAGGGCCGCGAGGCCGCCCAGAACCAGTTTATGCAGGGACCGTCTTGTCATCGAAATCATGGAAATATCCTCCCTAAGGGCCTGAATTATTTATTATGATGCTGGCGTGCTTTTTACGTGCTGCGATAGCCCCCGTCAAACAAATAACCGCGTTATTCCCGGCCCGCAATCCAGCTCCTTTTGACCCGCATATCACCCTCGAGCAGGACAAGATCGGCGGCGAGGCCCGGTGCGATCCGCCCGCGCTGATCTGCCTGACCGAGAAACGCCGCCGGAACTGCGCTCGCCATATTGATGGCATCCTCAAGCGACTGGTCGAGCAGGGTGACCGCGTTGCGAACCGCCGCCGCCATATCGAGGGCGGAACCCGCAAGCCTGCCCTCCGCCGTGGCCAGCCGGCCGTCCCTGGCGTGGATTTCCTGATCCCCGAGCCGGAAGGCGGTCATATCCGTGCCGACCGTCGCCATGGCATCGGTGACCAGCATCATCTTGTCCGCCCCCTTGGCCGCAATCGCCGCTTTCAGGGTGGCCGGATGCACATGATGGCCGTCATTGATAAAGCCGCAGTAGCATTCCGCAGAATTCAACGCCGCGCCGATCAGGCCGGGTTCGCGACTCTGCATCGGCGGCATGGCATTATAGAGATGGGTAACGCCGGTGAGGCCCGCGTTAATCGCCGCCGTCATCTCGTCATAGCGCGCCATGCTGTGCCCGGCGGAAACAATAACGCCCGCGTTTCGCAAGGCCGCAATCACCTCGGGCCCGGTCACTTCCGGCGCGAGGGTGACCACCACCGCGCCAAGATCGCCCGCGCTCACCATCTCGATAAAGCCCGCGTCCATGGCGCGGATATCGCGGGCGTCGTGAACGCCCTTGCGGTCCCGGTTGAGATAGGGCCCCTCGAAATGTACTCCGGCAATGCCGGGTACACCCGCGCCAATTGCCGCCCGGATCAGCGCCGCCACTTCCTGCATCCGTTGCCAGGAAGTCGTGATCAGGGTCGGGAGCAGGGCGGTCGTGCCGAATTGCCGGTGCGCCGCCGCAATCCGTTCGAGGTCGGCAAGCTCCGTTGCATCGTTCAGCATCATCCCGCCGCCGCCATTGACCTGCACATCGATAAAGCCGGGAACGAGATCGCCGCCGCCCAGATCCTCCCGCGCGTAATCATCCGGGATCGTCGCCTCCGGGCAGAGCCCCGCGATGCGCGTGCCGTCGATCAACAGCGCATAACCCGTCCGCCAGTCCCGATCCGTGAGGATGCGGGCATTTACCAGGGCTGTTTTCATTGTCGCCCCTTGCCGGATTTGTTGATCAGCCCGGTCCGGTTGTTGATCAGGCGGAGCGCTCCGTCGAACACGTCGCCTTCGCCCTCCTCGAAATAGCTCTGGCAGTTTTCATCGAGCCATGGACGGATCGCGTCGGCAAGGCCGCCGGTATGCCGGATATTGTGGACGCCCCGCTTGACCAGGGCGCGGATCAGCTGGTCGACTTCCTCCGCGATTTCCCGGATCAGGTAGGCGGCAACTTCATCCTCGCGCGCCGCATAGTCAAAGGCAATCGTCGCAAGCGCGGCATAATCGACAGGCCGGGCGTTGCGCGTCCAGCCGGTCACCTCCGGCGGGGAGGGGCCGACTTCCGTCATTATCTTCTCGCAAAAGGGGGAAGATGGCAGGATCTCGTCATGGGCCTGAAGCGCGCGGCGCACCGCAAGATGGCCGAGCCGTGCGCCCGATCCCTGATCCGAGGCGGCAAAGCCCCAGCCGCCGACATAGAATTTCTCTGATCCCAGCGCCCCGAAGGCGCAGGAACCGGTCCCGGTGATCAGCAATCCGCCATCGCCGCCGGCAAAGGCTCCGAGCTGGGCAACGAAGGCGTCCGTCTCCGCCGTCATCGAGGCGAAGGGATGGGGAACCTGCACGAATTCTTCCCGCCGCTTCGGCTCGACCAGCCCTGCCATGGCAAGCCCGGCATGCAGGCGGGAAAGCGGGATAACCTCACCATTAAGGGTGCCAAGCGCTTCCCGCGTTGCCCGAAAAATCTCGCTGAGCACGATATCCAGCCCCAACGAGGCGTTGGACGGGCCGCCAAAACCTTCGGCAAGCTGGTGGCCATCCTCGTCATAGAGCCGCACGCGGCAATTGGTGCCGCCGCAGTCCGCCGCCAGATAGACCGGTGTTTCCTCGGGTTTGGTCATGAAATGCCGCCGCTGGTCCCGCTTGTAAAGTCTGCTGCTGTCTCCCTTATCCCCGGTTCAGGCCGGTGTTTAAAGACACTATCCATCCTATTGCGCCGACAGACAAGCGGCAATGCCTTGGCCCGCGAAAATCACCATTCCCCGAAAATAATCCCGCGCGCCTTGGCGTTATCGGTTTTCTTTTCGATCTCGTCATGGGCGATGGTGGTGCGGTTGCGGCGCTGGCGCAGCCATTTGTTCAGCTCATCCTCCATCTGCTCGCGGATTTCCGCATGCAGGTCGCTGGTGCCGAGGTCGATCAGCTCGTTCGGGTCCTTCATAAGATCGAAAAGCTGCGGTCGGAAATTGTCATAAGAGATATATTTCCAGCGTTCCGAGCGGAGCATATACCCCCGGGTTTCATCGGGTTTCAGCCCAAGCGCCAGCCGCGCGCCGCGCCAGGCATAATCGACTTCGCTCATCACCAGATCGCGCCATTCCGACGGGTTGCCGCCTTCAAGCAGCGGAAGAAATGATTTCCCTTCCAGCACATGCGGCTTGGCGTTGCCGCCCAAGGCCTCGACAAAGGTCGGGATCAGGTCGATCGCCTCGGTCAGGGCGTTGATCCGGCTGCCACGGGTCGCATCGCATTCCTCTCCCGGATGGCGGACGATCAGCGGGATACGCACGCTTTCCTCATGGAACAGCTCCTTCTCCCCGAGCCAGTGATCGCCGAGATAATCGCCATGGTCGCTGGTCAGGACGATGAGCGTATCCTCCAGTCGGCCTTCCTTTTCAAGAAACGCCATCAGCCGACCGATATTATCGTCGATCTCGGTGATCAGGCCCATATAGGCGGGGATCACATGGCGGCGCTTTTCCTCGTCCGAGAAATTCCGGCTTTCCTCATGGCCCATGAAGGCCTCGACCACCGGATGTGGGTCCTGCCGTTCCTTCTCCCCGCGGTTGGCGGCGATCACGTCCTTTTCCGTATACATGTCATGATAGGGGGCGGGCACGATATAAGGCCAGTGCGGCTTGATATAGCTGAGATGCAGGCACCAGGGCGTCTCGCCAAGGTCAGAGATTTTCGCCATCGCCCGGTCCGTCATATAGGCGGTCTCGGAATGCTCCGGCTTGACACGGGCGGGTAGATGGGCGTTTCGCAGCAGCCAGCCGCTCGCCACCTCGCCGTTTTCGTCAAGGCCGGAATTGGCATGGGTGTGCCAGGGATTGTCCCCCTCATAGCCCTGCTCGCGCAAATAGACATTATAGGCGAGGTTGGGATCGGTCCCGGCATCGGGATGCAGGCCGTCGTCGCGCTCCCACGGCTCAAAGCCGCATTCGGCGGCGCGGGTTCCCTCGATCGTCTCGCGGCTGAGGCCGAGGCGCTTCATCCCGCCGCGATCCGCCGCCATATGGGTCTTGCCGATCAGGCCCGTGGTTAGCCCGAGCTCGCGCATATGATCGCCGAGGGTCTGTTCCCCGACCCGGAGCGGCACGCCGTTATAGGTCGCGCCGTGGGACTGCATATAGCGCCCCGTATAGAAGGACATCCGCGACGAGCCGCAGACCGGCGCCTGACAGAAAGCATGAGTGAAGAGCGCGCCCTCATCGGCAAGCGCATCGATATGCGGGGTCTTGATTGTCGGGTGACCGGTGCAGCGGAGATAGTCCGCGCGCAGCTGGTCACACATGATGAAGAGGATATTCCTGACCTTGCCCATGAGTGTTCTTTTCTTGTTTTTGATTGAATGGCGGGGTTAATTCAGCGGATCGTCAAGCCGGTCATTATAGAAGGCGACATAGCCCTTGATCTCCAGCATCTCGCTGAACGGCTCGTCATAGGACCAGGCGATATTCTTCTCCCGCCCGAAATTCCAGTAGCTGGCAATGCCCTTAAAGGGGCAGTAGGTATCCTTCTCGGTCAGTGACGCCTGATCGAGGCGGACATCCTCGGGCGGGAAATAGACGACGGGCGGATAATCCCCTTCCTTCAGCAGGATGACATTGCGGCTGCGGGCGATCTCGTCCCCCTGAACTATCGCGACATATTCCCGCGTCGGGCGTTCCAGGGTGATTTTATAGTCCGGATTCTTTTTAAAGCCGGGGGCGGGATCAGCGGCGGCTGTGGTGGTTTCCGTTTCCATATGTCGTCTCCCTCTGTATCAAGCTGTCGGGACTGGACCGCAGTATGGCGGAGGGGCAGAGGAATGCAAAGTCATTTTTCGGCGCGCTTATGTCGCCGGCCCGGCAAGGTCGGACGGGGCGGCGAGGGTCATCTCAACGTCCGTCATCGGATGGCGAAACCGGAGCCGCTCCGCGTGAAGCTGCAACCGCTCTGCGCGGGCAAAAGCCGCTTGATCCGCGTAGATCCGGTCGCCGAGAATCGGATGGCCGATGCTCGCGCAATGCAGGCGAAGCTGGTGCGTCCGGCCGGTTTCAGGATAGAGCGCCAGCAGGCTTGCATCATCCCGCCGCTCCTTAACCCGCCAGCGGGTAAGGCAGGGTTTGCCGTTCACAGGATCGACCTTCTGCCGCGGGCGGTTTGGCCAGTCCCCGATCAGCGGCAGGTCGATCTCGCCTTCGTCGTCGAGCAGCTCTCCGTTCACCCAGGCAAGATAGCGCTTCTCGATCGCGCGCGCCGCGAACATGGCGCTCAGGCGGCGGTGAACCTCCGCGCCCTTGCCGAACAGCAAGACGCCGGAGGTGCTCATGTCCAGCCGGTGCACGGTTCGCGCGTTGCGGTCATGTTTCTTCGCCCGCGCCTCGGCGCAGTCGATCAGCTCATCGCCACGCCCCGGCACCGAAAGCAGCCCGCTCGGCTTGTTGATCGCCAGCAGATGCTCATCCTCGAACAGGACATCCTCCGCCTGCATCGGCGGTGGGCTGTAGGCGCCGGGCGGTTTCATGCCGTCAGGCATTGCTGGACAGCTGCATCAGAACAAGGCCGCCGCCGATCATCAGGGCCGCAGCCACCCGCATCGGGGTTATCAGCTCGCCCAGCACGAAAATGCCGACGAGGAACGCCCCGACCGCGCCGATCCCCGTCCAGACCATATAGCTGGTACCGAGGGGGAGGGAGCGCATGGCGAGAGCCAGCAGGCCAAAACTCGCGATCATGGTAACGAGGGTGATGATACTGGGTGTCAGGCGGGAAAAGCCCGCGGACTGTTTCATGGAATAAGCCCATATAATTTCAAGAAGTCCCGCCGCAACGAGATAGATCCAGGCCATTTCCTGTCTCCTTCAAATGGCCGGGTCGTCCCGGGAATAATTTGCGCGAAAGGGTCGTCCCTCTCACCGCCTAGATAGTGTACGAGGGGTGCAAGGGCAAGGGGGTTTTACCGCCGCCCCGTGACATTTGCTCCCGGGCGCGGCTAGTCTTTCAGAAGGTCGCGGCTGATGATTTCCTTCATGATCTCGGTGGTGCCGCCGGCGATGCGGGCCATGCGGTTGTCGGCCCAGGCGCGACAGATCGGATATTCCCACATATAGCCATAGCCGCCATGCAGCTGCACGCAGTCATCGAGAACCTCCCAGAGGATCTCCGTCGATTGCATCTTGGCCATGGCGGCGGTAACGGAATCAAGCTCGCCCTTCAGATGCGCCGCGATGCAGCGATCGACAAAGGCCCGCATCATCACGGCCTTGGCCTTGATCTCCGCCAGCTTGAAGCGGGTATTCTGGAAATCGGCGATGCTCTGGCCGAACGCCTTGCGCTCCTTCGTATATTCCACCGTCCAGTCGAGCGCGGTCTCGATACTGGTGGCGGAGCGCACGGCGATGACCAGCCGTTCCTGCGGTAGCTGCTGCATGAGCTGCTTGAAGCCTCGCCCTTCCTCGCCCAGAAGATTTGATTTCGGCACCCGGACATCGTTGAAGAACAGCTCCGATGTGTCCTGCGCCTTGTATCCCGCTTTCTCAAGATTGCGCCCGCGGGAGAAGCCTTCGCGGTCGCCTTCGACGAGCACGAGGGAAACGCCCTTGCCGCCCGCCGCCGGGTCCGTCTTGCAGGCCAGCACAACAAGATCGGCAAGCTGGCCGTTGCTGATAAACACCTTCTGGCCGTTGATCACATAGTCGTCGCCATCGGCAATGGCGGTGGTGCGGATATTCTGCAGATCCGATCCGGCGCCGGGCTCACTCATGGCGACGGCGGCGATGGCTTCGCCCTTCACCAGCTTCGGCAGCCAGTGCTTTTTCTGCGCCTCCGTGCCATAGGCGGTGATATAGGGGGCGACAATCTCCGAATGCAGATGGAAGGACGGGCCGCTGGTTCCGGCGCGCGCGAGCTCTTCGAGAAAGATCGCGCCGAACAGGAAATCACCGCCGACCCCGCCATATTCCTCCGGCACCATCGTGCAGAGAAACCCGCCTTCGCCCGCCTCGCGCCAGACTTCCCGGCTGACCTGACCGTCCTTTTCCCACTGGGCATGAAAGGGCACGACCCGCTCCTCGACAAAGCGGCGGGCAGAGGCCCGGAAAAGCTCATGTTCTTCACTGAATAATTCGCGCTGCATTTGACTTCCTTTTGTTCTTATCTATTTTTTTTGAAAGGGCGCGACGGCATGATACGCCGCAGAAGGCGGGAAGTAAATTTCTTCTCGTGCGGAAAACAGGGGAGGGCGGCGCGGCGAAATGCCGCGAATTATCAGTTAAATATAAATAAATAAACGTAAAACCCATGAATATTACATGAGGAATTACGTACTGGAAAATTCTATATAGTATTTAACCTCATAGATAAATATATAATTTATTTCCGGCGGCATTATATTTTTCATTTAAATGAATTTGATGGTTTTTTCACATTTTATACAACATTATCACAAGTAAATAATATTTTTTTCTATTTCCATTGACGAGTTGTCCGGATTTTCACTATGCTAAAGGCTAACCGAGACCAAAATGATTGAAATTGCGGCATAATTTGCGCTGAACAGGAAAATTATGGTCGTAAAATGAACAAAAAGGCCACTGAAAAAATGTGACAGTTAAGTTTCCAATACAAGTTTCCGCAAGTAAACAAGACGCTATAAATCTGATAGATAGGGAGTTACCCAAGATGACAGCCGATAAAATGGACCATGAAGCGCCAGGGCGCATTCATCCCAAAATCCGGGACGTGACCGAACAATTCAGGAGCGGCAAGATGGACCGCCGTGAATTCCTCAGAACCTCGACATTGCTGGGCCTTTCCGCCGCGGCAGCCTACTCGATCGCCGGGATCGCTGATCCGACGATGGAGGCAAAAGCGGCCGAGCCGAAAAAGGGCGGCGTTCTGAAATGCTCGATGTCGATACAGGAAATGGCCGAACCGGCCACCTATGACTGGACCGAGAAATCCAACGTCGCGCGGCAGATCTGCGAATATCTGACGATTACCGGCCCCGACAACGTGACCCGCCCGTATCTTGCGGAAAGCTGGTCCGTATCGGACGATCTGAAAACCTGGACCCTGAACCTGCGCAAGGGCGTGAAATGGCATAACGGCGATGATTTCAACGCCGACGATGTTGTATTCAACTTCACCCGCTGGCTCGACCCGAACACCGGTTCATCCAACGTCGGCCTGTTTTCCTCCATGACGACCGAGACGGGTGAAGGCGACAATAAAAAGCGGACAATGACCCCCGGCGCGATCGAGAAGGTCGATGACCATACAGTTCGCCTGCATCTGGGTGCTCCGGTCCTGTCGATCCCGGAAAATCTCTATAACTATCCGACGCTGATCGTCCACCGCGGTTTCCAGGGCGATCTCTCGAAGGATCCGAACGGCACCGGCCCGTTCACGCTGGCGGAATTTGCGGTCGGCGAAAAAGCCATCCTCAAGCGCGTCGACCAGCCTTACTGGGGCGGCGATGTCTATCTTGACGGTATTGAATATTACGACCATGGCGCGGCCTCTGCGGCACAGCTTGCGGCCGTTGCCTCCAACCAGGTGGATATGAACTATGAGTTCGACGTCGCCTCTCTCGGCATGGCGACATCGATCCCGAATACGGAAGTCTACCAGGCGCGCACGGCCCAGACCGGCGTGATGCGTATGAATGTGACGCAGAAGCCGTTCGACGACAAGCGCGTGCGCCAGGCGCTGCAGCTCTGCTGCGATGCGGAGCGGTATAACGAACTGGTGTATCAGGGCAAGGGCGATGTCGGCGAACATCACCATGTCTCGCCGATCCATCCGGAATATTTCGCCCTTAACCGGCCAGTGCGCGATATCGAGAAGGCAAAGCTCTTGCTTGCCGAAGCGGGTTATCCGGACGGGCTTGAACTGACCATCGATGTCGGCAATACCAACGGCCCCTGGCAGCAGCAGGTCTGTGAAATCCTGAAAGAGCAGGCGGCGGATGCCGGGATTACCCTGAACCTCAACCTGATGCCGGCGACCAAATACTGGGAAATCTGGGCAACGACGCCGTTCGGCATCACCGCCTGGACCCATCGCCCGCTCGGCACCATGGTCCTGAGTCTGGCCTATCGCGCCGGCAACGCGTGGAATGAAACGGGATATGACAATCCGGAGTTCGAGGCAGCCCTCGACAAGGCGGAAGCGCTGATCGATGCGGAGGAACGCAAGGCGGCGATGGAGGAGGTCGAGAAAATCCTGCAGGATGACGCGATTATCGTCCAGCCGATCTGGCAGCCGAAGTTCTTCCTGGCAAGCTCGAAGATCAAGAACCTGGAGGCACATCCCACCCAGTATCACCAGTTCTACAAGGTCTGGATCGACAGCTAAATAAGACGACACTGATAAGGGCGATAACTTCGCCCTTATCTTTTTTTAGCGACATTTTTGCCCCGGGGGGAGCAAGTCTATGCTGATACTGGCATTTCGTCGATTTATCTCAATGGCCCTGATCATGGCCATCATCTCCTTTACATTGTTCGCGCTGTTCGAATCCGACAAGCTGGCCGTTGCCGGCAAGGTTCTGGGGCCCTATTCAAACACGGAACAGCGCCTGCTCTGGCTTGAAAACAACGGCTATAACGAGCCGTTCCTAGCCCGCTACGGCACCTGGGTCGGCAATGCGCTGACGGGTGATTTCGGGCAGTCGATCCAGTACAAGACGCCGGTCTCCGAAGTCCTCTGGCCGCGGCTTGGCAACACCGCCATTCTCGCCGGGCTCTATATGCTGATCATGATCCCGCTCTCGCTCACCCTCGGGGTGATCGCCGGGATGAAGGAGGGATCGCCGCAAGACCGGTTTGTCTCGGTGGGATCGGTGCTTACGACCTCGGTGCCGGAATTCGCCTCGGCCACCTTTTTCACCGCCATCTTTGTTTTCTGGCTGGGCTGGCTGCCCGGAACGGCGGCCATGTCGAGCGGGTTCAGCTGGGCGGAAATCTTCCTGCCCGTCCTCGTGCTCGTCATGTACGGCTTTGGCTATACCGCCCGCATGACCCGCGCCTCGATGGCCGAGGTGATGACATCGCACTATATTCGCACCGCGGTGCTCAAGGGCATCCCTTACCGCCGGGTGATTTTGCGCCATGCGCTCAGAAACGCGCTGATCGCACCGTTCACGGTGATCATCCTGCAGCTTAACTGGTTGCTGTCCGGTGTGATCGTGGTTGAGGTTTTCTTCGCCTACAAGGGCTTTGGAAAGCTGCTTCTCGATGCGGCGCTGTTCGGCGATATCTATGTGATCGAGGCCTGTACCCTGGTTGCGGTTTTCGTCGCGGTGTTTTCCCAGTTTATCTCGGATATCGGCTATACGCTGCTTAATCCGCGTATTCGCTTTACTTGAGGGATGGTGATATGACGGTAGAAATTCAGGATAACGACTCGTCTCCCTCGACCATCGGCAAGATGTTCAAGTCCATCGGCTTGCTGCGCGAAAGCCCGGTTGCGATTTTCGGCCTGTCCCTGATCCTGTTCTGGGTGATTCTCGCGATCCTCGCGCCCGTCCTGCCGCTCTACGATCCGAACGAGCTGCTGGAACCGTTCAAGTTCCCGCTGTCGGAGGCGAAGGACGGCGGGCTTTACTGGCTGGGAACGGACCACAAGGGCCGGGATATTCTCTCGCGGGTCATTTTCGGGGCGCAGCAGGTGCTGGTCTGGGCAACGACCGCCACGGTGGTCGCCTATATCGTCGGCATGCTCATGGGCGTTGTCGCGGGCTATCTCGGCGGCTGGTACGATGAAGTGATTTCCTTTATCTCCAACATCCTGCTCTCCTTCCCGGTGATCGTGCTTTACATCATCATCATCACCTATCTCGGCGCGACCGGCTTCAATATCGTGCTCGCCGTGACCTTCGCCTCGGCGCCGGGCATCATGCGTATCGTGCGCGGGCTGGTGCTCGACCTTCGAACGCGGGACTATATTTTCGCCGCCCAGACGCGCGGTGAGAGCTCGATGTATATTATGCTGGTGGAGCTGCTTCCCAATGCGCGCGGTCCGCTCATCGTCGATGCCTGCCTGCGGCTTGGTTATACGACCATCACCATCGCCATGCTCGGCTATCTCGGCCTCGGACTGCCGCCGCCCGATCCGGACTGGGGCAAGATGATCGCCGAAACCCAGCCGCTTGGCAGTTTCGCGGGGCATATGGCGGTTGTCCCGGCCGTGGCGATCTCGTCGCTGGTGCTCGGGTTCAACCTGCTGGCCGACGGCCTGCGTGAAATATCGATGAAGGATTAGGGTCAGGACCCGGGGAGAGAAGTAATGGAACAGACACCTATTCTGGAATGCCGCAACCTCTGCATCTCCTACGATACGCGCGGCGGGGAAATCCCGGCGGTGATCGACTTCAACATGAAGGTGATGCCGGGGCAGGGCGTCGGCATCGTCGGCGAAAGCGGCTGCGGCAAGTCCACGGTGGCGCTCGCCGTCATGCAGTATCTCGGTTCCAACGGCTATATCAAGAGCGGGGAAATCCTCTTCCATGGCCGCGACATGCGCACCATGTCACAGGAGGAACTACGCGCCATTCGCGGATCGAAAATCGCGATGATCTATCAGGAGCCGATGGCCTCCCTCAACCCGTCGATGAAGATCGGGGAACAGCTCGCCGAGGTGCCGCTGTTTCATGAGGATGTCACCCGGGCCGAGGCGATGGCCCGCGCCCTTGAGCTGCTGGAGGCGGTGAAACTGCCCGACCCGAAGCGTATCCTGGACAGCTATCCGCACCAGATTTCGGGCGGCCAGCAACAGCGTGTGGTGATCGCCATGGCGCTGCTCTCGAAGCCGGACCTGCTGCTGCTCGATGAACCGACAACCGCGCTTGACGTGACGGTGGAGCGCGGCATTGTCGAGCTGGTCAAGGAAATCTCGGCGGAATTCGGCACCTCGATGGTCTATATCTCCCATAACCTCGGGCTGATCCTCGATACCTGCGACCGGGTGACGGTGATGTATTCCGGCGAGGCGGTGGAGGACGGCACGATCAATGAAGTCTTCGACGACATGAAGCATCCCTATACGAGCGGCCTGTTCGCCTCGATCCCGCTACCCGGCGCCGACAAGAACGAGCGCCCGCTGGTGCCCATTCCGGGCCAGCTTCCGCTGCCGCATCAGCGCCCGCAGGGCTGCTTTTTCTCGCCGCGCTGCGCCTTTTGCCGGGAAGGGATCTGCACCACGGACAAAATCCTCATGCGCCCTGTCCCACAGGAGGAGGCGCATACGGTGCGCTGCGCCCGGTTCGAGGAGATCGACTGGGCCGAGGGCGATCATGAGGCGGTGACGGTCAAGTCGGTGAAATCCGGCAAGGTCGTCCTCAAGGTCCGGAACATGAAGAAATATTACGAGATTAGGTCAAGCTCGCTCCTTTCCATGATCCGCCGCGACGCGGTGAAGACCGTGAAGGCGAATGAGAATATCAATTTCGACGCGCGGGAGGCGGAAACCGTCGCCATCGTCGGCGAGAGCGGCTGCGGCAAGTCGACCTTCGCGAAGGTCCTGATGGGGCTGGAGGAGGCGACGGACGGGGAGGTTATCCTCAACGGGGAGGATCTGGCCCATGTCTCGGTGCAGAAGCGCAAGGCCCGCACCGTCGGCCATTTGCAGATGGTGTTCCAGAACCCGTTCGACACCCTCAATCCGTCGCATTCGGTGGGCAACCAGATTGCCCGCGTCATCCGGAAATTCGGCGTCGAGAAGGACCCGGAGAAAGTCCGCCAGAAGGTCAATGACCTGCTCGATCTGGTGAAGCTGCCGCGCGATTTCGCCCATCGCCGCCCGCGCCAGCTTTCCGGTGGCCAGAAACAGCGTATCGGCATCGCCCGCGCCTTCGCCGGCAACCCGGCGGTCGTGGTCGCGGATGAGCCGGTCTCGGCCCTCGATGTGTCGGTACAGGCGGCGGTGACGGGGCTGCTGACGGAGATCCAGAACGACCTCCGCTCGACCCTGCTGTTCATCAGCCATGACCTGAGCGTCGTCCGCTATCTGTCTGATCGCGTTGTGGTTATGTATCTTGGACATATCGTCGAGCAGGGCACAACGGACGAGGTTTTCTCGCCGCCCTATCACCCCTATACGGAGGCGCTCCTGTCTGCCGTGCCGATCGCCGATACCTCGGTCGTGCAAAAGCAGATCATCCTGGAGGGGGATATTCCCTCGGCGGTCAATCCGCCGCCCGGCTGCCCGTTCCAGACCCGCTGCCCGCGCAAGATCGGCAGCATTTGCGAAACCGAGCTGCCACCGCTGAAGGAGTTCCAGGACGGCCACCAGATTCTCTGCCATCTCGATGATGATGTGTTCGAGAGCATGGAGCCGGTCATCGTCATGCATAAAAAAGGCGAGGTCATCCCGGTCAGCTAGGGCGCTAACCCGCGGTAACCCGAAAAAAAACGCGGGAAATTAACGGTTTATTTATCCTGTTTCCCTAATTTCAGGCGCAATCCCGTAACGGCGAGCCCTGAGAGTGAAAATGACACCGGCCAACCACAGCTATTCGCAATATGTCGTGCAGACGCTGATCGACACGAAATGGCGCAGTTTCGACCGTTATGACGACGAAAATCCCGCGCAGGAGATTGCGCGCAGGCTGATAGGCGAATGGGGCGCGCCGCGCGTCCGCATCCTGGGGGGATATTTCGATGAGGCGAAGGACCGCAACGTCTATCACCGCGTGGAGATAGAGGAGGCCCCGCGGCTTCGCGATTCCCGCCTGTTCAAGAACACAAAATTCGCGGTCGGCAGCATGGCCGTTGGCGGCGCAATGCTGGCTCTCTTCATTGGTGTCTACAGTATGGTTATGCCCTATTCCTCGATGGCGGACGACGGGAAGGGACCGGAGCTGGCCGTAAACAAACGACCGACCCCGATCGCTCCCATTGTCAAGCCCGTCAATTTGCGTGCACGCTTTACTGAGGTCATCAACGCCCCGTATGGCAAAGTCCGGGACTATGATACCGTACCCCTCCGCCTTCGCGGACCCTGGGGCACGGCTTGCAATACAGACGGAGGTTTCGTTGTCCTCGGCGCGCAGGATCTGTCGCACAACGTGGAGGGAGACACCCGAACACCGCTGACATCCGTCTGGCAGACCGGCCAGCGCTACGGCCTGGTCCAGATTGACGGCTCTATACGCATGATGGACCTGATCTCTGCGGATCGTATGCAGATAATCGGCACCATGAGCCGTCTCGGCGAATTTTCCGCCGATCCTTCCGGGGCCATCCTGAAACGCTGTCTCTGAAGACGGAAGGGAGCATAATCAGAACCGGAGAGCACCGCACCGCAGCGATTGCTGCGCCCGCCGCCTCCGTTTGATTATGTAGGCCTCTTCCGGCCTTGTAGGGGCCAACCTCACCCCGGACAACGCCGCCCGGCTTACCGGATCGCAAATACCCCGCACAGACATCCTGTAAAGACGCGCTGTATAACGCCGGGTATCCTTTTTTCGCATATATATGGAAATTAGCTGAAGGGGCAGCCACCCCTTGCCACGTCTTTCGAAGCGTAAATCTGCCTCAACGTGAAGGCGTATTATACTAGAGTATTGCGTGGAATGCAAGAGAAATGGGCATGCGCTTTAGTACCAATGCTCAAAAATGCAAAACTCTTGACCTTTAGGTTTACAAGAGATACCTGATTTAATATTATCAATTAATGGTAGAAATTGTTCGCTGTTAGGAAGGTTTGATAATTGAATTCAAAATTAATAAATTGCCCTACTTGCAACAATCCAACATCTATTAATGCGGCAGCTTGTCCCTCTTGCGGTGAACCGCTAGGGAAAGAGCAGATCAATAAAGCGGAACTTATTGAAAAGCTTGAGCAGAAAAAGAAAAAAAACAAAGAATCATTTATCGGATGTATGAGCATTTTCGTATTAATCTTTGTAATTACGCTCATAGTAAAATCATTTACATCTCCCGATTTGGAGGAATTAAAAGAGACAAACCCTGAAGAATATAACCGATTGATGGAAGAGCAAGCAGTAAGAGATAGAGAGGAAGCTGAACGCCTCGCCCAAGCGGAAGCTAAGAAAGCCGAAGACAAAAAAGCAGGCTTCCATTGCCTTAGCGCATGGGATGGTTCCCACATTCAGGTTAAGCAAGAAGTTGAAAATATGATGCGTGAACCCGATAGTTTCGAGCACATAGAAACACTGATTGGGCCTGTAAATGAAAAAGGGACTCATACTCTTGTCATGAAATACCGCGCCAGAAATGGCTTTGGAGGTATGAGCATGGGGAGAACATTGGCTACCGTTCAAAATGGTGACTGTAGCGCGTTGATTATATCAAATGAATAGACATAATTAGGAAAAATTTGTTCCCATTACGGATTGTCTGCCTTCAGGCGTCATTTCGTTTCTTGAAACAGAATTTTTTAAACCTCTCAAACCCCAAACATCCGCATAAACGCCCGCTCGCCGGTCGTGCTGAAATTCACGATGCGGGAGCCCTCAACGCGTTTGGCCCAGCCGAGATCGTAGACGCGGGTGAGGAGCGCAGTCCCGAGGCTGCCGGCGAGGTGGCTGCGGCGGTTGCTCCAGTCGAGGCAGGATTTACAGAGCGGACGGCGGAGACTTTCGAGCGGCGCGAGGTCAATCGCGAAATCGCTGATAAAGGCGCGGCCCTCCGGGGTGAGGCCGAGCCCCTCACTCTCGGGGGTGAGGAAATCCTTCGCGAGCAGGCTGTCCATCATGCGCACGCCGAAATCGCCCGCCAGATGGTTGTAGCAGACCCGCGCGCGGCGGAGCGCCGGATCCTTCGGCCCGGTCCGGGTGCGGAGGTGGCCTTTCTTGGCGGCGAGGCCCATCATCGCCTCCAGCAGGCCGCCGACATCGTCATCGGCGAGCGCGAAATAGCGGTGCCGCCCCTGCTTGCGCTGGATCAGCAGCCCGCCCGCCTGCATCTTCGAGAGGTGAGAGCTCGCCGTCTGCGAGGTGATCCCGGCCTCCGCCGCCAGCTCGCTCGCCGTCAGCGCCTTGCCCGACAAGAGCGCGGTCAGCATGTTCGCCCGCGCCGGTTCCCCGATGAGGGAGCCCAGGAGGGCGATATCCGGTCCTTCTTTCATAGTTCGATAGTAAGCGAAGCATTAACGTCGCGCAAGGGCTATTCTCCGGCGATAGTTTTCAAGGAGAGAGAAATGATTACCTGTTTCATCCGCTACCATATCGACCCCACGAAACGCGAGCAGTTCGGGCAATATGCGCGGAACTGGGGGGAGGCGATCCCGCGATGCGGCGCCGATCTCGTCGGTTATTTCGCGCCGCATGAGGGATCGAGCACGCTCGCCTATGGCGTCTATCATATCGAGAGCCTGGCGGCCTATGAGGCATATCGCGCGCGGCTCAAAGATGATCCGCTGGGCCGCGAGAATTACGAATTTGCGCAAAAGGAGAAATTCCTGCTGCGCGAGGACCGGACTTTCCTCAAGCTCGTGTCGACGTAACGGGCGAGCCTAGGCGTCCAGTTTCTCCGGGAACAGGGACGGCGGCAGGCCATCCCGCGCGAGGGTGGGGCGACGCATCCGGAAGAGGCGCTCCGCCTCCTCCCGCTTGCCGAGCTTGATCAGGGCATGCAGCAGGGTGAATTCCAGCAGGTCACGCTGCGCGCGAGACCCGCCGAGCCGTTCATGGCTTGCCATCAGGGGCACGAGACTATCGATCACCCGCTGCCAGTCGGAATGTGCGAAGGCCGCGAAGGTATCGGCAAGGGCGTTGACCATATCGCTCGCGAAACCGTTCGATGTTTCCCGCAGCTTCACAAGCGCCGCCTCATTCCCGGCCAGGGCATGGGCGAGGGCGGCATGGGCGTCAGCGAAACTCACACCGGGCGTAGCAAAATGAATGCGGGCGTAGTTGCTGGCCTCCTGCCAGAGATCCTGCCGCCTTGGCTCACCAGCGATTTCCGCGCGCAGCAGGAAGGACACCATATCGTTCAACACATTTATTGGCGGACCCCATGCTGCACCCGGTCGGACGGCCTCCTCAATGATGCGCCAGGCGTCGTCCTTGTGGCCAAGCTCCAGTGCCCAGAGCGCCTCATGCCAACTGATATGGCAATGCATCAGGCTTTTCCGATCATAGCCTTCCAGCCATTTCCGGACGAACTCCCACCCGCTTTGATGCTCTCCGGCCTCGTAGTGATAATGCCCCTTGTAATGGGCGGCGTTGGCGTTTGCCGGATTATTCTTGTACGAGCGCTCAATGATCGGTTCGGCCTCGCCCAGACGGCCGAGTTCTATCAGGGCGAAGGCGAGGATGGAGTCAAACCACCAGTCATTGTCATATGCATGCTTGAGGTTATCGAAAAAAGCAAAAATCTCCGCCTCGCGCCCGATCCGTCCGCTGAAACCGATTAAGCCGAACACCCCGGCGCAGGGCTGCAACATCATCACATCGCGGGGATGGTCGGCGGTGTGGCGCTTGATGTTCGCATAGGCCATGGCCCCGTTGCCCTCGATCAGCTGTCCGATAATTGCTACATGCGATCGTTCGCGCACCGTATAGCCAGCGCCGAGTTCCCGCGCCGAGATTATGGACTTCATGGCATCCATGGGGCGCGCATACATCTGGTAATGGCGGGCAAGGGCGGCATGGGCGAGCGCGAAATGGGGATCGAAGGCGACGGCGCGCCTGAACGCGTCCTCCGCGCCGGCCTGCGCGGCAAGAAAGAGAGCCACCCCCTCGTCATACGCGTCGAGTGCCGCCCGTGACCCTGTGCTGACCTCGTTACCGTAGCAATCTTGCATAATACTCCCGTTCGTTTCGAAAATCTTTAATCGTGAATGGTAGCAATATAGCGCGGAGTTGTCACGGATACTGTGGGAAACAGGCCGCCAGCCGGGAGCCCCCCTATGCCGGAAAAGTCAGGGTCGGGTTATCAGGCCCTTGTTTTCCATGTAGGATTTGAATTTAAGATCGCCTGTGACGATATCATCCACCAGGAAGCCGAACATTTCGTCACAGCATACCTTGAGGTTCTCCTTCGATCGTATTTCCTTGCAGATGTCCTTGACAGAGCTTGCCCGATCCAGAAGCTGGTGGTGATACTCCTTGTGAATTTCGGCGTTCGGATAGCCGATCCGAACCAGCATCTCTTCCTCGCGCCTGAAATGATCGACGGAGAACTCGATCAATTCATCGAGGAGGGTCTTGCATTCATCGAAGGCCTCGGTATCCGCCGCTTCCCTGATTTTTCTCATGATGGCGAGCAGCTCGCGATGATCGTCATCGACTTGGGGAATTCCCAGTTCAAATGTCTCAAGCCAATCGAGTTTATCCATCAATCATTTCCGTCTCGTTACTGTTCATGCTTTCCGGTGATGTGATACATAATCACCGATGACATATAAGGTATACTTATATGTTTTGACTTAAATCAATGAAAAATTTGAAGTTTTCCGGAAAGCGGAAACGGCGGGCGGCGGAGAGAGATTATCAGTCGCTGACGATCCTGAGCCCGGCGGCCTTCCAGCCGTCAAATCCGGCCTCAAGATGATGCAGGTCCGTAATCTTGCTGGCGCGCATGAGGGGGAGGGAACGATCGCTACGCCCGCCGGACTTGCAATGCAGGACATAGGTTTTAGAGGGGTCGAGCGCGGCAATCCTGTCATCGAAATTGGCGGCGTAATAGTCGATATTGATCGCGCCCGCGATATGACCGGCATTGAACTCCCCCGGCGTGCGGATATCAAGGACGACGACATCCGGTTGCTGTTTCAAAAGTGCCTCGGTTTCCAGCGGGGTAATCATCCGGTATCCATATTGCTTATAGTTATCGTCCGCCTGAACAAGAGCCATGGCAATCAGGGTGGACGAAATGACAGCCAGAAATATCCCGGCCAGGACCAGGCGGAATTTGCTGAATTTCCTAGACGTGGAAGGAGGAGCCGCAGCCGCAGCGGCCTTTTTCGTTGGGGTTTTCGAAGGTGAAGCGCGATTGCAGGCCTTCTTCCAGCCAGTCCATCTCGGTACCCGTGACATATTGCACGGCGTCATGGTCGATCAGCAGGGTAATCCCGCCTAAATCCACCACCGCGTCGTCCGGCTTCCGCTCTTTCGCGTAGTCCATGGTGTAGCTGAGGCCGTTGCAGCCGGTATTGGTGATGCCGATGCGCAGGCCCTCCGGGGCCGAGGGCGCCTTGCCAAGCAGGGATTTCACGCGGTCGGTCGCGCGGTCCGTCAATGTCATAATCTGTGTATCAGTCATAATTCACCTATACATCCAATATAGTTACGCGCCTAGAACATTCCAAGGTCAAGTTTCGCCGCCTCCGACATATTTTCCGGCGTCCAGGGCGGATCCCAGAGGATTTCAACCTCGACCTTCTTCACGCCCTCGACCGGCATGACGGCATCGCGAACCCAGATCGGGATTTCCCCGGCGACGGGGCAGCCCGGCGCGGTCAGGGTCATGCCGACGAACACCTCGCCATCCTCCGCGATATCGATTACATAGATGAGACCGAGATCGAAGATATTGACCGGGATTTCCGGATCATACACCTCGCGCAGCGCGGCAACGATGGGTTCCTCCAGCGGGGAGCCGGTGGTGCCTTCCTCAAACGGGCCCGTGGCGATCGGGCGCTCTATTTTATCCATTGCAGTCATCAATTACTCCATCTTGACTTCCGGTTTGTCATCCATGGCCGAGGTCATGGCGTGCCAGGGCAGGGTCGCGCATTTGACGCGCATGGGGAATTCCTTGACCCCCGCCAGCATCATCAACCTCTCCGTATCCTCCCCGGCGTCGAAATCATTTTCCTCCCCCGTCACCAGCTTCTTGAAGCCGCTGAAGATTTCCCTCGCCTCGGCCTCGGTCTTGCCCTTGATGATATCCGTCATCATCGAGGCGGAGGCGAGCGAGATGGCGCAGCCCTTGCCCTCGAACGCCGCATCCTCGATCAGGCCGTTATGGCCGAGCTTCAGATACACATTGACCGTATCGCCGCAGAGCGGGTTATAGCCATGCGCCTCATGGTTCGCATCTTCGGGATGGCGGAAGTTGCGGGGGTTCCTGCTGTGATCGAGGATCACTTCCTGATAAAGCTCTCTTAATTCATCCATCATCAGCCGAATATCTCCTGTACTGACCTGACCGACGCCACCAGGGCATCGATATCGGCGCGGTTGTTGTAAAGCGCCATCGAGGCGCGGGCCGTCGCCGCCACATCGAAATGATCCATCAGCGGCTGGGCGCAGTGATGGCCGACGCGAATGGCAACGCCGCCGCGATCGACAATTGTCCCGATATCATGGGGATGCACGCCGTCCAGTGTAAAGGAAATAATCGCCGCTTTATGTCTTGCCTGACCAATGATGCGCAAACTGTTGATTTGCTTAAGCTGTTCGGTAGCGTAGGCGAGCAGCATCTGCTCATGGGCGCCGATCTTCTCGAAGCCGATATTGTTCACATAGTCAATCGCCGTCGCGAGGCCGATGGCCTGAACGATGGGGGGCGTGCCAGCCTCGAACTTGGAATGGCCCTTGGCGTAGGTGGTTTTTGCGAACGTCACCCGCCCGACCATATCACCGCCGCCCAGAAATGGCGGCATCGCCTCCAGCAGTTCCTCGCGACCATACAGCACGCCGATACCAGTGGGGCCGAAGACCTTGTGGCCGGTAAAAACGTAGAAATCCGCGCCAAGGCTCTGCATATCGAGCTTCATATGCGGCGCGGCCTGTGATCCGTCGATGAGGACCACCGCGCCCGCGTCATGGGCGGCCTTGATAATCTTTTTCACCGGGGTGATGGTGCCGATGGCGTTGGAGATATGGGTGACGGCGACGATTTTCGTCTTCGGGCCCAGCATGTCATGATAGACCTCCATCATCAACTCGCCATGCTCATCGATGGGCACCGCTTTCACCACGGCGCCGGTCTTCTCGGCGATCAGTTGCCAGGGCACGATGTTCGAATGATGCTCCAGCGTCGAGAGCAGAATCTCGTCACCCGGCTTGAGGTTGGCCCAGCCCCAGGAATTGGCGACCAGATTGATGCTCTCGGTTGCGTTCTTGGTGAAGATGATCTCCTCGACACTGGCGGCATTGAGATGCGCCCGCACGGTTTCCCGCGCGCCTTCATAGAGATCGGTCGAGACCTGGCTGAGATAATGAACGCCGCGATGCACATTGGCGTAGGTTTCCGCATAGGCGCGCTGCACGGCCTCCAGTACCACGGTCGGCTTCTGCGCCGACGCGCCGCTATCGAGGAAGGCGAGGGGCTTGCCATGGACTTCGCGGCCAAAGATCGGGAAGTCCTTGCGGATTTTCTCCACATCGAATGTTGTCATGTCATTCATGGTCTATACCTCATCCATCCAGCGGGCAGTGACATCGGCGAAATAGTCGCGTACCGCCTCATTCGAAATCTCTTCCAGCACATCGGCGAGGAAGGCATCGATCAGCATTTTCCGCGCCGTCTTCTCGTCAATCCCGCGTGATTGCAGGTAAAAATACGCATCCGAATCCAGCTCACCGGAGGACGCGCCATGGCTGCATTTCACGTCGTCGGCATATATCTCAAGCTCCGGCTTGACCGCGACCGAGGCCCGCTCCGAGAGCAGCAGCGCCCGGCTCAACTGATCGCCCGCGACTTTCTGCGCGTCCGGTGCGATATGGATCTTGCCCTGAAAAACGCCCTGCGCCTCATCATCGAGAATACCCTTGTAGACCTGGCGGCTGTCATTTTCCGGGACCAGATGGCGGGTGATCGTGGTGGTATCGCAATGCTGCTTTCCCCGCATCAGATAGGCACCGTTGAGAATGCTTGTCGCATTTCCACCGGTGATGCGTGTCGCCAGTTCGTTGCGGCTGAGCCGCGCCCCGGTGGAGAGGCTGAAATTCTCGTAACTCGCGCCTTTTGGAATGTCGCAATCGACATTGGCAAGGTGAAAGGCGGTCTCGCTCTCGGCCTGCAACTTGTAGTGATTGAGCCGCGCGTCGTCTTCAAGGACAATATCGGTCACCGGATTGGCGAAATAAGCATGGCCGTTTGCGCCGCAATGCTCTTCCAGCAGGGTCATCTCTGATTTTGCGCTCATACGGATGATATTGCGCATATGCCGCGCATCCGCATCGCTGCCGGGAAGGCTGACAAAGCGGATCAGGATCGGCACCGTCAGAATCGTTCCGGGGGAGACTTCCAGAACATAACCATCCTCCATAAAGGCGGTGTTGAGTGCGACCACGGCGCGGCTTTCCTCGGCCACGCTGTCCGGCAGGGTCGTGTTGCCCGCGTCCAGCTCCGCCGCGAAGGAAGCAAGCCTGATGCCTTTCGGCAGGTCGTCAAGGCGGCTGTCTTCCGCTGAAAACCGGCCATTGAGGAAGGTCATCACATGGGGCGTGTCGAACTCCGGCTTTGCAAGCGTGCCTGTCGCCGGAGCTTCCGCCGTCTCGATCCCTTTGGTGAGGGGGGAGAGGTTGGTAAAGCGCCATTCCTCCACTTTCCGGCCCGGGAAATCGAGCGCGGCAAAGCGGGCGAAGCCCGCGTCACGCGCCTTCGCCACCGCCGGGTTCTCATAGCCGGGCAGGCGCGTCCGGACCGTATCGAAGCGGTCCAGGTAATCCTGGGCAAGGGGGGTCATTTTATTCATATCTGTCATCAGTTTCCTGCTTACGCCGCGCTCAGCGCCGCGTAGCCTTTTTCCTCCAGCTCATGGGCCAGCGACTTGTCGCCGGATTTGACGATTTTCCCGTCCGCCAGCACATGGACGAAATCCGGCACGATATAATCGAGCAATCGCTGGTAATGGGTGATGATCAGCCCGGCGCGCTTGGGGCTCCGGAGCCGGTTCACGCCGTCAGCGGCGATTTTCAGCGCATCGATATCAAGGCCGCTGTCGGTCTCGTCGAGCAGCATCAGGTCCGGCTCCAGCAGCGACATCTGCAACACCTCGTTGCGCTTCTTCTCACCGCCCGAGAAGCCGACATTGACGGCGCGTTTCAGCATATCGTCCTTGATATCGAGATCCTTGGTTTTCTCGCGCACCAGCTTGAGGAATTCCATGGCGTCGACTTCCGGCTGTCCGCGGAATTTCCGCTGTGCATTATAGGCGGTCTTCATGAAGGTGGCCGAGGCCACGCCCGGAATCTCCACCGGATACTGAAAGGCGAGAAAAATCCCGTGGCAGGCCCGCTGATCAGGGGTGAGGGCCAGCAGGTCCTCACCCTTGTAGAGAACCTCGCCCGATGTCACCTCATAGCCATCGCGACCCGCAAGTACATAGGAAAGCGTGCTTTTCCCGGCGCCGTTCGGGCCCATGATCGCATGAATCTCGCCTGCATTGATGGTGAGATTGATGCCTTTGAGGATTTCCTTACCCCCGACCGTGGCGTGTAAATTCCTGATTTCCAACATAATTCTGTTCTTCCTTTAGCCGACGCTGCCTTCAAGGCTGATGCCGACGAGTTTCTGGGCTTCGACCGCGAATTCCATGGGGAGTTTCTGCAGCACTTCCTTGCAGAAGCCATTGACGATGAGCGCCATGCTCTCCTCTTCCGAGAGGCCGCGCTGCTGGCAATAGAACAGCTGCTCCTCACTGATTTTCGAGGTCGTCGCCTCATGCTCGATCTTCGCGGTGCGGCTCTGGTTCTCGATATAGGGGACCGTATGGGCGCCGCATTTATCGCCGATGAGAAGGCTGTCGCAGACCGTGTGGTTGCGGGCATTCTCCGCTTTCCGTCCCATGCGAACGAGGCCGCGATAGGTGTTCTGCGCCTTGCCGGCCGATATCCCCTTGGAGATGATCGTGCTCGACGTGTTCTTGCCAAGATGGATCATCTTGGTGCCGGTGTCCGCCTGCTGCATATTGTTGGCGATGGCGATGGAATAGAATTCCCCGACCGAGTTATCGCCCTGCAAAATGCAGGATGGATATTTCCAGGTGATCGCCGAGCCGGTCTCGACCTGTGTCCAGGAGACCTTGGCGTTCTCGCCCCGGCAGGCGGCGCGTTTGGTGACGAAGTTATAGATGCCGCCGACGCCGTTTTCATCGCCCGGATACCAGTTCTGCACCGTCGAATACTTGACCTCGGCATCCTTCATGATGACCAGCTCGACCACCGCGGCGTGAAGCTGGTTCTCATCGCGCATCGGTGCGGTGCAGCCCTCCAGATAGCTGACATAGCTCTCATCCTCGGCGATGATCAGCGTCCGCTCGAACTGCCCGGTCTGGGCGGCATTGATGCGGAAATAGGTGGAAAGCTCCATCGGGCAGCGCACGCCCTTGGGGATGTAGCAGAACGAGCCGTCGGTGAAGAC
>JBBDJF010000021.1:0-11529 GCA_040880045.1 Sneathiella sp.
CGCCGCCCATGGTGGGGAATCGTCTAATGGTAGGACAGCGGACTCTGACTCCGTCAATCCTGGTTCGAGTCCAGGTTCCCCAGCCATCCGTCTTAGCTGATTTTGCCGACGGCAAAATCCAGCTTCGACGAGATTTATCGAGGAGACGCGTGCGAAGCGGATGCCTCGCCGTAGTGACGCGCAGCAAAACGAAGGCGGGCTTTATGCATTACGTCTATATTCTGCAAAGTGTAAATTTACCGGAGCATTTTTACGTCGGCCTCACGACAGACCTGAACAAACGTCTGGCGCAGCACAACAACGGCGAGTCCGTCCATACGAGCAAATTCAAACCATGGAAATTCCAGACGGTTATCCGTTTTGAAGATGCGTCCAAGGCAGAAGACTTTGAGCGATACCTCAAATCCGGCTCCGGTCGCGCCTTCGCGAATAAGCATTTTTAGGATAAAAAAGACGACAACGTAGGGCAAAGTCACCTGTCCCCTTCCGTATTTTTCCTTGCTTGGAAATATATGGGAACGGAGAATGTAATTTTGTTGAAATTCTCTACCATCCCTTTAGCCTTCACTTCGGCGACGGACCAAACAGAAATGCTTCCGTCCCCCTCTTTGTTAGTTGTAACGGCTACCTCAAAAGATACCTGTTGTGGCGAAGTGACTTTTTCTCCTTCAACAAGGCCTGGTGCAATCCAGGACGGTGATGTTTCCTGGGCTTCCGAAACGCCATTCGTGATGTCCAAGAGAGTCTGTTTTACAAAATCTTTAAGTTTCATCGACTAATCATACCTCCATGTTTCACTCAAATACGAGAGGGGCTGTGATATTTTAACGAGCTAATTCTGCCGATCAATTTCGTTGCGCGGGGCTGTATCATCTCATGATATTGGTATCTCAGCATCAATTTGTTTCACCCATTCTTCCGGAAGAATGCGAAGTGAAGCAACGGTTGATACGCGAATGTCTTCAAACACATTGCCTTTCTCCCTTAACTCTTCGAGGCGACTATTGATCAATACTCCACCCGGAATCAGCTCAACCACCCTACCCCGACCAGTTTTTGTCAGGCCAGTCGCGGGAGGTATGGATTATCCGTAGCAGCGCGATGCACTCGCGCCGTCCCGGTGCAATCACCCCGCCGGTTTGAAGTTCAGGCGCAGGCCCAGGGCGTGGGCGACTTTCAGGATGGTGGCGAAGCTGGGGTTGCCGTCTTCGGACAGCGCCTTGTAGAGCCCTTCACGGCTCATCCCCGCATCGCGTGCGAGCTGGCTCATATTGCGCGCCCGCGCCACATCGCCGAGCGCCGCCGCGATATAGGCGGGATCATCGCCGCCCTCTTCCATTACCGCGTCGAGATAGGCCGTGATATCGGCCTCGTCCTTCAGATAGTCAGCCGTCTCAAAGCGGCTGAAAGTTTCTTTTGCCATGATGTCAGTCCTTCCACTGTGCAGCAATCTCTCTGGCTTTGGCGATATCAATTGCGTGGGTGGATTTATCGCCTCCTCAGAGCAGGATGACGACGATCGGTCAGCGCTGCATATAATAGACCCGATAGCCCGGACCATAATCAATCCGCATCTCGGAAATGCCGCCGCCGACAGCCTTCACATCGCCGGGGTTACCAAGGCTCAACCGCCGGATACGCGCCTCGACCCTCGCCCGCGCCTGCCGGTCCCGAAGGCCGACAAGCCAGCGGTCAAAGGCGTCACTCTTGAACAGCTCGACCATATGTCAACTATAGTTATCATTTTTACAAATGTCAACCATGGTTATCAGGTGTGATGGGTATCCTCAGGCGCGCCCAGCCCCTACGTCCGCAGCGCGTTCCCGTCGTCATCGGCGGCTGTTTCGGGGCCGGGGAGGAGGTTTTTGTGGCGGGGATTGAGGCGCGAGGGGAGCTGCAGGAGCTGGTCCGGCAGGCGGATTTCCTTCGGCAGGTAGGACCAGACCAGCAGGGTTATGAGCACGCTGAACGGCGTCAGCAGCAGGCTCAGCATCGCCCAGGTGATGATCGCGCCGCCAAGGCTGGTGATATTCTCCGAGCCTTCAAGCTGGGAGGCGAGGATGATCAGCACGGCAAAGGCATGGGGCAGATAGAGGCCGATGCGAAACGCGTCCGTAAACCGCCGCTCGCCGAGGCGCGGCCTTATTTTCCGGTAGAGCCGGAAGCTGACATAGGTGATCGGCGCAAAGAAGAAGGCGAGCATGCCGGCAACCTTCAGGAAATCGCGGACGTAATGATCCACGGGCGCGCCGCGCAGAAAGACATTGAGCAGAACCGTGATCCCCGCGAACAGCAGCGCCGCCACGAAGGGGGCGCAGAAATTCATCCGCTGCGTCCAGCTGCTGCGCCGGACGCGGCGCAGCGCCAGCTTGCAATAAAGTTTGGTTTTCTGTTTTAAATCAGGCAATTGCAGTCTTTCACAGGATAGACGTCAAGTCGGGAATCAGATGGCCCGCCCCGTCCCCGGCGCGATCCACGTTTAGCATATTTGCCGGTGTTGACAAACCCGAAATTCGGGCGAATTACCAAAGACCGCCAAGGCGGCGCAGGGCACGGGTTCAGCGTGTCGCGAGGGAGCCGATAACGCCGGTGATATCGCGAAATTCATTCGACAGGGTGCGCAGGTTTTTCGCCTGTTCACGGGATGTCGGGATGTCATCGACCGCCTCCACATCATCCAGCAGCAGGTCAAGCGCCGCCAGGCTGGCGCCGTTCGCCCGCTCGGCGATCGATTTGCGATCCAGCTCGCAGGCATTTGAAAACTCGATTTTCAACCCGTCAACCATAGACGCCAGTTCAGTTTGTCGCATCCCGGACCCTTTCCTGAATAGTAGAGCCCCAGAATAGGCCGCCCAGGTGAATGAAAGGTTAACGGACTCCAGGCGGCGGATAATTTTCCGGGGGTTCCGGCGTCGGTGAACACGAGTTGTTAACCCTTTGCGGCGACACTGAAGGGTGAAACTGATTTTCCGCCCGCAGGAGAGACAATGCTGCCGCCCCCGAACGACAATCGCCGCGCCTATCGCCGCGCGTCCCTGATCCAGAAGACGCGCATCCGCCATGACGGCGAGGCGTATAGCGGCCGCATCCTCAATATCTCCGTCGGCGGAGCGGGCCTGCAGATGGAAGTCCGCCTGCCCGATGCGACGGAAATAACGGTCGAGATCGAAGATATCGGGATGATCCCGGCGCGGATCGTGCGCCAGATGGACGACGGGGTTGGCGTTGAGTTCACCTTTTCGCCGGAAAAGGAACAGATGTTTATCCGGCAGATCGCCAGAATTATCGCCGAAAAACGCCGCGAGAAGTTCTATGTTGTGAGCTGAGGATCAGCCGCCCTGCCGTCCGGCGAACATGAGCTGCTTGGCATCCCGGTGAAACTGTTCCGCCTGTTCATATTCCTGCTTCAGTTCCGCAATCGACTTGGCCTGATCGTCCGGCCGCAACCCGCCATCGACCGCATAGTCAACCAGTGATGACGCGCCGGAATTTGCCGCCAGGTGAAATCCCTTGCGCAAATAGGCGTCCTGCCGGTTCTTCACCCAGCCTTCGAGAGCATCCACCTGTTCCTGGGTTACCCTTACCATTTTCCTCGTCCCTGGCATTGTTTTGGCAATTAAATCTAAAGTGCAACTATCTATTAACCTTGTCTGTTTATAAAAATATGGACAGGTCAACGGATATTCGCGAAGTATGTGAGATAAACGTTAATCTAGTCTTACGATAACAACAGACATGAAGTCCGGAGAAGAGAGACGCATGACAATGATGACGCCGCAGGAAATTATGGAAATGCTCGCCGAGCATGGCAAATGGCTCGTCAATTCGAAAAAGGGCGAACGTGCGAATTTCAGACATGCGGATTTCACCGGGGCCAACTTCGCCGGGGCGAAGCTCCAGAAATCCTGCCTCTCGGGCTGCAAGCTCTCGCGGTCGATATTCCGCGGCGCCAACCTGATTTCCGCTGATCTCTATGCGGCGGACCTGACCAAGGCGGACCTGCGCGACAGCCTTCTCATCCGCGCGGATTTGCGCGGGGCGGAGCTGAAGGGCGCCAAGCTCAACGGCGCGAATTTGCAGGAAGCGGATTTTCGCGGCGGCTCCCTCATCCTCTCGGGCGGCGAGACCGTCACCTTCCCCGCGAGCGACCTCTCCGACGCGGAGATGGAGGATGTGGTCGCGGAAAAGGCCAATCTCAACGGCGCCAATCTGTCCGGCGCGGCGCTCGGCAATGCGAATTTCGCCTATTCCCAGTTAAAGGGCGCGAACCTTACCAGGGCCGATCTGCACGGCGCGGGCTTCATGGGCTCGGACATGTCCGGCTGCGACCTCACGGGCGCTGATCTGGCCGGGGCCGACCTTTCCAATGTGAACCTCACCGGCGCCAAGGTCGAGGGCTGCAATTTCGAGGATGTGAAGCTCGACGGGGCAAAGCTTGAAAATGTCGATTTCTCCAAGGCAAAGGCCGGGGCAACGCATCTGGTGGAGGAGGTCGAATCAACCCCGCTTCCGCCGAACCTTCAGGCGCTGCTGAAAAAGCATTTCCTCTGGGTCGAGACCAACGGCCTCAAGGGCGAGCGCGCCGACCTGTCAGGCATGGACCTATCGGGCATGGATCTTTCCGGCTGCGCGATGAGCGGCGCGACCATGAAAGGCGCGAATTTGAAGGGCACGAAGCTGTGCGGCAGCCAGACCGTGATGAGCGATATGTCGCAATGCATCATGGAGGATGTGGACCTCACCGACGCGATGATGGAGGGGGTCAATCTCTCCCGTTCCAACCTCAAGAACGCGCGACTGAAAGGCGCGATCCTGACGGCGGTGGCCCTCAAGGATTCCAGGGGCGAGTCACTCGGCAAGAAATGGCCCGCCAATCTCTCGGCGGCGAATTTCAGCGGCGCCAATATGGAAGGCGCCGACATGACCGACGCCAACCTCATCGACGCCAACTTCAAGGGCGCCAACCTCACCGGCGCCATCTTCACCGACGCCGACATGGAAGACGCCAAGTTCGACAAGAAAATCAGCGCTTAGTGAATCTTTTTATCGCCGGCGCCGCTGGCGACTTCGTATATATGGACGAAATATCCGGCCATCGGGTTGCGATCCAGATATTCGATCAGGTAGTCGCGGCAGGCGGTGCTGGCGTCGCTGATCAGATACTGCCACAGCGGCTCCATCGTGCGGGTCTTGGTGTCCACATGCGGCACGCTGATCGATCCGCCCCATTTCACGTCAAACCCGTTCAGGTAATTCTCCGCGTAATGGCGAAACACGGCGGCCTCGTCGATATTCACCCCGGCCTTGTTCTCGAAGCAAAGTCGTAAGTTCATGGCTGTTCTCCTGTCCTTCTAATGTAAGAGCGGCGATGAAAAAGAAAAGGCATCGTCACCGTTCGGCGGCGGTGCGGCGGGGTGGCATCCCCTAGGAGAATCGAACTCCTCTTTCCAGAATGAGAATCTGGCGTCCTGACCGATAGACGAAGGGGACGCAATTAATGGCACGCTGGCCGGACCGGATGGTATCCCCTAGGAGAATCGAACTCCTCTTTCCAGAATGAAAATCTGGCGTCCTAACCGATAGACGAAGGGGACATACATCCTGTCGCAGGGGCAGGATTTACCTATTCTGTCCTTATATATCAAGTAAAAAATGTGAAAATTTTTATTTCGTTGCAAAGCTGTGGCAAAGGCTCATGCCTTACGTCAGGCGGCAGGCGTCCTCGATCATCAGTTGCGCCGAGACTTTCCCCTGCCAGCTATTCTTGCGCAGGTGCCCGGCAATGTGAAAACTCGCCCCCTGATGGCCGAGAAGCGCATCCCCGAGCGGCGTTTCCAGCGCCCGGAAGCAGATGCCCGCGAGCCGCCCCCGGCCGCCGACGCCGGTCAGGATGCAGCGTACATGATTCTCGCCGACGATGCTGGCCTGCACGAGGCGGACATTCTGCAGCGCGAAGCGCGGCTCCGGGTTGCCCGCGCCATAGGGTCCCGCCTGCTCCAGCAGGGTGATGAGGTCCGTCGTCGCCCCCTCCACCGACAGCGCGCCATCGAGGCCGAGGCTGGCGGTCTTCGATGCCTCGCTCACCGCGCCTTTCAGGCGGTCGTTGAGGAAGGCGCGGAAATCGTCAATCCGGTCGGTGGCGATCGTCAGGCCCGCCGCCATCATATGGCCGCCGCCCGCCGTGATAATCTCCTTATGCCGCGCCGCGCCGATGGCCGCGCCCATATCGACGCCGGGCACGGAACGGCCGGAGCCCTTCCCCGCCGCCCCGTCGAGCGCGATGACAACGACCGGGCGCTGATAGGTATCCTTCAGGCGGCTCGCGACGATGCCGATGACGCCCGGATGCCAGCCCTCCCCGGCGACAACGATGATGGCATCGTCTTTCAGCGTGCTATTCTCGACCAGCGCCAGCGCCTCGACCTGTACGTCCGCCTCGATCGTCTTGCGGTCCTGGTTATAGCCATCGAGATATTGCGCGAGCTTGCGGCATTCCTCCGGATTATCGAGGGAGAGCAGCTCGGGCCCATATTCCGGCTTGCCAACGCGCCCGCCCGCATTGACCCGCGGCCCCAGGAGAAACCCCGCATGATAGGTGCCCGGCGCCTCATCCAGCCCGGCGATATCCGCGAGCGCCGCAAGGCCCGCATTGCCGCGCCGCGCCATGACTTTAAGCCCTTGCGCGACGAACGCCCGGTTGAGGCCGACGAGCGGCACGACATCGCAAACGGTGCCAAGCGCCACGAGATCGAGCCAGTAGCGCGGGTCCGGCTCCGGCCGGTCCGCGTTATACCAGCCCGCCTCCCGCAGCGCGCGGTTGACGGCGACGACCAGCAGGAAGGTGACACCGACGGCGGCGAGATAGGTATATTGCTGGCTCTCGTCATGGCGCTTGGGATTGACGACGGCGACGGCATCGGGCAGGCGTGTCTCCGCCTGATGATGATCGACGACGATAACCTCAAGCCCGATGTCCTTTGCATGTTTCAGCACATCGAAGGAGACGATGCCGCAATCGACGGTGATCACCAGCTTTACGCCTTGCGATTTGAGGGTATCCATGGCCGCGCTGTTGGGGCCGTAGCCTTCCTTCATGCGGTCGGGGATATAGATGACAAGCGGCGTGCGAAGCGCGTTGAAGAAGCGCTTGAGCAAGCCCGAGGAGGTCGCGCCATCCACGTCATAGTCGCCGAAGACGGTGATTTTCTCGGCCCCCTTTATGGCCTTGGCGATGCGCGCCGCCGCTTTGTCCATATCCTTGAAGCTGGAGGGATCGGGCAGCAGGGTGCGGAGCGTCGGGTCGAGATACTGCTCCGCCTCCTCCAGCGAGACGCCGCGCCCGGCCATCACCCGGCCGACAATCTCCGGCACATCGAGCCGCTGGGAGATGGCGAGGCCGAGCCGCTCGTTTTCGGAGCGAAGCCGCCAGCGCTTGCCCTTGAGCGAGCTTTCCACATCGAGAAAAGCGGGAATGACCGGCGCATCCATAATAGGGTCTGCCTCCGCCTATTTTACCCTGTGATCGCCCCGGATATAGCGAACCGTGCCGGAATGCGATCGCATGACGATGGTGTCCGTATAGATCCGGTCGCCCTTCTGGCGCACGCCGCGCAGCATCGAGCCGTCGGTCACGCCGGTGGCAGCAAAGATCACGTCGCCCGCCGCCAGCTCTTCCAGGTTATAGACGCGGTGCAGGTCGGTGATGCCCCATTTCGCGGCGCGGGCCTTCTCGTCGTCATTGCGGAAGACGAGCCGACCCTGCATCTGGCCGCCGATGCAGCGGAGCGCCGCAGCCGCAAGGACGCCTTCCGGCGCGCCGCCGGTGCCGACATACATATCGATGCCCGTATCGGGGTTGGAGGTTGCCATGATGCCCGCCACGTCGCCGTCGGTGATCAGCTGGATCCGGGCGCCGGTCTTGCGGATATCGGCAATGATATCGGCATGGCGCGGCCGGTCGAGGACGCAGGCCATGGTCTGGTTGACCGGCACGCCCTTGGCCTTGGCAATCGCACTCAGGTTTTCCCCGGCGGATTTGTTGATGTCGATGATCCCGTCGGGATAGCCGTTGCCAACGGCGATCTTCTCCATATAGGTATCCGGCGCGTTGAGGAACTTGCCCTCCTCGGCGAAGGCGATCACGGCCAGCGCGTTCGGCCCGCCTTTCGCGGTCAGGGTCGTGCCTTCCACAGGGTCAAGCGCGATATCAATTTTCGCACCTGTGCCGGTGCCGACTTTCTCACCGATAAAGAGCATCGGCGCCTCGTCCCGCTCGCCCTCGCCAATGACGATGGTGCCGTCAATATTCAGCCGGTTGAGGGCGGTACGCATGGCATCGACAGCGGCCTGATCGGCGGCCTTCTCATTGCCAAGACCGACAAAATTATAGGCGGCGCGCGCCGCGGCTTCCGTTACGCGGACGATTTCCAGGGTGAGATTTCTGTCTAAAGACGAGGAGTTAGTCATATTTCTTCTTCCATTACTTTAATAAGAGCATGGCCCTCTACAGAGAGACGATGCGAATCATGCGCGGCTTTGCCACACTATGGGCGAAATTTTCGATTTTTCCAAGGGCGCGTACCAGCGCCGCCTCCTGCACCTCATGGGTGACAAGAATGACGGAGACCGCCTCCTGCTTCGACCGGCCGCGCTGCAACAGGCTCTCGATGGAGATCTTCTCGTCACGGAACACCGCCGAGACATCAGCGATCACGCCAGGCTCGTCATAGACGGTCAGGCAGACATAATAGGCGCCGACATGATCCTCGACGGAGACTTTCGGAATGTCCGTCATCTTCGCAACCGGGACGCCGAAGGTCGGGGTATGACGACCAAGCGCGATATCGACGATATCGGCAACCACGGCGGAGGCGGTCGGCCCCTCGCCCGCGCCGCGCCCGACATAAGTTGTTTCATCGACGAAATCGCCATCGACGACGACCGCGTTGAAGACGCCGTTGACATTGGCGATGGTGGTATCATGACGGACCATGCAGGGATGCACCCGCTGCTCGATCCCCTTCTCCGTCCGTCGGGCGACACCGAGCAGGCGGATACGGTAGCCAAGTTCCCCCGCCGCGGTGATATCGGCGGCGGTGACATCGCGAATCCCCTCGATATAGACATTGGCGAAATCGACCGGGGTGCCGAAGGCGACGCTGGTCAGCAGGGCGAGCTTGTGCGCCGCATCGACGCCGTCGATATCGAAACCGGGGTCGGCCTCCGCATAGCCGAGGTCCTGCGCGTCCTTCAGGATCGCGTCGAACTCGCCGCCCGTCTCCTCCATCTCGGTGAGGATATAGTTGCAGGTGCCGTTGAGGATGCCGTAGACGCGGGAAATGGCATTGCCCGCCAGCCCCTCGCGCAGCGCCTTGACGATCGGGATGCCGCCCGCGACCGCCGCCTCATAGGCAAGCTGCGCGCCATGGGTTTCGGCAATCTCCGCCAGCTCGTTGCCGTGAATGGCCAGCAGCGCCTTGTTCGCGGTCACGACGGACTTGCCAAGGCGCAGGGTTTTCTCGCACAGCTCCCGCGCGACGCCATCGCTGCCGCCGATCAGTTCCAGCACGATATCGACGTCCGGGTCCTCGGCCATCGCCGTCGCCTCGTCATACCATGTCAGCCCGTCGAGGGAGACACCGCGATTCTTTGTCCTGTCGCGCCCGGAAACCGCCGTCACCACCAGCCGCGCCCCGGAGCGCGCCTCCAGCAGGTCGCCATGTTCCTTGATGATCTTGAGAACGCCGCCGCCGACGGTCCCCAGTCCTGCAATACCGATTTTTACTATTGTCGTCACAATCTACGAAGCCTCGCGTTTTGCCAGATGCGCATCGGCACCGGCCATGAATTTCCTGATGTTGCGGCTGGCCTGCCGGATGCGCTGTTCATTCTCGACCATGGCGACACGGACGAAGTCATCGCCATGCTCGCCAAAGCCGAGCCCCGGCGCCACGGCAACCTTCGCCTCCTGCAGCAGCAGCTTCGAGAATTCGAGACTGCCCAGATGCCGGAAGTGTTGCGGGATCGGCGCCCAGGCGAACATGGTCGCCTCCGGTGACGGCACATGCCAGCCCGCCGCCGCAAAGCCGGAAATCAGCACATCGCGGCGGTGTTTATAGAGCTGGCGGAATTCCTCGACGCAGTCCTGCGGGCCGTTCAAGGCCGCCGTCGCCGCCACCTGGATTGGCGTGAAGGCCCCGTAATCGAGATAGGACTTGATGCGCGCCAGCGCGCCGACAAGCCGCTTGTTCCCCGTCGCAAAGCCGATGCGCCAGCCGGGCATGGAATAGGTCTTGCTGAGCGACGTGAACTCGACGGCGATATCGCGCGCGCCCTCGACCTGCAAAATCGATGGCGGCTTGACATCGCCGAAGTAAATCTCCGCATAGGCGAGATCGGAGAGGATATACATGCCATGCTGCTTGGCGAATTTCACAACCTCCTTATAGAAGTCGAGATCGACCGTCATCGCCGTCGGGTTGGACGGGAAATTGAGGATCAGGCAAGTCGGCGACGGGATGCAGTGGCGCACCGCGCGATTGAGACCAGCAAAGAAATCAATGCCGGGCCCAACCTCGAAATGGCGGACAACGGCGCCCGCAATGATAAAGCCGTAAGGGTGGATCGGGTAGCTCGGGTTCGGCGACAATATAACATCGCCGGGCGTGGTGATCGCCATGGCGAGGTTGGCGAGCCCCTCCTTGGAGCCCAGCGTCGCGATGGTTTCCGTCTCCGGGTCGATATCGACACCGAAGCGGCGCTTGTAATAGGCCGCATTGGCGCGGCGCAGGCCGGGAATGCCCCGGCTTGTCGAATAGCGGTGAGTGCGGCCGTCGCGCACGGTCTCGATCATCTTGTCGACGATATGCTGCGGCGTCGGGCTGTCCGGGTTGCCCATGCCGAGATCGATGATATCCTCACCCGCCGCTCGCGCCTGTGCTTTCATTCGATTGACTTCCTCGAAAACATAGGGCGGCAAGCGTTTTATACGGTGGAAATCGGGATCCATCAGCCTCTTCCTGTCAAATTGATACGGCGGTTCCCGGCGCATCTTTCAATGCACCGGGCCTTGAGTTAATTTCTACGCGGGTATTTAAACGACTTTTCGTTAATTTAGAAGAAAGATTTCCGTCCGCCGGTTCTTTGCTTCCGCATTCGGCATGGGCTCATCGACGAGGGGTTGGGTGTCACTGACGGATTCAACCACCAGCCTGGCGGGCGCGACCCCCGCCTTGAGGAGATAATCCGCCACCGCCGTTGCCCGCGCCTGGGAGGCGCTGAGATTGACGATCTTATGCTCCGCCTCTCCCATCTGCCGGGTCCGTTTCGAGGCATGGCCAACAACCTTGAGCGTGCCGCCGGTCGCCAGCTGGGCCCGGGCGATGCGGTCAAGAATCTCGCGGTCCGCCCTGTTGATCCGGTCCGATCCTTGCGCGAAATAGATCGTCTCGATCGGTGACGAACCGTCGGAGGCGGCATAATTGCGGATCGACCGCCCCCCGTCCTCGAGCTCCTGATCGACCAGGCACC
>JBBDJF010000021.1:11539-41134 GCA_040880045.1 Sneathiella sp.
CCGTCCGCGGTCGGCGGCGTCAGGGTAATGCGGGAGGGCTGGCCCTGCGCGTCCGATGACGGCGCGGGCGCGGAAGGCTCCGGCGCTGCTCTCTCCGTCACCACGGTTGACGATCCCTGGCCGGAGGTTCCGTCAGGCAGGCGTGTCACGCTGGAGGCCGCCAGCTGTTGCTGGAACACGCTCTCGACCGGCGCGGGCGCCGCCGTATCGCCGCTGATGATCCGTTCCGAGGTCGGTGCGGGAGTCGGCGCGGTGTCCGTCGTCTCCGCGACCGTTGGCGCGGGCAGCGGTTCTTCCGTCACCGGCTCCTGCGCGGCGGCGGCAACTTGCGGGACTTTCTCCTCGGTCACTGTCGTCACGGTCTCGGTGACGGTCGTTTCACCATCCTTCACCGTCTCGGTGATTTTTTCCTCAACGACTTCTGTCACGGCGGGTTTCGCCGGCATGGCGGGCGGCGGCTGCACGGACGTATCGGCGCGCAAGGTTTCATCGGTATAGCGGGCATTCTCGCGATCGGCGCGCAACCCCTCCGTGATATCCTCCGCCTCGCTCAAGGGGGCAGCCGCTGCCGGCGTTTCCGGGACAGTGTTGATGTTCGGATATTCCGCGTCGGCCTCCTCCTCGCTGCCATCGGTGGAGCAGCCCGCGACCGCCAGCAGGGTGAGTACGAGAAACAGCCCGGCGCCCGCGCGCAAGCCCTGAAAAAACCGGTTTTCGAAAGCGTAAAGCATCCTGTTCATCGAAGCGTCCGTCCTGTCCTCTCGACCGCCTGCCAAAGGCCCGCATTGAGATTGGCGAGGTTTTAATATAATCTGTTAAAAAACGAAGCTATCATAAAACATATGGTGGATAATTTCGCAACGTTTTCTGATGACCTTACGAAGACAGCGCGAAAATTCCGGGCCAGAATTCTTTCAACCAATATTGCCAAGAGCAAGCAAGGGAGGACGCGTCGAGATGCCAAACAAGGAACCACTGGAAAGCAGTCAGGAAGCACTGGAGACTTCCAGGGAATTCGCCGAGAATTTTGCCAGGATTGCCGCCCAGAGCCAGGCGCTCGTCACCGAGTTTCTCAATAACCAGCCGACCACCCCGGTCGATCCGGATCCGGCCCATATCGGCAAGACCTTCATGGAGCTGATGAACAAGATGATGGCGGATCCCGCCAAGATCGTCGAGGCGCAGGCGGCGCTGTGGAAAAACTACATGGACCTGTGGCAGAACGCCGCGCGCCGGGCGAGCGGTGAGGAGACGAAACCCCTCGTCACCCCGGAATCCGGCGACAAGCGTTTCAAGTCCGAGGAATGGAGCCAGAACCAGATCTTCGATTATATCAAGCAGTCCTACCTGATGACCGCCAGCTGGATACAGGACACCGTCGCCGATGTCGACGGGCTGGGCGCGCAGACGAAGAAGAAGGCCGACTTCTACACCAGGGTCTATACGGACGCGCTGTCGCCGTCGAACTTCTTCTGGTCGAACCCGGATGTGCTGAAGAAGACCATGGAAACCAAGGGCGAGAACCTGGTTCACGGGCTTGAGAACATGCTCGACGACCTCAAGCGCGGCAAGGGCCAGCTCAGCCCGAAAATGACCGACGAAACCGCGTTCGAGGTCGGGCGCAATATCGCGGTGACGCCGGGCAAGGTGGTGTTCGAGAACGACCTGATGCAGCTGCTGCAATATGAACCGACAACCAAGGAAGTCTACAAGCGCCCGCTGCTGATCACCCCGCCGTGGATCAACAAATTCTATATACTCGATCTCAAGCCGGAGAACAGCTTCATCAAATGGTGCACCGAGCAGGGCTACACCGTTTTCGTGATTTCCTGGGTCAACCCCGATGAGCGGCATGTCGACAAGACATTCGAGAGTTACATGTCGGAGGGCGTCCTTGCCGCCCTTGACGCCATCGAGCAGACCACCGGCGAGAAGGAAGTGACCGCCATCGGCTATTGCATCGGCGGCACATTGATGGCGGCGACGATGGCCTATCTCACCGCGATCGGGGAAGACCGGATCAAGGCCTGCACCTTCTTCGCCACCCAGCTCGATTTCACGGAGGCGGGCGACCTGCTCGTCTTCACCGACGAGGACCATATCAAGATGGTCGAGGAGAGGATGAAGGACAGCGGCTATCTGGAAGGCAAGGATATGGCCAATACCTTCAATATGCTGCGCTCCAACGACCTGATCTGGTCGTTCGTGATCAATAACTACATGCTGGGCAAGTCGCCCTTCCCGTTCGATCTCTTGTACTGGAATTCCGACGCGACCAACATGCCGCACAAGATGCACAGCTTCTACCTGCGTAACATGTACCAGAAGAACCTGTTGCAGAAGCCGGGCGCCCTCACCCTCGGCGGCCAGTCCATCGATTTGTCAAAGGTGACGACGCCGATCTTCATCCAGGCCAGCAAGGAAGACCATATCGCGCCGTTCAAGTCGGTTTTCAAGAACACGAAAATGTTCGGCGGCCCGGTCGAGCTGATGCTGGCGGGCTCGGGCCATATCGCCGGGGTCATCAATCATCCAGCGGCGAAGAAGTACCAGCACTGGACGAACAGGAAAAAGAAGAAGTACGAGACCGCCGACGACTGGCTCAAAGACGCGACGGAACATGCCGGGTCCTGGTGGCCCTACTGGGACAAATGGCTGTCGAAGAAATCCGGGCCCAAGGTTCCGGCGCGCGATCCCGCCAAAGGCAAGCTGAAACCGATCGAGGATGCGCCGGGCAGCTATGTGAAGATCAAGGCGAAACCCTATACGGGCGGCAAGAAAAGCGTCGGCGGCACATAGGACCGGGCGCCGGTAGCGGGCAGCTCCGGGTCAGTCCCCGCCGCCGTCCATGCCAAGTTCCTTGCGGTAAATCTGCCCCATTTCGGCGTAATGGTCCGCGCCTTCTGTGAGGGTGGCCTGTTCCTCCTCCGACAGCAGGCGCAGGCATTTGGCGGGCGAGCCGCCCCAGAGCTGCCCCGACGGGATGCGCTTGCCCGGCGTGACCAGCGCCCCGGCGGCGACCATCGCGCCGCTTTCGACCACCGCGCCATCGAGCACAATCGCGCCCATGCCGACGAAGCTTCCGTCTTCCAGCGTGCAGCCATGGATCAGGCAGTTATGGCCGACCAGCACATCATCGCCGATCTTCGTCGGGTGGGTGCCGCCGGAAACATGGATAACGGTGCCGTCCTGAATGTTGCTGCGCTTGCCGATATCAATCGTATAGACATCGCCGCGCACGACGCAGTTAAACCAGATGCTGGATTTCTCACCAATCGTCACGCGGCCGATGACATCGGCGGACGGGGCGATGAAGGCATCCGGCGCGATTTGCGGCAGGACGCCCTTGAAGGGGATAATGTTCTTGCTCATGATATTCCGTTTCTTTTCTTGCTTTTACTTATGGGAACAGCGGCGCCTGTTCAAGGCCGAGGGTTTCGGGAAAGCCGAACATCAGGTTCATGTTCTGCACCGCCTGCCCGCTGGAGCCTTTCACCAGATTGTCAATCGCCGCAATCACGGTGGCCCGCCCTTTGATCCGGTCTTCAAACACATTGATCACGCAGTTGTTGGAGCCGCGCACCATCTGCGTCTGCGGGATCGCACCCGCTTTCAGCAGCCGGACGAACGGCTCGCCCGCATAGGCTTTCGCGAGCTGGTCGCGGAGGTCCTGCGCTGTCGTACCGGGCGTGAGCCGGACATGGGCGGTGATCAGCTCGCCCCGGCTCATCGGCACCAGATGCGGCACGAAATTGACCCGCATCCCGGCGGCGGGCCGACCGGCGGCCTTCGCGACTTCCTGCTCGATCTCCGGGGCATGACGATGGGCGGCGATGGCGTAGGGGCTGAGGCCCTCCCCCGCCTCGCTGAACAGGGTGTTCTGCTTCAACCCCCGGCCAGCGCCGGTAATGCCGGATTTCGCATCGATCACCAGGTCATCGGCATCGACCAGCCCCGCACTCACCAGCGGCAGCAGCGCCAGCAGAACCGCCGTCGGGTAGCAGCCCGGACAGGCAACCAGCCGCGATGCCGTGATCTTTTCCCGGTTCAGCTCGGTCAGGCCATAGGCCGCGTCTTTCTGCAACTCCAGCGCCCGGTGCGGATGGCCGTACCATTGCTCATAGGTCGCCGCATCCTCGATCCGGAAATCGGCGGAGAGATCAATCACCTTCACCGCCTTCGGGAGCGTCGCGATAATCTCCTGCGTGGTGCCATGGGGCAGGCCGCAGAAGACGGCTTCGACCGTGGACCAGTCGGCCTCCTCGACCGCGACCATGTCGGGCAGGCCATAGCCGCCGAGATGCGGATAGACATCCTCCACCGGTTGCCCGGCTTTCCTGTCGGCGGTCAGCAATGTCATCTCGACATTCGGATGCCAGAGCAGGAGCCGCATGGCCTCCGCCCCCGTATAGCCGCTGGCGCCGAGAATCCCGGCCTTTATTTTCTCTGTGGTGTTTGTCATGTTCCTTTCCGGGCGAATGCGCGCCGGACTCCTGTAAATTCTCAAGCGTTATTTCGTCAGATAGCTCTGGTGCTCGCCCCGGAGGGCCTTGTCCGCATACCAGATCAATATGTTCAGATCGAATGCCTCTCGGGCGTCGTCGCTTAATCGGAGTCGGCCTTTTTTCAGGCCCGCCAGAATATCCTTGTTTGCCTTGCGCAGAAGCGCGGCGCGAACGGAGCTGCGCACATCAAGCTGGTCGCGCATTTCCGCGACGAGTTCCTCCCCGGTCAGCTGATGGACATAATCCTTCACCTGAATCCGGAAGGCTCCCGCGTCATCCAGCGCAATGCCCAGTGTCTCGATATCTATGTTGTCCGCGTCCTTGATCGGATAGGTCATTCCTGTCTTCCCGTCGCCGAGTGTGGCGTGTTCCAGCGCGGTTTCTTACACCAAATTCGCCCTTTGGCAAAGTTTTCTGATGCATCGCCCCGGCAATTCGCCACAAAAAAAGGCGGCAAACGCCGCCTTTTCTCTTTCGTATCGGAACCTTTATCTCAGTCCAGCAGCACGAGTTCTTCCGCTGATGCCTTGCCGTTACGTCCTTCAACCAGTTCATATTGAACTTTTGCGTTTTCCTGAAGGGTCGTCAAACCGGCCCGTTCAACAGCCGAAATATGCACAAAAGCGTCTGCCCCGCCATCCTCTGGTGCGATGAATCCGTACCCTTTGGTCGGGTTAAACCACTTTACTGTACCTTTTGCCATGTTTAGTCTCCTGGACACTCGTCTATATATCAGGTCAACAGCGCCGTCGAAGTGCCCAATAGCGGCGACCGGTTGACCTTGGAAGCGCCGCCCCCGGGCGATTTTCAGCCGGAAAGAATGGACTCCCATCGACTCGCGTAATTGAAAATTCGCGTTTTTGCAAGAAAGATTTGGACAAATTCAACTTTTTGTGAACGGCCGTCCGGTTGTTGCCACATTGTCCCCGAAAATCGCATATTTTTTATGCATTTTCACGCAATTGCCGCAATGATGCCGTATACTCCGGGCGGGCCAAATCAACCCTGATCCGTCGCGTGAAAATGTCGTTTTTGTTACTGACGATGATTCAGGGACGGGGTATTCTCGGCGCTGCATGACCTTGAATCAGGAGAGTATCCGGCATGAAAAGCGATCAGAAAACACAGGGCGGCTGCCTTTGCGGCGCGGTCAGATATGACGTGAACGGCCCGCTTCGCAAAGTCTCCTACTGTCATTGCGGCCAGTGCCAGAAATCGAGCGGCCATTATTTCGCGGCCACCGGGGCGGCCCGCAGCGATTTCACCCTGACCGAGGATCGCGGCCTGAAATGGTACAAATCCTCCCCCTGGGCGGAGCGCGGCTTTTGCAGTGAGTGCGGCAGTAACCTGTTCTGGCGCATGAAGGATGAGGATAATATCAGCATCCTCGCCGGATCGATCGATGGGAATGCGGGCCTTGAGGCGGAGGCGCATATCTTCGTTAAGGACAAGAAGGACTATTACGAGATTACCGACGGCCTGCCGCAATATGACACCTATCCCGGAGACCCAAGGAACAGCTAGGGAGGATCGGCCATGAAACTTGAAGGGTCCTGCCATTGCGGCGCCGTGACATTTTCGCTCACCACCAAGCATCCCTACCCCTTCAACTACTGCTATTGTTCGATCTGCCGCAAGACGCAAGGAGCGGGCGGCTCGGCCTTGAAACCTAGCCTGGAGATGGCCAGATTTATGTCATAATAAGTCCATGCGCGCCTGATACATCGCGTACTCGAACGATAACGGGGAAGAAGACATTTCATGCGTAAACTGACATTGCTGCGCCATGCCAAATCAAGCTGGACCGATCACGCCAGGGCGGACATCGACCGGCCGCTGACATCGCGGGGGCGACGCGGCGCGCTCAAGATCGGCAGCTTCATGGCGGACAACGGAATCTTTCCCGACCTGATCCTCTGCTCCCCCTCCCGGCGGACGCGCGAGACCTTGTCGCAGATCAACCCGTTCCTGCCCGACGGCACCGAGGTCCAGATAGAAAAGTCGATCTATTCGGCCGGTCATGGCGACGGGCTGATCTGCTATCTCAAAAGCTCGGCGATCGAGGAGGCGCATGTGATGATCATCGGCCATAATCCGACGATGCAGCAGATGGCCCTCAACCTTGCGACACCATCGGCGGAGAACGGCTATTCCCGGATCGAGGCGAAATACCCGACCGCCGCCCTCACCCAGATCAAGTTCGAGATCGACGACTGGAGCCAGCTTAAAGGGCGCGGGGAACTGCTGCATTTCGTGACGCCGAAGATGCTGCCGGGCCTCGCGGAGGAAGAAGAGGACTAGCGATGGCGCCTGAGCAAATCGATATCGACACATGGGACCGGCGGGAGCAATATCTCCTTTTTCGCGGCATGGAAATTCCGCATTTCAGCCTGACTGCCCCGGTGGAGATAACGCCGCTGGTCGAGAAGGCGCGAAAAGACAAGCGCTCCCTCTTTAACGCGGTTCTCTATGGCATCATGAGGACGGTCAATGACATCCCTGAATTCCGGACGCGGTTTCGCGGCGAGACGGTCCTGCGTCATCCGGTGGTGCATCCGTCCTTCACCGTGCCTATCGCCAATGATCATTTCGGCTTTTGCGAAGCCCGCTACATCGATGACTGGCCAGAGTTCGACGCAGAGGTTACCGCCGCAAAGGAAAAGGCAGGCCGCCAGCCCGCCCTCTCCGAGGAGATCGAGGGGCAGGATCAGTGGATTTACCTGAGCTGTATGCCATGGCTTGATTTCACCGCCGCGACCCATCCGCTCCAGAACAGGGACGACTGCATCCCGCGCATTGCGTGGGGCAAGATCGTCGAGGAGGATGGCCGCGCGCGGGTATCCGTCAATCTACAGGCCCATCACGCCCTGATGGACGGGCTTCATGCCGCGCGGTTTTACGAGGGGCTTCAGGAAAACCTGCTGAAATTCTAGTCCAGCAGGACGAAGATGGTTTTCGCCCCGCTCAGGGACGTTATCTTGTCTTCGCTGGTAAGACGTTCATTGGCGTACTGAAATTCGCTGGAATAGAACATGAGGCGGTTGCAGACGTCCTTGTCGTCGAGCAGCGGGAAGCCGACCGCATAGCTGTTTTCAACGCGCCCGCTGGCCGTAACGCCGATCAGATTTGTGAACATGCCGCAGGGCCGGGTGACGCATTCATGTATGGCCGCCGCCGCGTTCTCACGTGCTTCTCCTTCCCAGAAATCGAGGACATTCCGTCCCGTCACCTCCATGCCGAAGCGTTCAACAATCGAGGTGCCCGCAAGGCGATAGACGATCTCGTCCTGTGAGACCACCTCGTAAATGGCGACGGCCTGCAGCAGGCGATGGATCTTTGACGGATCGAAACTGCTGCGCCGGGGAACGAGACGATCCCGATCAAGGCTGCGCCAGTATTCTGCAAACTGCTTTAAATCCGGCGTCACCCAGTCGACGTCATCGAACTTCTCATAGAGCATGTTCCTGCACTTCCTCCCGATCCCCGATAAGGTTGATTGAACGGCCCGCTTCAGGACGGGACCAACGGAATGTTATCATTATTTTTATTAGAGACCGGAAATATACAGATTTAATCAAGGCCTGCCAACAGGCAATTTCCCCTATTCACCCGCGGTAATCCGGTAAAGACAAAAAGAACGGAAAATATTCCGCCGTGAATAATACGCGAAATGTAATTATTTATTGTAGCTTACCGCCAGCCCTGCGCGTGCATCATTCTGGATACCATATTGCGGAATGGGATAGCGCAATCCGTTTTTGGAAAGCGCCGCCAGCCCCTCGATGACCTTCGGCAGGTAAGCCGGGGGAATAGCCATCAGCAGTTCATCCTCCAGCACGCCGCCGTAGCGCCGCTCGGCAAAGCAGGGCAGCGACAGGCTCGGCTCCCCGGTCGAGAGCGCCCGGCCCCAGCTGTCGGCGCAGGAGGATTCGCCCACCACCGAGAAATCGAGCTTCTTGTAGCCCGCCCATTGCAGGCCGTTGATGAACAGGATCATCTGCGCCGGGGTCGCGTAGATCAGGCAGATATCCGGCGGGTTGAGCCGTTTAGAGGCAAGCGGCGAGACCGCCATCGCCCTGAACTGGCCGGACGGCACCACGGTCATCGCCGACTGGTGATTATGCGCATCCTCCGGCGTTTCATACCATACCCCGGCATAGCGATCGCCCCGGAGCCATTCCGCATCCTGCGGATGCAGCCCCAGCACCGCGCCGCATTGCGAGCCGACGAAATCCTCCGCCGTCGCCCCGACGGTCCAGCCGAGGCGGCAGGCCTGCCCGACGATCTGGTCGGCGGTGTGAATGCCCTGGGGGCGGCGGATCTTCTCGACTGCCTCCATCTCCTCCACCGTCTCGAACAGCTTCATCCCGATCGGCGTCGCCCGGATGCGAAGATATTTGGTGAGGCCGTCGAGGATCGCATCCCAGTCGTAATAGTTTTCGAGCTTTGTCATTTTTATCTCCCGTTTTTTTTCAAAGAGTGGCATGAAAAAGCGTCCGTGTCATCCAGTCCGTTGCCTGTCGCCCTCATTGCGACTGCCGTAAAACTATTGAATTATGGGGGAAACGCGCAATCTAACAAGAGAGTCCCTGTTCCTGATGAGACATATAACATGGCAGCAAAACCCTATCACCATAATCCGCTCGGCGGTTTTCGCAATCCGGAGGGGAGCCCGAACCTCAAGATGCGCAAGCGCGGCCTGATGCGCTTTATCTACCGGCAGATGCGGAAAAAGGAAATCCCCGCCATCCCCGACGGCCATGTGCTGGAACGCAGCGAGGTTGGCGCCGGCATCGCGGCGGGCGGTAACCCGAGCGTCACATGGCTCGGCCATGCGGCCTTCATCATCCGCACCGGCGGCAAGGTGATCCTGACCGATCCGTATCTGTCCGAAAATGCCGGACCGGGCCGGGCCGGGCCGAAGCGCTACGTGCCCGCCGCGCTGAAAGCGGAGGAACTGCCCAGGGCCGATGTCATGCTGGTCAGCCATAACCATTACGACCATCTCGATGCCCGCACGGTCCGCGACTATCCCCATAAGGAGCATACGCAGGTGATCGTCCCGCTCGGCAATGCCGCCTTTTTCAGGAAGCGCGGCTACAAGAAGGTGATCGAGACGGACTGGTGGGACAGCTGGTCAGAGGATGGGCTGACCATCACCACCCTGCCCGCCGTGCATTCGTCCGGCCGCGGCGTTCATGACCAGAAGAAAACCCTCTGGGCGAGTTTCGGCATCCGCACCGAAGAAGAGAATATCTGGTTCTCCGGCGATACGGCCTATGGCGATATCTTCCATGAGGTCGGCGAGCGGCACGCGCCCTTCGATCTCGCCATCGTCGGCATCGGCGCCTATGAGCCGCGGGAGATCATGAAAATGGTCCATGCAACGCCGGAGGATGCGGTCGAGATCGCCCGCGCCATCGGCGCGAAACGCGCGCTCGGCATGCATTGGGGCACGATCCTCCTGACGCCCGAGGACCCGTTCGAGCCTCCGGTGCGCTTTCGCCAGGCCGCCATCGACCAGAACTATGGCGCGGAAAACGCCCTGATCCTCAAGATCGGCGAGACGCGGTCCCTGAGCGAGGTGGCATGAGGGCTATCGCGCGAGCCGCCGCAGATATTTCCGGTGGAATGAAAGATAGCCCGCCTCGGTCTCCTTCAGATGCGGGCGCGTCAGCATATGCAGCCTTTCAAGCGCATGAAACGGCACGGCGGGAAAGGCGTGATGCTCGGCGTGAAACGGCATGTTCCAGGCGAGCTTGCGCATCAGCGGATTGGTGAGGGTCGTCCGGGTATTGGTGAAGCTGTCCGCACTCTCCGCATTCTCCGGGCAGAGGCCATGCTCGGCCAGCAGATAGAGCCGCAGGAACGGCTGGCCAATGAGGGCCGGTAAAATCCAGACATAGAGCAGCAGAGCCGAGCCGAACGCGACCGAGAGAGCCGCGAGGCCTGCGTAAGTGAGCAGCATCAGCCGCGCCTCCCGCGTCACCGCCGCCCGGCCATGCATGGGCACAAAGGCGTCATCGATGCGGCCAAGGGCGTTCCTGAGGAGGGTTTTTGCGTGCGAAATCCAGATCGGGATACCACAGATATGCCAGATATATTGCCCCACGGTTTCGGGTTTGGGGGAACGCAACTCCGGGTCGCGCAACGGGTCCTGCGTGAAGCGGTGATGCTCGATATGGAAATAGCGGAACCATTCCGGCGGCAGCAGGACCAGCAGCCCGCACAGCTTCGCAACCCCCTTGTTGAGCCAGAGGCTCCGAAACGCCGTGCGATGGATGCTCTCATGCAGGGCGGTGAAGAGGAAGATGATCAATATCCCCTGCGGCAGCATCAACAGCGGCCAGCCCGGCCCCTTGAGCGCGATCAGCGCCCCGATCAGCAAAATCAGCCCCGCGTGACCGCCAAGATGCAGCAGCCCCCGCACATCCGAGCGCTTTGTGAACAGGATGCGCTGCGGCGCGGTCAGGGATTTGATAAACTCACGACTTTCCATGGGAACAGTTTACGGCGGAATGCGGGTTGTAAAAAGGAGTATTTATTCATAGACTGCCGGCATATTACAAATTTATTACATTCGAATATTAGGGCCTCTGCCATGAAGCTGGACACACAGCTGGATTTTCCACCAAACCTGTTGCGGCAGATCATCCATAGTTCACTGAACGAAATTTATCTTTTTGATGGCGAAACGCTCAAGTTCCTGTTTGTCAATCGGGGCGCCCTTCTGAACCTGGGCTATAGCTTTGACGAGCTCCGGCATCTGACGCCAATTGATGTCAAGCCGGAGTTTTCCGCGTCCGCGTTCCGGGAAATGATCCAGCCGCTGATAGACGGAGAGGAGGAAAAGCTGACATTCCAGACGATCCACAAGCGAAAGGACGCGTCGACATATGATGTGGAAGTGCATCTTCAGTATTATACGGAAAAGGGACGATCCTATTTCTGCGCGATAATCCTCGATATAACCGGCACTAACCATAGCGCCATGGCGCTCGAAAACGCCCTTGCCGAGGCGACGGTTGCAAACCAGACAAAAGATAATTTCCTCGCCTCCATGAGCCATGATCTGCGCACGCCCCTCAATGCCATCATCGGGTTTTCGCAGATCATGAATGACGGGGTTTTAGGGGAGATGCAGAACGAGCGCTACAAGGGCTACGTCGGGAATATCCTGAACAGCGCCGATCATCTGCTCACGATGGTGGATGACATCCTCCTCTTTCGCAAGCTGGAAACGGAAGGGTACAAGCTGACAGGCGAAGTCTATGACCCGGTCGCGCATTCGGAAGGGGTCGTGAACATGTTCTCCAAAATCGCCCGCGAGGAGGGAAAGCATGTGAGCCTGATCAGGGATGAAACGGCGCCGAAACGGATCACGGCGGACCGGGAGGTTGGCAACCTGGTTCAAGGCAACCTTATTTCCGACGCCCTGCGGCATACCGCTACGGGCGGCTCGGTCACGATCCGGTGGTATTCCGAAAATCCGGAAACCGTCAAATGCCGTATTGAGGACGATGGAGCGAGCTTCCCGCAATATGTGCTGGACAGCTTCCACTCGCCGTTCCTTATCCGGGGCGCCTTTCTGGCGTCTGAAAGCTACAAGAGCTTCGGGCTGGGCCTCTATGTCTGCAAGCGCTACGTGGAAGCGCGCGGCGGGCATCTGACAGTTGGCAACCGGGAAAACGGCGGCACGTTCGTCGAAGCCACCTGGACAACCGCGAGCCTCAAGGCAGAATTCTGACGCCCGCCCGGGCAGCAAAGACTGAACCGCCACCAGACGCCTGACCCCCTGGCCACAAAAAAAGGCCCGCCGAAGCGAGCCTTTTTTCCGTGGTCTGTAGCTCTCGCGCTTAGCGCTTGGAGAACTGGAAGCTGCGGCGGGCTTTGGCGCGGCCGTATTTCTTGCGTTCCACCACGCGGCTGTCGCGGGTGACGAAGCCTTCGGCTTTCAGCGCCGGGCGGAGGCCCGGTTCATAGGCCATCAGCGCCTTCGAAATCCCGTGGCGGACCGCACCGGCCTGGCCGGAGAGACCCCCGCCCTTCACCGTGCAGATCACATCGAACTGGCCGACGCGGTCGGTCACTTCAAAGGGTTGCAGCAGGACCATGCGGAGCACGGGGCGCGCGAAATAGACGGCCTGGTCGCGGGCATTGACGGTGACCTTGCCGGAACCGGGCTTGATCCAGACGCGGGCAATGGCGTTCTTGCGCTTGCCGGTGGCGTAGGAGCGGCCCTGCGCATCGATCACGGGATCGGGCAGTTCCACTTCGATAACCTCGGCAGCCTCGATCACCTCGGCGCCCTTTTCGGCAGCGACCGGCGTGCCTGCGGCCTTGCCTTCGGTCAGGTCTTTCAAATCCTCAAGGGAGTTTGCTTCATCGGCCATACTCAGGCGCTCCTTACATTCTTGGAATTCATCGACGCAACATCGACCACTTCGGGGTTCTGCGCGGCATGGGGATGTTCCGCCCCGGCATAAACGCGGAGGTTGCTGAACTGCTCCCGCCCTAAGGGGCCGCGCGGGATCATCCGCTCCACCGCTTTCAGGATCAGCCGCTCCGGATGGGCGCTGCCCAGTGTTTTCTCGGCGGTCCGGCTCTTGATGCCGCCGGGATAGCCGGTGTGCCAGTAGAAAATCTTGTCGGTCAGCTTCTTGCCGGTCAGCGCGACTTTCTCTGCGTTAATGACAATGACATTGTCGCCGCAATCGATATTCGGGGTATACATCGGTTTATGCTTGCCGCGCAGGCGGGTCGCAATAATCGAGGCGAGACGACCGAGAACGAGCCCTTCAGCATCGATCAGCAGCCATTTCTTCTCCACCTCGGACGGTTTCGCAGAATAGGTTTTCATGTAACTCAAGCCTTCGCATCAAGCGTGCCACAACAAAATAAAGGGAGCGATTGGCTCCCCAGTCTGGTGCGGGATATAATCCCACTCCATGCCCAAGTCAACCGAAATAATGCTGTTATTTCACGCTTTTATGATTACGGTATTATAATACCTCACATTTTTCCGCTACCACCGCGTCAGCGTTTCGGCGGGATGGCGTAGGTCATGGTGACATGGGCGACGGGATCGTCCGCCGCGCCGGCAAAAAGGCTGAATTCCCCGGTGGCAAGGGTCTTGCCGAGCTTGAGCAGCCGCCCCTTCCCGACGAGTTTGCCGGGCGCGGGCTTGCGCAGGAAATTGATATTGAGGTTGGTCGTCACCGCCAGGGCGACCGGGCCGATCTGGGCGAGCAGCAGCAGATACATGGCGGCATCGGCCAGCTCCATCATCGTCGGGCCGGAGACGGTGCCGCCGGGGCGCAGATGCCGCTCCGCCGTCGTCATGCTGACGGTGATCGAATTGTCGTCGACATGCTCGACCTTCAGGCCGAGGTGGTCGACCTGCGGGAACTGTTCGCGGTTGAAGGCTTCAAGCATTTCGGCGGTCATGGCGGGCACGGGCGGTTTCTCCTCTTTCGGGTCGGGGCAAGATATAATTAGTCCGGGGGCATCGCAAGCCCTTCCGCACCGTTCAGAAAATTTACCGCTCCGCCATTGATCCGCCGCCAGAAAGGATTATGGTATTTGTCAAAACTCGGGACTTAAAAAGGAAAGCGCCATGTCCGCCAGGGAAATCACCACCAGGGATAACAAGGATATCCTCCGTCTCACTGTCGACGGTCCGATCGCGACGATCAGCCTCGACGATCCGTCAAGCCGCAATTCCCTCTCCCGCGCGATGATGACGCGGCTGCAGGAGACTCTCGACCGGATCGCGGGCTCACCGGATATCCATGTGGTGATTATCGAGGCGACGGGCCCGATCTTCAGTTCCGGCCATAACCTGAAGGAGGTTCTGGGCGGGCAACACGACGGCACGCTGGAGGATCTGTTCGCGCAATGCAGCGCCATGATGCAGAGCGTCGTCAACCTGCCGCAACCGGTGATCGCCCGCGTCGATGGCGCGGTGACGGCGGCGGGAACGCAGCTTGTCGCCTCCTGCGATCTGGCCTATGCCTCTATGGATTCGAAATTCGCCACGTCGGGGATCAATTTCGGCCTGTTCTGCACAACGCCGGGCGTCGCGCTCGGCCGCAATGTCGCGGCCAAGCAGGCGATGGAGATGCTGCTCTCCGGCGACTTCATCAATGCCGCGCGCGCCGTCGAGATCGGCCTGATCAACGCCGCCCTGCCCGCCGATGAACTGGGGCCCCATCTTCAGGCAATGGCGGCGAATATCGCGTCCAAATCCCCGGTCGTGGTGAAAATGGGCAAGGCCGCCTTCTACAGGCAGCTCCAAATGCCGCTCGATAAAGCCTATGACTATACCTCCGCCGTCATGTGCGAGAATATGGCCACCGAGGACGCACAGGAAGGCCTGACCGCCTTTTTCGACAAGCGCAAACCCGAATGGCGGGGGAAATAACCTGCATGAACCATGACACCTACGCCGATGACTATATCGGCGGCATCCTCAATGACGTAAAAACCATCGCCGTGGTCGGCGCGAGCAGCAACCCGTCGCGGCCAAGCTACTATGTGATGAAATATCTCAAGCGCAAGGGCTATCGCTGCATTCCGGTCAATCCGGGCCTCGCGGGGCAGGAACTCCTCGGTGAGACGGCCTATGGCTCGCTTGGCGATATACCCGTCCCCATCGATATGGTCGATTGCTTTCGCGCCAGCGAGGCGATCCCGCCCATCGTGGACGAGGCCATCGACATCGGCGCGAAGGTCATCTGGATGCAGCTTGGCGTCCGCCATGACGGCGCGGCGGCAACGGCGGAGGCGGCAGGACTGAAAGTCGTCATGAACCGCTGCCCGAAAATAGAATACGGGCGCCTGTCCGGCGAAATCGCCTTCATGGGCGGCCGGTCCGGCGTGATTTCTTCAAAACGATCCACACTCATAGGGAAAAAATAGCATGAGCACTCCAAAATTCGAAACCCTGTCCATCCATGCCGGCGCCAAGCCGGACCCGACCACCGGCGCCCGCGCCACCCCCATATACCAGACGGCGTCCTATGTCTTCGACGATGTCGATCACGCGGCGGAGCTGTTCAACCTTCAGGCCTTCGGCAATATCTATTCGCGCCTGACCAACCCGACCAACGCGGTGCTGGAGGAACGAGTGGCGACGCTTGAGGGCGGCGCGACCGGCCTTGCCGTTTCCTCCGGCCATGCGGCGCAGCTCATCATCTTTCATACCCTGATGCAGCCCGGCGATGAATTCCTCGCCTCCACCCGGCTCTATGGCGGCTCCATCACCCAGTTCAGCCAGTCCTTCAAGAAGTTCGACTGGAACGCGACCTTTGTCGACCCGAAGGACCCTCAGGATTTCAAAAAGGCCCTGACCCCGAAATGCAAGGCGATCTTTATCGAAAGCCTCGCCAATCCCGGCGGTGTCATGACCGATATCAAGGCCATCGCCGATATCGCCCATGAGGCGGGCATCCCGCTGATCGTCGACAACACGCTGGCGACACCCTATCTCTGCCGCCCGATTGAATGGGGCGCGGATATCGTGGTGCATTCGGCGACGAAGTTCCTCTGCGGCCATGGCAATTCCGTCGGCGGCGTGATTGTCGATAGCGGCAAATTCGACTGGAGCGCGTCGGACAAATTCCCGACCATGAGCCAGCCGAACGCCTCCTATCACGGCCTCAAATTCCACGAGACCTTCGGCGAGCTTGGCTTCGGCATTGCCTGCCGGGCGCTGGGCCTGCGCGATCTCGGGCCCGCCCTCTCCCCGTTCAACGCCTTCCTGATCCTGACCGGGATCGAGACATTGCCGCTCCGCATGGAACGGCACAGTTCCAACGCGCTTAAAGTCGCGGAATATCTTGAAAAGCATGACAAGGTCAGCTGGGTCTCCTACGCGGGCCTCAAGGACGATCCCTATTATGACCTCGGTCAGAAGTACCTAGATGGCGGCGCCGGAGCGGTGCTGACCTTCGGGATCAAGGGCGGCTATGACGCCGGGGTCAAGGTGGTTGAGTCAGTCGAGCTGTTCTCGCATCTCGCCAATATCGGCGATACACGCAGCCTGATCATCCACCCGAGCTCGACCACTCATCGCCAGCTTGACGAGGAACAGCAGGTGGCGGCGGGCGCCGGGCCGGATGTCATCCGCCTCTCCGTCGGCATCGAGAATGTCGAGGATATCATCGCCGATCTGGATCAGGCAATGGCCGCCAGCTGATCCGCCTCAGCTATCGTAAACGGATAGCTCAATCAGGTTAAGGTCGGGGTCGCGCACGTAAAGCGACGTGATCGACCCCCGCGCCCCGGTCCGTTTTACCGGACCCTCCAGAATGGCAATCCCGGCCGCCAGCAGCCGGGATTGCATCGCCTCCAGCTCCCCGTCGATAATAAAGCACAGATCCGCCGTGCCCGGCTTCGCCAGATGCGCCCGCGGCGAGAGCTCGCGCCCCGCGACATGCAGGTTGATTTTCGATTGTCCGAATTTCAGCGCCTGACGATCTTTTGCGAATTCTTCAAAAGTCATTCCAAGTATTTCACAATAAAATGCTTTCGTTCGTTCTAAATCGACAACCGTTAATACAAAATGATCAAGATTTTTTATCATTTATTATTTCCATATTTTATTATTGAACATTTATTATTTATAACTAATTAAGTAAAAACGAATTTATTAAGGCAAAATTATGAAATATTCAATTTTAATACTATCCGCTTTACTGTTTATTGTTTCAACGACGGCGGCGGCCAAGGACGGCACGGTCACGACGGCAGAAGGCTGGAACAACAGCGCAGGTTTCCAGACATCCTATGACATTCTTACGAAGTCTGTCATCGCGGAACTGATCGAGAAGAAGGAAAACGGTTTCTATGACGGCTGGGACCAGTACCACACACATTTCACCTATATCGGCCCACAATCAACCGCGATCGGCAATCAGGTGTTCTTTAACGATGCGGTCGGCGACGGCGTTCACGTGACGCCGATCAATTGCGGCGCGGCGACGGCCACAACGGTCAATGAATCCGGCGGGGACAGCGAAACGACTACAGGCGATCTTACCTGCTATATAGGAGCCGAAGATGCGATCACTCGTTAAGCTCACCCTCATCCTGCCTGTCTTTCTCGGCGGATGCTTGGCGACCAGCCAGGAGAATGTGGCGCTTCCCGCCGGGCCGCATGTGCAATCGATGGTGACGCCCTATGACCGCCTGATCGGCTGTATCGCCAGTCGCGCCAAGCTCGGCGGTGTCTGGGCCGTTGGTGAGATAACCGACGCCACCGGAAAATTCAGCTCGGAGTTCGCGGGTACCGGCAAATATATCACCCAGGGAGCGGGCGATATGATGCAGACAACCCTGGTTCAGGCCCGGGCGGAATCCATCGTCAACCGCCGCGATCCGCGCCCCGTCGTCACCGAAATCAAGCTCGGCCTGCGCGATGCCAAGCAGTTCAAGCTGATGGACTATTATATTACCGGCTCCATCAATACCCTTGATTTCATTCCGGGCGCGGCGGCAGAGCTGACCATCGCCGGGATCGGGCCGCGCTACCGGCAGAACCGCGCCATTGTCGGCCTCGATCTGCATCTTACCGATGCGCGCACCTCCGAGGTGCTGGCGGCGGTCAATATCTCGAAGCAGATTTTCGCCGACGAGGCGGGTTTCGGCATCGGGCGCTTTTTCGGCGATACGCTGGTCGATCTCGATATCAGCGGTCAGAACCGTGAACCGCTGCAGCTCTCGCTGCGGTCGATGCTGCAATTCGGCCTTTATGAAATGCTGACACAGCTTAATCCGGCGCTGAAGCAGGATTGCCAGCAGATCGTCGATGCCGTGGAGGGTGTCGAAGACACCCGGCCCGCAAATTCATAACAAGAAAATATGATCAACAGGAAAACCAGCATTTCACCAAATTTAAGTTTATTTTACAGGAGAAAATTAATGTTTAAACTGGCAACCGGCGTTCTTGCCCTGTCCCTGCTGGCGGTTCCCGCCCTCGCGGAAAACGACGGTACGATCACCGTTACGAAGGGCGATGTGACCGCAACGATCAACAACGGCGGCGCGATGTCGCAGACTTACGGCGGCATCAATGTCGGCAATGTGACGGCAAGTCTCAGCTTCACTCCTGGACTGTTGCTCGCAACGCCCGATTCAGGCATCGATGCTGTACCCTTGAGTCTGGCGCCCTTTAGCCTCACAACTGTCGGCGTTCACACATACTATGAGACCGGCTTTGTTGCCGACTTCGATCCGATTAACCTGGATATCTCGGATACCGGTCCCGAGGAGATTACATTAGAACCGCAAGAATTGGATGAAGATGAGCAAGAGGTGATCACCTTTGATGACATCGTAGTCGGCGTACTGATCACGGATCCAGCATTCACAGACTAAAGCTCTCCGGCAATTCAGGTCGCGCCCCTGATGCGGCGGCTGATAAATCATTCCACCGGTCAGCCGATAGCCCCAGCCACCTGGCATAGGTGAGCGGCCTGCGTTGTCTGACAAAGTCGCGACCGGACAGTTCATTACGCACATATATACAATCTGGAGTTTATTATGAAACATTTATTTCTTTTTAAAGTACTATTTCCGATACTCATTACTCTAGCGCTGGCTGGGTGCGCGGTTGAAAAAACATCTGGCGATCCGCAAACCGATGAAACCCGAGACGGAGGAATGGCGACAACAGAGAGCGAAACTGATGCGAAAGGCGATGGCAAACCGGACGGCCTGTAACCCCATGCATCTCGGTGACCCGGCCCATGGGGCAGCTTCTGCGCCTCATGGAAACTAGGCGGAAGCCCAAAGCATACCGGTCAGCCTAGGCGCTGACCGGTTTTTTCGTGTCCTGCTCCGCCCGCAGTTCATGGACAACGAACAGTGCAAGGGCGAGCACGATCATACCGCCCGCCTGATGCGCCGCGCCGAGCGGGACCGGCACCACATAGAGCAAAGTCACGATGCCGAGAAAGACCTGCACGAAGACCATGCTCACAAGCGCGGCAATACCGGCCCGCGCACCCGCGCCCAAATCCCGCCCCCGGCTGATCAGATAGAGCCAGATACTGACCCCGGCGATGGCATAGCCGACGATCCGGTGGACAAACTGCACGGTCGAGGGGTTCTCAATGAAGTTATGATAAAGCGGCACAAGGTCGAACATATCGGCGGGCAGGAAGGTCCCGCCCATCAGCGGCCAGTCCGTATAGATGAAGCCCGCGTTGAGCCCGGCGACAAAGCCGCCAATGATGATCTGCAGCGCGATCAGCGCGAGCAGCCCCCAGGCCGCCCGCCGCACCGCGCCATGGGCCTCGGGATAGCCCGCGTAAGGACCGCGCAGCAGATCGAATATCGTCCACAAAAGCGCCGCGAAGATCAGGCTGGCGAGCGCGAGATGCGCCGTCAGGCGGTAATGGCTGACGTCCGGATGATCGACGAGGCCGCTCATCACCATGAACCAGCCCATCCCCCCCTGCGCCGCGCCGAGCAGGAACAGCAGCGCCAGCCGCGGCGCCATGCTGCGCGGGATTTTCTTCAATAACAGGAGCAGCACGAAGGGCACAAAAAACGCGAGGCCGATGACGCGCCCCAGCACCCGGTGCGCATATTCAAACGCATAGATGCCCTGAAACTCGGCGAGGCTCATGCCCTTGTTGATTTTCTGGTATTCGGGGAAGGATTTGTAACGCTCGAACTCCGCCGTCCAGGCCTCATGGGAGAGCGGCGGCAGCCAGCCCGTCACCGGCTTCCACTCGGTCATGGAGAGGCCCGAATTGGTGAGCCGCGTGACCCCGCCGAGCACGATCATGGCAAACACCAGCAGCGCCACCAGCGCCAGCCAGCCCACCACCAGCTTGCGCCCGTCGCTCGCGCCCGCGGCCCTGTTTTCCTCAATATCCGTCGTCATGGCCCGCAACATAGCCCAATCCCGGCCAAAAGCAATATGCCGCAGGAAGTTGCGGCACTCCGCCGCAGGGGTTGGCACAAGGCGATGGATGGTCTCCGATCAGCGAGATTGAAGCGGGCAAGAAAGACGGCGGCATGCGCGCCATGAAAACCCCCGCCACCGCCCTCGGCACCACCATCGATGACCTGATCCGGGGTCATGAGGAGCAAGCCTCCGCCAGCAGAACAACCAAAGCGGCTGCGAAAGGGCAGGAATATCCGGATTCGAAGGAATTGACTTGCGAAATTAACCGCTTAAACTTCGCCTATTACGTGCCCTGTTTTTGGGAGGATAAAGCGGATGGCGGATCAAAACCACACAAGAAGAATATTCAGCGAAAAATCGAAAAGGGACACTCTTTCGAGTGTCCCTCATAAGTCGGGGGTCCGTCCACCCGAAGGCAACTGCCGACACAATCGCGACTTTTCAATTGACAATATAGTGAAAATTGGAGGTTTTGTCAATGAATTTGAACGACAATGATATCCGCCTAATAGGAACACTTTTGTCTGCAGAACGATTGAATGCTCTAGAAACACTGACTGGATCTACTCGTGAAGCAATTGAACTGCATCAACAAATCCTCCGATTAGGGGCCTCGTTGATGACTGTTACCGCAGTGATTGAGATCGCAATCAGAAACGCCGTGTGTAACAATTTGAGCGACCATTTCAACACACCGGACTGGCTGCTAAATCCGCCCCCGCCATTCGAGTTTCGTGAATCAGAAAAGAACAATATTGGCAAGGCATTAGCGAGCGCACGGCGCGCCGAATACACTAAATTAAAGCAAAATGAAAAGCATACCCTGGATAATCAGGCATTCCCAATGGGGAAACCACGAGACCTGAAACACAAGAAGCGTGCAGCGAAACGTCAAGAAAAGATCAATGTAACAACCGGAAAGGTGATAGCGGAACTGACATTGTTTTTCTGGAAGAGAATGTATGCAAACGACTATGAAGAAACCCTATGGAAGACATCTCTAAAACGCACTTTTCCTGACAAAAAGTTACGCAGAGCTGATATCTCACCGCATCTTGAGCAGATCTACCAGACTCGCAATCGGCTTGCCCATCATGAACCAGTCTATGGATGGCGGATTGAGAAAACTCTAAAATCAATCGAGTTCGTAACTAAAAGGCTTGGCGCGGATCACGCAGATAATGAAAATCCGTTAGCGAAACTACTCTTTGAAGATATTAAGCTTGTCCACGAGCAATCTGCCTGCTTGAAAAAACGAATTGCTTCTTTCAACTCTTAAAACTCTCCAACCTGCGCCGCTGGCATCTTAAAATGAGGAATAAAAACACTTTTGTTTCAGCCACTAAAAAAGCCCCGAAACCGGAGTTTCGAGGCTTTGTTTGGTCGGGCAGGCCGGATTTGAACCGGCAATCTTGACATATATCCGAAAATGTGTATATATTTGCGCATGGAGCGGGACAGCAGAAGGATCGTCAGGAGGTTGTTGCAGGACGGTTTCGAGCTGGTCGCGGTGAAGGGATCACATCACAAGTTTCGCAAAAATGCGCTTGTCGTCGTGGTGCCGCACCCGAAGAAGGACCTGCCGCTCGGCACGGCGCGCAGTATCGCGAAAATGGCGGGCTGGATTTGAAGGAGAGAATGGCATGAAACAGTTTATCGCCCTCGTCCATAAGGACCCGGACAGCGCCTATGGGGTCGAGTTTCCCGATGCGCCGGGCTGCTTTTCCGCCGCCGATGACCTCTCCGACCTGCAATCCAACGCCGTGGAAGCGCTCGCTCTTTATTTCGAGGGCGAAGCGGTGCCGGAGCCTCGCGATCTTGAGGAAATCCGCGCCGAGGTGGCGGAGGAAATTGCACAGGGCGCTTTCCTGATGGCGATCCCGCTGGTGACCAGCCGGTCGCGGATCGTCCGCGCCAACGTCTCCATGGACAAGGGCACGCTCGACGCCATCGATCAGGCGGCCAGGCTGCGCGGTCTGACCCGATCAGCCTTTCTTGCCGAAGCCGCGCTTAACGAGATTGAGGGACGCCACTAAAAAAGCCCCGAAACCGGAGTTTCGAGGCTTGATTTGGTCGGGCAGGCCGGATTTGAACCGACGACCCCTTCACCCCCAGTGAAGTGCGCTACCAGGCTGCGCTACTGCCCGACATGGGTGCCAAAGGCTGGCGCACTATACTGACGGGCAGGCGCGTTGGCAACGCCCGTTATGCGGCACCGGCATATTTTTTCATGCCCGCCGAAATTCCCTCTGCACGGCTCAGGCGAGCAGCTCTTTCAGCTCCTTCAGCTCCCCGAGAACGCGGCGGATCTGCGCCTTGTCATCGCTTGAGAGCGGCGCGTCCGCCTCACCCGCCGAATGGCTGAGCGCCGGATTGCCGTCCGCCCGCGCGGCGGAGACCATGGCGTCGACATTGTCGATGCGGCCGCCCTGCTCCTTGAGGAGTTTCTGCGCGCCGCGAATGGTGAAGCCATGCTTGTAGAGAAGGTCGCGGATGCCGCGGATCAGCTCGATATCGGAGGGACGGTAGTAGCGCCGCCCGCCGCCGCGCTTCAGCGGCTTGACGATCCTGAACTTCGTCTCCCAGAAGCGCAGGACATGCTGCGGCACGTCCAGCTCCGCCGAGACCTCGCTGATGGTGCGAAAGGCATCCGGCGATTTTTGCAGTTTTTGCGCCTCTCTCGCCACGTTATGCGCCACCGTTGCCGTCGTTGATCTTGTCTTTCAGAACATGAGAGGCACGGAAGACGAGGACGCGGCGCGGATTGATCGGCACCTCTTCCCCGGTTTTCGGATTGCGGCCGACGCGCCCGGACTTCTGGCGCACCTGCAGACTGCCGAAAGAGGAAATCTTTACGGTTTCACCGGCGACGAGCCGGTCGGAAATTTCTGACAGAATCGCCTCAACATGATCGGCGGACTCGTTCCGCGACAAGCCGACCTGCTGATAGACAGCCTCTGCCAAATTTGCTCTGGTCAATGTGTTTTTTGTCATGATTTTACCCCGTTAGACCTAACAGGATTATCAATGCGGCGGGCGGCGTCAATCATAAAGATGCAATTTCCGCCCGTTCCTTGCCTAAATGCGGGTTTTTTGGCAAAAAGACGCGATAACCGATTGAAATTGATCAGGGAATGAGGGTCCCGGGAAGCGACCGATTGAGAGATTCGCAGATTTACCAACGCACCAGCGCCGAGCCCCAGGTAAAGCCGCCGCCCATCGCCTCCAGCAGCAGCAGGTCGCCGCGCTGTATCCGCCCGTCGCGCACCGCCTCATCAAGGGCGAGCGGAACGGAGGCTGCGGAAGTATTGCCGTGTTTATGGACGGTTAGGACAACTTTCTCAGGATCGAGTTTAAGTTTCTTGCCGGTGCCGTCGATAATCCGCTTGTTTGCCTGATGCGGGATCAGCCAGTCGATATCGTCGGTGGTGAGGCCGGTCGCGTCCATTGCCTCATGCACGACGCTGGCGAGGTTGTTGACCGCATGGCGGAACACCTCCCGCCCCTCCATGCGGAGATAACCGGTCGTCCCGGTGGAGGACGGCCCGCCGTCGACATAGAGCAGGTCATGCTTGTCGCCGTCCGAATGCAGATGGCTGGTCAGGATGCCGCGATCATCGGTCGTGCCCGCGCCCTCCTGCGCCTCAAGGATGATGGCGCCTGCCCCGTCGGCAAACAGGACGCAGGTCGTCCGGTCTTCCCAGTCGAGAATGCGCGAGAAAGTCTCGGCGCCGATGACGAGCGCGCGGCTCACCTGCCCGGATTTGATGAAATTGTCCGCCGTCGCCAGCGCGTAGAGAAATCCCGTGCAGACCGCCTGGATATCAAAGGCGAAGCCGCCGGTCATGCCGAGGTTCTTCTGCACCACGGTGGCGGTCGCCGGGAATGTTTCGTCCGGTGTCGCGGTGGCGAGCACGATCAGGTCGATGTCATCGGGCGTCAGCCCCGCCATCTCCAGCGCCGCGCGCGCCGCGTGGGTCGCGAGGTCCGATGTCAGTTCGCCGTCTGCCGCGATATGACGCTGCTTGATCCCGGACCGCGCGACGATCCATTCGTCGGTCGTATCCACCATGGTCGAGATCTCTTCATTTGTGAGGATTCGTTCTGGCAGGTAGGATCCGGTGGCGGTAATGACTGAGCGGCGCATAAATTTCCTGTTCTATCCGGCGTCTTCAGCAGAGCTGGACGCTTGATCCATTTTTGGGGCGGCCTTTTTTGTTGGCGTCTCGACCGTTTCCTCGGCATCCGTCGCGGACCCGGCGCTATTATTACCCATTTTTTCCGCCATATCAAAGGTCTCGAAATGTTCGCGCATTTTCTCGACCAGATCGTCGGACACCATCTCGATTGCGACGCCGATCGCATTGGCGAATCCCGTCTCGTCCGTGCCGCCATGGCTTTTGACGCAGATCCCGTTGAGGCCGAGCAGCACCCCGCCGTTATAGACCCGCGGGTCCAGCCGTTCGCGCAGGATATTCAGGCCGCCACGGGCGAAAAGATAGCCGATGCGCGACATCAGGGAGCTTTTGAACCCGGCGCGCAGGAAATCGGTAAAGAGCCGCACCACCCCCTCGGCGGTTTTCAGCGCCACATTGCCGGTAAAGCCGTCAGTGACGATGACATCGACGACGCCGCGCGTGATGTCATCGCCCTCGACGAAGCCCTGATATTCAAAGGGTGGGTTCTCGATGGAGCGGAGGCGATCCCCTGCCGCCTTGATGGTTTCATGGCCCTTGAGTTCCTCGCTCCCGACATTGAGGAGGGCGACCCGCGGCGGCACCCGGCCGAGCACGGCGCGGGCGAAATCGGCGCCCATGAAGGCGAACTGTACAAGGTTGTCGGCGTCGCATTCGACATTGGCGCCAAGGTCCAGCATTACCGTCTCCCCGCGCGGGGACGGCAGGACGGAGGCAATCGCCGGGCGGTCAATCCCCGCCATCATGCGCAGCGAGAATTTCGCCATCGCCATCAGCGCGCCGGTATTCCCGGCGGAGACAACGGCCCCGGCCTCGCCATCGCGCACGGCATCGATCGCAAGGCGCATACTGCTGTTGCGGCCTTTACGGAGTGCCTGGCTGGGCTTGTCCTCCGACTTGATTGCCTCGTCGGTATGGCGAAGCTTGCAAACGGCGCGGACGCCGGGATGGGCCTTCAGCAACGGCTCCAGCCGCGCCTCATCCCCGAACAGCAAAAACCGGGCCTTCGGAAACTGTATGCGGACAATGTCGATGCCCTTAACCACAATGTCAGGAGCATGATCTCCTCCCATCGCATCAAGGGCAATGACAATATTCTCAGGCATATTTCTGTCCGGGTCCGGCCATCCTAATCAGCATCCGCCGATTAGAGAATGTCGCTCGTTTCCAGAATTTCGCGATCGCCATAATGGCCGCATGCGCTGCAGATATGGTGCGCACGCTTCATTTCGCCGCAATTCGAGCATTCCTGCGTCTGCGTCCCCACCAGGGCGTCATGGGCCCGGCGCATGTTGCGCTTGGATTTGGTGGTCTTCCTCTTTGGTACTGCCATTTTCTCGTCTCTCACTCTTGATGCCCTTGGGTAAGGGCTACATATAAATCATATCAATATGAAATTGCGTTATGCCTTCATATCATTTCTTGCTCATCAAGTCCCTCAAATTTGCAAAGGGCTGATGCACCCCCTGCTCCTTCTTCACCTGCTCGATGTCCAGTTCCACCTCCACCGGGACTTCCGGCAGGCTGCCGCTTCGCGGATAGGGATCCAGCGCCAGCGCGATCTGTTCCTGTATCACTTCCGCCAGATCGATCCGCCCCCCCGTGATCAGCACGGGCGGGTCCGGCTCATCCAGCCCGACGACCTTCTCCGTTTCCTCAACGACAATATCCTGAGGGTCAAAGGTGTAGAACACCGTGAATTCCTCGTCAATCGTCTGTGACACCGGTTCCAGCGTGACCACGCAGGCCTGAACCGCCGTCGCCGCCACCCGTCCGGAGACGGCAACCTGCCCGTTTGCCCCCTCGCGCAGCAGCGATCCCTTCGCCGCCACGTCCGACAGGCCCCGTATATCAAGGGCCGTGGCCAGGGCGTCACATTCTTCCTCTGTCGCCTGGATATCGAACGTCATCGGCTCGCGCCCGAGGCGTTCAACATTCATCAACCGAGCGAAACCACCCCCGGTTTTCTTCATAGCGACACGTCCTTCCTAAATTCGTTCCGGTCGAACCGGCAGGCGGCCTCCGACGGCCGCGGCGATTCGAAGGCGCGAAAATACTGGTTTCGATGCGCGCGGTCAATGGGTTTTGTGATTTCCCGAAAACGCGCCGTTTCGCGGCAGGAAACCGCCGCAAATGCCGGTTAAACCGGCTCTGCTTCCCCCGTGCTGAAATCGCCAAAATCAACGCCTCCCGCCAGCAGCGGATCAAGCCCTGCGTCGGCCAGTCGCGCATCCGCCGCCCGGACATAATCGGCAAGGAGCCGCACTGCCTCCGCCGGCACCTCTTCGAGGGAGCCGTAATGATCGCGCTCCAGCGCCGTTTCCAGCGATTCCGCGCCACCATCCAGCGCCGCCTCATAGGCCGCGACACGGCCATAGAAGGCCTTGGCCATCTTCTTGATATGCTTGCCGATACTCAGATCGCCAATGCCGATTTCGCGCAAACTCTGGTCCATATCCGCGAACATCTGGTCAAATAGCCTTTGCGAAAGCCTCTGCGCCGCATCGCCCCGCCCCTTCAGATGGCGCATGACGAGAAAGGCATGCAGCAAGATCATCTCGAACCGGCCATCGACCGTATCGGGAACGGCGGCCCTCTCGTAGAACACGGGCAGACGCGACTGACGGACGATTTCCGCATACAGCGCCTCGGCGGCGGCTTCCTGCGGATTGCGGCGAAAAAACTTTGCAAAGACCACGCGGCGGCTCCTGCGCTCCGGTTGCGACGACATTTTATGCAAGATATTGGCGTCGCATCACCAAGAAAATTTGACATTTGCCGACTGGCAAGCCATTTATTGTCCCTGAATTAAGCATTTCGCGACGCATAGTCAACTTAAAGCGGCGCCGGGGCATCGTGACCATGAAACAATTAAAGACCGGGCTTTGCATTGCCGTCATCGGCCTCGCGCTCAGCGCCTGCGAGCCCATCAAGACCGACCAGGGCTATCACCTCGATCCGGAGCAGCTGGCGCTGATCCAGACAGGCGTCACCAGCAAGGACGCCGTGCAGGAGATTATGGGCTCCCCTTCCAGCATCGCCACCTTCCAGACCGAGGGCGACGCCTGGTACTATATCAGCAGCAAGACCGAGCATTACGCCTTCTTCGCCAAGGAAGTGAAGGAGCGCAACATCGTGATCGTCCTGTTCGATATCGATGACGTCGTCGCGGAAGTCGCCGATCTCAGCCTTGAGGACGGTCAGGAAATCGAGATTGTCCAGCGCGAGACCCCGACAGGCGGGCGCGAGCTCAGCCTGCTGGAGCAGCTGTTCGGCAACCTTGGCCGGTTTAACACCGCAGGCGAAGGCCAGTAACCCGGCCCCGCCTCCTCCTCCCACCAGGCGGACAAGCAAAAACCCCCGATCGATGACCGGGGGTTTTCTGTATTGAAGCTGTTGAGCGGAGGGCTTAGTGAGCCAGCGCCGCCAGCAGCAGAAGCGCGATGATGTTGGTGATCTTGATCATCGGGTTGACGGCAGGACCTGCCGTATCCTTGTAGGGATCGCCGACCGTATCACCGGTCACCGCCGCCGCATGGGCATCGGTGCCCTTGCCGCCATGGTTGCCATCCTCGATATATTTCTTGGCGTTATCCCACGCCCCGCCGCCCGCGGTCATGGAGACCGCAACGAACAGGCCGGTGATGATCACGCCCAGAAGCATGGCACCGACCGTCGCGAAGGCCGCCGACTTGTCCGCAATGCCATACATCACATAGAAGACGACAATCGGGGCGAGCAGCGGCAGCAGGGACGGAATGATCATTTCCTTGATCGCCGCCTTGGTCAGCATGTCAACTGCCCGGCCGTAGTCAGGCTTGCCGGTGCCTTCCATGATGCCGGGGATTTCCTTGAACTGACGGCGCACTTCGCGCACAACAGCGCCCGCCGCCCGGCCAACCGCCATCATCCCCATGGCGCCGAACAGGTAGGGCAGCAGTCCGCCCAGGATCAGGCCAACGACGATATAGGGGTTCTGCAGGCTGAAATCGAGGGTGACGCCCTGGAAGAAGCTGAACTCCGTCGGGGTCGCCTGGCTGATGAAATGCTTGAGGTCCTCCGTATAGGCCGCAAACAGGACAAGCGCGCCGAGACCGGCGGAGCCGATGGCGTAGCCCTTGGTCACCGCTTTCGTGGTGTTGCCGACCGCATCGAGCGCGTCCGTGGTCTTGCGGACCTCCTCGTCCATTTCCGCCATTTCCGCGATACCACCCGCGTTATCCGTGACCGGACCATAGGCGTCAAGCGCGACGATCATACCGGCCAGCGCCAGCATGGTGGTCACCGCGATGGCAATCCCGAACAGCGCCGCAAAGTTGTAGGACACAATGATACCGGCGCAGATGATGATCGCCGGAACCGCCGTTGCCTCCATCGAAACGGCGAGACCCTGGATAACGTTCGTGCCGTGACCGGTTTCCGACGCCGCCGCGATACTGCGCACCGGGCGGTATTCGGTCGAGGTATAATATTCCGTGATCCAGATCAGCAGACCCGTGACCACCAGCCCGACAAGACCGCAGAAGAACAGGCTCATGCCCGTGAATTCCTTGGCGCCGATCGTGTAGACCGTATCCATGCCGATGGTCAGCATGGTGACCGGCCAGAGCGCGATGGCCGAGAGAACCGTCGTCACGATGAAGCCCTTGTAGAGCGCCCCCATGATGTTGTTGTTGGCGCCGAGCTTGACGAAAAAGGTGCCGATGATGGAGGTGATGATGCAGACCGCGCCGATCATCAGCGGGTAGCTCATCAGCGCCGTGTCATTGGCGAAATAGATGGAGCCCAGAACCATGGTGGCGACAACGGTCACCGCATAGGTCTCGAACAGGTCGGCCGCCATACCGGCGCAGTCACCGACATTGTCGCCCACATTATCGGCGATAACCGCCGGGTTGCGGGGATCGTCCTCGGGGATACCGGCCTCGACCTTGCCGACGAGGTCGGCGCCGACGTCGGCGCCCTTGGTGAAGAT